>CALVJZ010000026.1 GCA_944332465.1 uncultured Bacilli bacterium | reverse complement strand
TTAATGGTAAATGGGAATATTTACGAAATACTACAGCAGGGCAAGCAAATGAAAAAGAAACAAGTAATGGAATTCATTATCATAGTATGCAAATTGATTCAATGCAAGAATTACCAGAAGGAAATTATTATATATTTCCAGCTGATTCACATAATAAAGTTTTAACTAGTTTAAATCAAGGGTCAGCTGATGTTTTAGCATCATCTTTATTTACAGGCGATGATAGTCAAATATGGCATGTATATAAAAATGGAAGTGGATACAAAATAGAAAGCACAGAGACTAGAAATGTTTGTAATTATTATAATGATTCAATGATAAAAGTTGAATCATCTGATAATAAACCTACTAAAACAACTTTTACTATTAAATCTTTAGGAAATGGATACTATTCTATTAGTTATGGTAGTAAATATTTTACAACTAATACAAGTAATGGAGGTATATTAAAGGGTGCTACTTTTAGTAGTTCTAACTTGAAACAAAGATTTAAATTTGTATTAGCTGATTATTAGAAGCGTTTGCTTCTTTTTTTTGATTTTTTTAGCATACTTTATTGACAAGTGCTAAAGAGTGTCATATAATACAATTAGCACTCGTAGAATAGTAGTGCTAGTAGTAGGAGGGGTTTCATATGTTAACGGATAGACAATGTAAAATCTTAAAACTGATTGTTGAAAAATATATAAAAGATCCAGTTCCAGTTGGTTCTAAGAGTATATCTAAAACATTGAAATGTTCTAGTGCAACTGTAAGAAATGAAATGATGGCTTTAGAAGATGAAGGGTTATTAGAAAAGACTCATACTTCTAGTGGACGTATTCCAAGTGAGGATGGTTATCGTTATTATGTTGATCATTTGATGGAAGCTAAAAAGATGTCTGGAGAAGATATGTTAAAACTTCAAACAGTATTTCATAATCAACAGCTTGCTTTATCAGATGTTATTGTAAAAAGTTTACAGGTAATTTCTGATATGACTAATTATACTACTGTCGTACTTGGCAGTACTTCTCATGAGAATCTTCTTAAACAAATAGAAGTAGTTCCGATTGATGATGATAGTATGATTGTAATTGTTATTACGGATCGTGGTCATGTAGAACATAAAAATATTCGTTTAAAAGATGTATCGCTTGAAGAAGTTAAGAAAACAGTTAATTTAATTAATAATTTAATTGCTGGTACACCTATTGATGAAGTTAGTACAAAACTTGAATATGAAATTAAACCTATTATTGGTAAATATGTAAAACAACATGAGCAACTATATAATGCCTTCTATCATGTATTTAGTGATTTTACGAATCAAGAAGTTAATGTTGTTGGAAAGAATAAGTTCTTAAAACAACCTGAATTTAGTAATATAGATAAAATTCAGAATGTGTTTAATAAACTTGAGAATCCTGAACTTCTTCATAGAATTGAAGAAGATGATGATAATAACATTAAAGTATATATTGGTAGTGAAAGTAAGATTGATGATGATGTTACTGTTATTAAAACGAGATTTAAAAATGGTAATACAGAAGGAACACTTGCGATTATTGGGCCTAAAAGAATGGAATATGATAGAGTTGTTTCAATGCTTGAATACATGAAAGAAAATATAGAAAGGTAGGTAGTTATGAAAGAAGAGAAAAAAGAAGAAGTACAAGTTGAAAAACTTGAAGAGACTCCTATTCCTTCAGGAGTTGGAGAAAATAAAAAAGAAACAAAAAAAGAAAAAAAACATGATTCTAAGTTGAAGGATGAGAATAAGAAATTATTAGAACAAATAGAAGTGTTAAAAAAGACTAATAATGAATTAGTTAATAAAGTTAAGTTAGCACAAGCAGAACTTATTAATTATCGTAAAAGAAAAGATGAAGAAGTTTCTAATATGTTAAAGTTTGCTAATCAAGATTTAATTACAGAGTTAATTAATGTAGTTGATAATTTTGAGAGAGCAATTAAGTTAGATGATCAAGATTTAACTGATGAAGTAAGTAAGTTCTTAGATGGATTTAAGATGATGTATGCTAATTTGATGGAAATTCTAAAGAAATTTGGAGTTGAAGAAATTAATCGTGTGGGTGAAGTTTTTGATCCTAGTCAAGAACAAGCTTTAATTACTGATTCTATTCCTGAGATGGATGATGATGTTGTTACAGAAGTGTTATTAAAAGGTTATAAATTAAATGGTAGGGTTATACGTCCTGCTTCAGTAAAAGTAAATAGTAAATAAAGGAGAGATGATTTATGAGTAAAATTATTGGTATCGATTTAGGTACAACAAATTCATGTGCTGCAGTATTGGAAGCTGGTGCTCCTAAGGTTATTCCAAACCCTGAAGGTAGTAGAACAACTCCATCTGTAGTAGCTTTTAAAAAAGGTGAAAAAATAGTAGGAGAAAATGCTAAAAGACAAGCATTAACTAATAAAAATACAGTTAGTTCTATTAAGAGAAAAATGGGAACTAGTGAGAAAGTTGAACTTGAAGGAAAAGAATATACTCCAGAAGAGATTTCAGCTATGATTTTAAGTTATATTAAAGACTATGCAGAAAGTTATTTAGGTGAAAAAGTTACAAAAGCAGTTATTACAGTTCCTGCATACTTTAACGATAGTCAACGTCAAGCTACTAAGAATGCTGGTAAAATTGCAGGATTAGAAGTTGAACGTATTATTAATGAACCAACTGCTGCTGCTTTAGCTTATGGTCTTGAAAAAGATGAAGGTCAAACTATTTTAGTTTATGACTTAGGTGGTGGAACATTCGATGTTTCTATTCTTGAATTAGGTGATGGTGTATTTGAAGTTAAAGCTACAAATGGTAATAACCATTTAGGTGGGGACGACTTTGATGAAGCTATTATGGATTATTTAATTAGTGAATTTAAGAAAGAAAACGGTGTTGATTTAAGTAAAGATAAAATGGCTATGCAACGTTTGAAAGAAACTGCTGAAAAAGCTAAGAAAGATTTAAGTGGTATGGTATCTACACAAGTTTCTGCACCATTTATTGCTAAAGGTGATGATGGAGAACCTCTACACTTAGATATGACTTTAACTCGTGCTAAATTTGAAGATTTAATTTCTGATTTAGTAGAGTCTACTCTTGAACCAGTTCGTAAAGCATTAAAAGATGCTAATATGACTAAGAAAGATATTGATAAAGTTATTTTAGTAGGTGGATCTACTCGTGTACCTATGGTATATGATTTAATTACTAAAGAATTAGGTAAAGAACCATCTCGTGAAGTTAACCCTGATGAAGTAGTAGCAATGGGTGCTGCTATTCAAGGTGGTGTTTTAACTGGTGATGTTAATGATATTGTTTTACTTGATGTTACACCATTATCACTTGGTATTGAAACATTAGGTGGAGTTATGACTACTTTAATTCCAAGAAATACAACTATTCCAGTTTCTAAATCAGAAGTGTTCTCTACAGCTGCAGATAATCAACCTGCTGTTGATGTACATGTATTACAAGGAGAACGTCCAATGGCTGCAGATAATAAAACTTTAGGTAAATTCCAATTAGGAAATATTCCACCTGCACCTAGAGGAGTTCCACAAATTGAAGTTAAATTTGATATTGATGCTAATGGTATAGTTAATGTTACGGCTAAAGATCTTGGTACAAATAAAGAACAATCTATTACGATTACATCTTCTACTAACTTAACTGATGAAGAAGTAGAAAAGATGCGTAAAGAAGCTGAAGAAAATAAGGAAGCTGATGAAAAACGTAAAGAAGAAGCTGAAGTTAAAAATGAAGCTGAACAATTAGTATTCCAAACTGAAAAAGCTATTAAAGATCTTGGAGATAAAGTTGATAAGAAAGAAAAAGAAGATGCTGAAGAATTAGTTGAAAAATTAAGAAAAGCAATTGATAAAGATGATATGGATGATATCAAGAAATATAAAGATAAACTTCAAGAAAAAGCTATGGCTTTAGCAACAAAAGTTTATGAAAATGCAGCTAAAGAAAGACAAAGTGAAGAAAAGTCTGATGACGAAGACGATAAGAAAAAATCTAAGAAGAGTAAAAAATCAGATGATGATGTTCAAGAAGCAGATGTAGAAGAAGATTAGGCGAGTAGTTTCTTTGGAGACTACTTCCTTTCTCTTATGAGTAAGATTAAGAATAGGAAGTGAGAATATGGCAGATAAACGTGATTATTATGAGGTGCTAGGTGTAAGTAAAAGTGCATCTAAAGATGAAATAAAAAGTGCCTTTCGTAAAAAAGCAAAACAGTATCATCCTGATTTAAATAAAGATGATCCAAGTGCTGCTGATAAATTTAAAGAAGTCCAAGAAGCTTATTCTGTTTTGTCAGATGACGATAAACGTAGAATGTATGATCAATATGGTCATGCAGGTGTTTCAAGTGGAGCGGGAACAGGAGGATATTCTAACTTTGGTGGCTTTGGAGCAAGTGATTTTGATTTTGGTGATATTTTTGATTCCTTCTTTGGGGGAAGTGGCTTTGGCTTTGGTGGAGGAAGTAGTTCTTCATCAAGAGGTAGTAGAGCACGTCGTGGTAGCGATGTTTTAATGAGAGTTAACTTAGACTTTGATGATGCAGTATTTGGTTGCAATAAAAAGATTAATGTTGATGTTGTTGAAGAATGTGATGAGTGTGATGGTAAAGGTGGACATGGTGAAGAAAAATGTTCTACTTGTCATGGTAGTGGTACTATTACGACAGAACAACATACTATCTTAGGTTCTTTCCTTTCAAAAACTACTTGTCCTGATTGTGGTGGAGCAGGTAAAACATTTAAGAGAAAGTGTAGTAATTGTAAAGGTACTGGAAAAGTCCGTAAAAATAAAAATCTTACAATTAATATTCCAGCTGGTATAAATACAGGAGATCGTTTACGTGTTTCTGGTAAAGGTAATCCTGGAAGTAATGGTGGTGAAAACGGAGATTTATATTTAGAATTTGTTGTTGATGAACATGATGTATATATTCGTCAAGATGATGATATTTATGTAGAAGTTCCACTATCTTTAACTGATGCTTTACTAGGTTGTAAAAAAGAAATTCCTACGCTTTATGGTAATGTAAAAATAAATATTGCTCCTGGTACTAATAGTGGTGATAAACAACGTCTACGTGGAAAAGGTGTAGATAATAAGTACCATAATAATAAAGGTGATATGTATGTTGTTTTTAAAGTTTATACTCCTAAAAAACTTACTCGTGAACAAAAGAGTTTGATTGATAAACTTTCTAATACAGAAATGGATACACCAGAGATTAAAGAATTTAATAGATTTGTGAGAGATAATGATTAAAAAGAGGTAAATTTTTACCTCTTTTTTTGATATAATGGTATATGCAACTGAAAAGTTACAAAAAACAACCGAAAAATGGTAGTATGCAACTGGGTAACATTGTATGATTTTTTCGAGGTGATTGGAAAAATGAAGTTTGGTGAAAACTTACAAAAATTAAGAAAAGAAAAAGGTATATCTCAGGAACAGTTAGCTGAACAGTTAGGAGTTACAAGACAATCTGTTTCTAAATGGGAGTCAGGAGCTAGTTATCCAGAGATGGATAAAATAGTTATGTTATGTCAGTATTTTCACTGTGATATTAATGTTTTAATTAATAAAGATGTAAGTGAAGAAAGACAAAAAAGAGAGGCAAGTAATGCTTTTAAAAAGTTTTTTGAAGGAGTTTTTCTATATCTTAGAAAAATAGTTTATTTATTTGAACATTTAAGTATAAAAGAGTTCCTTAAGATGGCAGTACAGGTATTTATTATTGTATGTGTTATTTTATTACTTGCTATTCCATTTGTAATGCTAAGAGATGTAATTGTTAGTCTCTTTTATACGGGAGATAATATATTTAGTCATTTCTTTCATAAATTTTGGTATTTTATATTTAATTTAGGTTATATAGTTTTTGCTATAACAAGTTTTATATATATATTTAAAATTAAATATTTAGATAGTGTTCAATTTGTTCAAAGTAATGACGAAGTTAAAGTGAATGATGAAGAGGCAATAGATGAAAAAGAAGTTGTTAATGTTATAGAAAAACCTGTAAAAGTTTCTATTAATAAAAGTAAGATTAGTGAATTTAGTATTGTAGATTTCTTTGTTAAAGTTATTGTTTTATTTTTTAAAGGTTTTTTAATTATTATGTTATTTCCTTTACTTTTAGGTTTTGTTATGACAATTATTGGTTTTGTTTTACTTATTAGTATAATCTTTAGAGGAGTATTTTTAAGTGGACCAATATTACTTGGAATTAGTATTATTATATTTTTATTAATTTTAATTAAAGTATGTATTAATTTTATTTTAAATTTAAAAACAAAAAAACAATTAGTTATTATTGCTTTACTTTCTTCTATTGCTTTAGGAGCTATAGGAGTAGGTCTTAGTATTTGGTATTTTGTTAATTTAACAATTATTAATGAAGTACCTAAAGAGTTTAAATCAAGTAGTATTGAAGAAGTTTATCCTATGGATAATGATTTAGTTATTTATAGTGATTGGTATGGAAATTTAGATTTTGTAGTTGATAATAGTATGAATGATAAGGTTAAAGTAAGAGTTGATTATTATCCTGAAGTAGCAGATGTTTCTATAGTAAAAAATGATGATGGTATTTATTTATCTTATGATAGTGTTAGAAAATTAGATATTGGTAAAATTACTAAGGTAATAATTAATGATTTAAAAGATAAAAAAGTTCATAGTTATCAATTAGATGCTTCTAATATGACTATAACAACAAGTAGTAAAAACATAGAAATTCTTAAAGATAATATTAATTAATTATAAAGTGTTGCGTGTGCAACACTTTTTTTGTTGGTATTTTGTTATACTGATTATAGGAGGGATAATATGAGTAAAATTAATCTCGATTATATTAATCGAACATTGATAGAAAAAGGGGATAGACCGTTTAAGTTAGAGGAGTTAGAATATCCTGATGTTATAACTGATGGTAATCATTTATTAGATAAAGATGGTAAGCCAGTGGGAACTAAAGGTGATATGTATGCTAAAATGATAATGGATAAGATTTTGGTAGAGGGTTGTGCAGATAAAGATCCACGTCCATATTATGAATCTGATGGAAAACCTGCTAATACGTTATCTATTAATAATCCAGGTTTACTTACATATGATTTATCTTTAGGTGAATCTCCTATGATGACATTAAGACCGATTGCGGTTAAGAGTGGTATTAAAGAAGTATTATGGATTTATCAAGATGAAAGTACAGATTTAGATTTATTAAAAGATAAATATGGTATTACTTGGTGGGATGAATGGGATTTAACTGATGCAGATGGCAAAATGCTTCGTGATATTGGTTCAACTTATGGTTCTATTATTAGAAATTACGACCAAGTAAGAAAATTAATTGAAGGATTAATAAATAATCCAGATGGTAGAAGACATATTATTGATATGTGGCAATTAGAAGATTTTAAGAATCCTCATGGATTAAAACCTTGTGCTTATTCAACTGTATGGAATGTAAGACATGGTAGAGATGGTGTAGATTATTTGGATATGAAATTAATTCAAAGATCAAGTGATTTTTTAGTGGCAGGATGTATTAATCAAATGCAATATGTAGCTCTTATGCAAATGATTGCTCAAGCAACAGGTTATACACCAGGAAGATTTTCCTGGGATCTACAAAATGTACAAATTTATGATAGACATATTGCCCAGGCAGTTGAACAACTTCGTAGAGACCCTATTAACTGTTTTGATGGTGTTCATAGAGAACCATATTTAGAACTTAATCCTGAAGTTACAGATTTCTTTGAATTTAAGCCAGATGATATTAGAGTTAGAAACTATCCAAGAGAGTTAATTAAGAAAATAAATCCACAACAAAAATTTGATAAAGGAATTTAATTATGAAAAATATTAGTATGATAGCAGCGATTGGTAAGAATAGAGAGCTTGGTTATCAAAATAGATTGTTATGGCATTTAAAAGAAGATATGCGTTTTTTTAGAGATCAAACTCTTGGTCATCCAATTGTAATGGGACGTAAGACCCTAGAGTCTTTACCGGGTTTACTTTCGGGTAGAGATCATTATGTTTTATCAAGACAATCTCTTGAAGTACCAGAAGGTGTTGTGGTTTTTCATTCTATTCCAGAAGTTTTGGAGTTTGCGGAGGGTTATCCAGATGATGTGATGGTTATAGGAGGAGCTAAGGTTTATGAAGAAATGTTACCTTATGCTGATAAACTTATTTTAACGGAAATTGATGATAGTAAGTTAGCTGATTGCTATTTCCCTGAATTTTCACAAAATGATTTTGAGAGAGTTGAATTAGGAAGTTATATGGAACAGGGCGTTAGTTATAAACATTTAGTTTACACAAGAAAAGGAAGTAATTAAACTTCCTTTTTTTAATATATTAATGTATGTAGTATTCTATCTGTATTTTTAAAATTGACTTTAGCAATTTCTTGTAGTTTTTCTTCACCATATTTTTCGACAATTTCTTCTCCGATTTTATCTACATCGTGTCCGGCACCTTTTGGTAGTGGAATATGAACTGAATCACTAAGTTTATCAAATTCTTTTAGGAAAATATATCTACTAATGATTGAAGCACTGGCAACAGCTAAGTTTTTATCTTCGGCTTTAGTCATAAAAGTAATATTTCTTTGGATGTTTGGTATACCATTTAAATATTCATAATATCTATTTTCTCTAGCAAATTCGTCTACGACAATGTAGTCTATGTTTGGTTTTTCTTCATTAATTAATTGATATAGTACTTTATTATGAAGAATTGCCTTTATTTTATTCATATTTAGTTCTTTTGTATATTTTTCATTATATTCTTTATTAGTTACAATCATACTTCTATATTTTACAATTTTAATTAGTTCTGGAGTAATTTTTTTAATTTTGTCATCAGTTATTTTTTTAGAGTCTCCAACACCTAGTTTTTCTAGTCGTTCAACATCTTCTTTTTTGACATAGGCAGCTGTTACAACGATAGGTCCAAAGTAGTCTCCTGTTCCTACTTCATCTGATCCTACAGAAGAACAGTTATGGTATTTAGCGTTTTTCTTTTTTTCTTCTTCTTGGCTTTCTTTGGTGTTTTGTTGAACTGTTCCCCACATGGCTGCATCTACATCAGCACTAGTTCCTTGAAACATAGCTTTTCCAGATTCATATAAAGTAATGACTGTATCTTCTTCTTGGGCTTGAAAAATAGCATAAGGTATTTTTTTATCTCTTACTTTGTCTTTATAATATTCAATCATTTTTTGCTTGGTTTCTTCATTTACTTTAATAACAATATTCATGGTTCCACCTCAAAATAATTATAGCATAAAACTATAAAAACGTTTATAATAAAATAGTAGGTGATGTTTTTTGAATTTATTAGATATAATTATTATTTTATTATTATTAATGTGCGCTATTATTGGATTTAAACGTGGTGCTATTAAAGAAATTGTTTCTTTAGTTGGACTTATTGTTGTCTTTATAGTTTCTTTTTCTTTAAAAGGAGTATTAGGAAACTTATTATGTAAATGGTTACCTTTCTTTGATTTTGCAGGTAATTTATCAGGTGTTAGTGTTTTAAATATTTTATTTTATCAATTGATTGCTTTTATTATTATTTATAGTTTATTATTTGGTATTTACTCTTTAGTAGTTAAGTTATCAGGTATTATTCAAAAATTAGTACATGCCACGATTATATTATGGTTACCTTCAAAAGTAATTGGAGCAGTTGTGGCATTTATTACAGGGTATATTACTTTATTTGTAGTGTTATTAGTTTTACTTATTCCATTTAGTAATAGTAGTTTCTTTATGGAAAGTAAGATTGCTAATTTTATGATTTATGATACTCCTGTTTTAGCTAGTAGTGCAAAGGATATTAGTTCTTCTATAAGTGAAGTTTATTTACTTGGTGAAGATTTATCTAAGGGTGAAATTGGAAAAAATGAAGCTAATGTAAAGACTTTAGATATATTATTAAAATATAAAATAGTAGATGTAGAGACAGCTCAAGAATTAATATTACTAGATAAATTAGATGGTATTGATGGATTAGATAAAGTTATAGATAAATATAGGGGGTGATTATATGTTTGATATGCATTATGATTTATTGAGTGTTGCGTATTGTGCTTATTTAAAGAATGATTATTCGTTTTTAGAAGAATGGTGTAGTGCTTATAATAAAGATAATGTACGTGGTGTTATTTGTAATTTATATTTTATGAGTGAAGAAGAAATGAGAAATGAATTACACCCTAATTATTATCAAAAAGATGTTTCTGTTGTTGAGATGTTTCGTATTGCGACAGAGATTGTTAAAGGGATGTTACCAGATACTGAGTTATTATTTAGTATTGAGGGGTGTGACTTTTTAGAGGTTGAAGATTTAGATGAGTTATATGATTTAGGACTTCGTAATATATTACCTGTATGGAATGAAAAGAATAAGTATGCATCGGGTAATCGTAGTGATAGTGGACTTACAGAAGAAGGTAAAAGATTATTAGATAAAGCAATAGAACTTGGTATATCTATTGATTTATCTCATGCTAATGACAGGTCTTTTTATGATATTATTTCATATTTAAAAGAAAAGAAGTCTTTAGGAGATAATTTTTTAGTAATGGCAAGTCACTCTAATGCTCGTAGTTTATGTGGACGTACTAGAAATTTAACTGATGAAGAGGTTTTTCTTCTAGGTGAAGTTGGAGGAATGGTTGGACTTTTAGAAAATCGTAACTTTTTATTTTCTAATGAAAAGAAAGATGTTGTTAGTCAAGAAGAAAAAGAAGAAGAATATTTAAAACATATTTCGCATATGGTTGATATAGTAGGTGTTTCTCATGTAGGCGTTGCGACTGATGATATGGGATTTTGTGCTGATGCAGATCCTGAGTATGGAGAGTTAGCTATTTTTCCATATAAAGAGATTAGTTCTAGACTAAAAAGTTTATTGAGTAAGAAGTTTAGAGAGCAAGATGTTTATAAAATTATGTATGGTAATATGAAAAAAAGATATGATATACTTACAAGTAGTAATATGAAAGGAAAAGTGATTTAGATGGAACATATTAAAAGTGAAAAAGAATTTGATAAAATAATAGAAAATGATAAAGTAATTATTGATTTTTATGCAGAATGGTGTGGACCTTGTAAAATGTTAAGTCCTATATTAGAAAAAGTTAGTAAAGAAGAAAAGCTAACTACTTATAAAGTTAATGTAGATGACTTAGAAGAGGTTGCGAGACGTTATGGAATTATGTCTATTCCAACAGTTATTGTTTTTTCTAAAGGAAAAGAAGTTAAAAAGAATGTTGGATTTATGGATGAAGATGAGTTGAAAGAGTTTATTAAATAATTCTTTCTTTTTTTTTATTTTTTGTGTTATACTTAGGGTGTAAATAGAGGAGAAGAGGAGGCATTAAATTGAAATACGTCTATTTATTTACTGAAGGCAGTAAAGATATGAGAAATCTATTAGGAGGAAAAGGCGCTAACTTAGCAGAAATGACTAATATTGGTTTACCTGTGCCACGTGGTTTTACAGTAACTACTGAAGCATGTACTAGTTATTATGATCATGATCGTAAGTTAACTGATGAAATTTTATCACAAATTGATGAAAAGATTCATGAGTTAGAAGAAATTACAGGTAAAACATTAGGAGATAAAGAAAATCCTTTATTAGTTTCTGTTCGTAGTGGAGCACGTGCTAGTATGCCTGGTATGATGGATACCATCTTGAACTTAGGAATGAATGATGAAGTTGCAGAAGGGTTTAGTAAAGTTACGAATAACAAACGTTTTGTTTATGATTCATATCGTAGATTTATTCAAATGTTTGCAGATGTTGTTATGGGATTTCCTAAATCATCTTTTGAGAGAAAATTTGATGATATAAAAGAAGAAAAAGGTGTTAAATTAGATACTGAACTTACAGCAGAAGATTTGGAAGAAGTTGTTAAAATCTATAAGAAAGAATATAAAAAACATGCTGGAGTTGAGTTTCCTCAAGATCCAAAGGAACAATTAATGGCTGCAGTTGAAGCTGTATTTAGAAGTTGGATGAATGATAGAGCGATTACTTATCGTCGTTTGAATGATATTCCAAGTAGTTGGGGAACAGCTGTTAATGTTCAAGAGATGGTTTATGGTAACCGTGGAGATACTTCTGGTACTGGTGTTGCCTTTACAAGAAATCCAGCTACTGGAGAAAACCATTTATTTGGTGAATATTTAATGAATGCTCAAGGAGAAGATGTTGTTGCTGGTATTAGAACGCCTCAATCTATTGATACATTAAAAGAAGTAATGCCAGACTGTTATAATGAATTTAAAAAGATTTGTAAAATCCTTGAAGAACACTATAAAGATATGCAAGATATGGAGTTTACTATTGAAGATGGTAAGTTATTTATGTTACAAACTAGAAATGGTAAACGTACTGCTACTGCAGCATTAAAGATTGCTGTTGATATGGTAGAAGAAGGAATGATTACTAAAGAACAAGCTTTGATGTTAGTTGATTCTAAACAATTAGATCAATTATTACATCCTATGTTTGATGAAGCTAGTTTAAAAGCTGCTACATGTGTTGCTTCTGGACTTGCTGCATCACCTGGTGCTGCTTGTGGACATATCGCTTTTACAGCAGATGATGTTGTTCGTATGCATAAAGATGGAGTAGAAGATATTATTTTAGTTCGTCTTGAAACATCTCCAGAAGATATTGAAGGAATGAATCTTGCACGTGGAGTTTTAACACTTCGTGGTGGAATGACCAGTCATGCTGCTGTTGTTGCTCGTGGTATGGGAACTTGTTGTGTATCTGGTTGTGGTGATTTAGTTATTGATGAAGAGAAAAAGACTTTAACATTAAAAGATGGACGTATTTTAAAAGAAGGAGACTATATTAGTTTAGATGGAAGTACTGGTTCTGTTTATGCTGAAGAAGTTAAGACTGTAGAAGCTAGTATTACAGGTAACTTTGAAACATTTATGGAATGGGCTGATGAATATCGTACTTTACAAATTCGTACTAATGCAGATACTCCAAGAGATGCTAATCAAGCTAAAAAATTTGGAGCTGAGGGTATTGGACTTTGTCGTACAGAGCATATGTTCTTTGATGAAGAAAGAATCTTTAACTTCCGTAAAATGATTACAGCTAGTACTGTAGAAGCTAGAGAAAAAGCTTTAGAAGCAATTTTACCTTATCAAAGAGGTGATTTTGAAGAGTTATTTAAAGCAATGGATGGAAACTGTGTTATTATTCGTTTCTTAGATCCACCTCTACATGAGTTCTTACCTAAGACTGAAGAAGAAATGAAACCTCTTGCTAAAAGTTTAGGTATTACTTATGAAGAATTAAAGAATAGAGTAGATTCTCTAAAAGAATTTAATCCTATGATGGGACATCGTGGTTGTCGTTTAGCAATTACATATCCAGAAATTGCTAAGATGCAAACAAGAGCGGTAATTGAAGCTGCTATTAATGTTAAAAAAGCTGGAGTTGATGTTCATCCTGAAATTATGATTCCACTTGTAGGTATTGTAAAAGAATTACAATTTGTTAAGAAGATTGTTGTTGAAACTGCTAAAGAAGTTATGGATAAAGCAGGAGTAGAAGTTGACTATAAAGTTGGAACTATGATTGAAATTCCAAGAGCAGCATTACTTGCTGATGAAATTGCAGAAGAAGCAGAATTCTTCAGTTTTGGTACAAATGATTTAACACAAATGACATTTGGATTCTCTAGAGATGATGCTTCTAAATTCTTAAACGATTACTATCAAAAAGGTATTTTAGATCAAGATCCATTCGCAACTGTTGATCAAAATGGAGTTGGAAAACTTATTGATATGGCTGCTAAACTTGGTAGAAAAACAAGACCTGATATTGAATTAGGTATTTGTGGTGAACATGGTGGAGATCCTAATACTATTGATTTCTGTCATAGAACTGGTCTAAATTATGTTTCTTGTTCTCCATTTAGAGTACCAGGAGCTAGACTTGCTGCTGCACAAGCTGCTATTAGAAATAAATAATATTATACTTAATATACTTGAAGCTAAGGGTATGACCTTAGCTTCTCTTTATAATATGTATTTGTTTTAGATTTGATTTTTTAGGATGATGAATATGGGTAAAAGAAAAATATCTACAGTCTTATTTATAGAAACAATCGTTATTGGACTTTTATCTTTAGGAGTAGGTTTAGGGTTAGGTGTAATACTATCTCAATTAATGAGTTTGTTAGTTGCTAATATGTTTGAAGCTGATATGACAAAATTTGCTTTTGCTTTTTCTAAAGGGGCATTAATTAAAACAATTATTTACTTTGGTATTATGTATTTACTTGTTATGGTATTTAATACGATTCAAGTTAGTCGTTGTAAATTAATTGATTTAATTAATTCTAATAAACGTTCTGAAAAAGTAAAAATTAATAATCCTATTATTTGTATTTTAATATTTTTAGTAGCTGTTGTAATATTGGGTTATTATTTATAATATT
>CALVJZ010000025.1 GCA_944332465.1 uncultured Bacilli bacterium | reverse complement strand
TCACCCTTTCCAGGAAACATAGTGACTTCAATGGGTAGAATATCCCCTCCAAAAATAGTATAAGCCATTCCATTAACGACTCCAACTTCACTTTTTTTAGAAGACACTTCATAACTATATTTCTTTTTACCTAAATACTTTTCTAAATCATTATCACAAATATGATAGAAAACTTCACTTTTTTCAAGTAACATTTTCTTTACAATCTTTCTAAATAAAGAAGCAATTACTCTATCAAGTTCACGTACACCAGCTTCTTTTGTATAATACTGAATCATACCTAAAATAGCCTCATCATCTATCTGAATTTGTAATGTTGTCAATCCATGCTCTTCTAAAGCTCTAGGAATTAAATGATTTTTCGCAATATCTAATTTTTCATACTCAGTATAACTAGAAAGTTCAATAATTTCTAAACGATCACGTAACTCATAAGGTATTTGATCGATATAATTAGCTGTTGCGATAAACAATACCTTAGATAAGTCAAACTCTTCCTCAATATAATGATCTGAAAATTTACTATTTTGTTCAGGATCCAAAACTTCAAGCAAACTACTAGCTGGATCTCCTTTAATATCTTTTGTCATTTTATCAATTTCATCAATAATAAATACTGGATTCGCACTACCAGCTTTACGAATACCTTGAATAATCCTACCTGGATTTGCCCCTACATAAGTTCGACGATGTCCAACAATCTCTGCTTCATCATTAATTCCACCAACACTAATTTTCGCAACTTTTCGACCTAAACTATTCGCAATACTTAAAGCTAAAGAAGTTTTACCAACACCAGGAGGACCAACTAAACATAAAATCGGACTACGCAAATTATTAGTATTTTGCTTTACCGCAAGATATTCTAAAATACGCTCCTTAACTTCTTCCAAAGCATGATGACTAGAATTTAAGATATCTTCAACTTTAGACAAATCATTATTATCCTTAGTATATGTACTCCAAGGTAAATGAAACATCCAATCTAAATAATCGTGAATCATCCCAAGTTCCGGAGAATGACTACTTGTAGACTCATATCTAGCAATCTCGCTTCTAATCTTTTCTTTTACTTTATAATTACATTTTAATTTACTAAGTTTTTTCCTTAGTTTATCAACTTCATCTTCTTTACTATTAATATCCCCTAGTTCTCTTTTAATTGCTTTTAACTTTTCACGCAAAAAGTATTCTTTTTGACTTTCCTCAATTTCTTGTTCTACTTCACTTTCAATTTTACGTTCTAACTCTAAGAATTTTAATTCTTCACTTATATCTTCAATAATTAATCTAGCTCTTTCAATAGGCGAAATAGTAAGTACATATTGTTTCTTTTTTTGATAATCAACAGGTAAAAATGAACCAACTAAATCACATAATTCATCTAATGTTTCAACAGAATCCAATTGACTAAGAATAGCATTACTCATATAAGGAGCCTTATCAATATATCGGTCAAGTGACTTCATAATAAGAGAAAAATAATTTTTTTCCTCACCAAATACTACACTACTAATCTCTTTAACATCTGCTTTATAAAAATCATCTTGATAAAAATAATTAGAAACTTCAACTCTTCTAATACCTTGAATCACAACTCTAGTTTTACCATTTGGTACATTCAATTTAAACTTTAATTGCCCTAAAATACCATAACTAGGTAAAGATGTAACATCCTCAATATAATTTCTATCTAATGGATTAACAATCACTAAATATTTATCTTCTGTAGAGTCAGCATAATCTATACTAGCTTTCTCAAATGAATCGTCATAT
Organism: uncultured Bacilli bacterium; assembly: GCA_944332465.1. Taxonomy (GTDB): domain Bacteria; phylum Bacillota_I; class Bacilli_A; order RF39; family UBA660; genus Faecimonas. The sequence goes on along the minus strand of CALVJZ010000025.1, from coordinate 13,357 downwards.
TCAATTCTTACTTCATTGTTTGGAAAGACTACTACATCATTTAAAACTAATACTGCAAGTTTTTGATTATCCATAGATAGTCCACCTCCAAATTTTAAATACTGCTTACTATTATATAATAAAAGACTTTTCACTTCAACAAATAACACTTATTTTTTACATTAAAAATAAAAAAAGTGATACTCTTGTATCACTCAAATTTATTTATTAGCTTCTTTTAAAAGTTCAATTGTTTTTCTCATTTCTAAATCATATTGAACCATATCGATTCCACCAAATTGTTTTAAGAATTCATCTTTTTCCATTTCATATTTTTTAGCTAATTCACTAGCTTCTTTTTCAGCTTCTTCTACAGAAACTTCAATCTTTTCAAGATTCATAATTTCTTCTAACATTAAACGATATAAAACATTTGAATAAGCTTCTTTTTCTAATTGATTTCTTAAATCAGCTTCAGTTGAACGAGTAAATTGATAATATAAATCTAAAGAAATTCCTTGCATTCTCATTTGTTGTTCAAAGCGTCCCATTAAACGAGTAACTTCTTCATCAACCATTTCTTGTGGAATATCTACTTCAACATTTTTAGATACTTCTTCTAAAATAGTATCAATATATTTATTTTCTGCTTCCATTTCTTTTTGTGCAGAAATGCTCTTTTTAATTTCTTCTTTTAGAGTTTCTTCAGAATTAACTCCATCCATTCCTAAATCTTCAAAGAAATCTTCATCTAATTCTCTTTTTTCTTTAACTTTAATTTCATGAACTTTTACTTTAAAAGTAGCTTTAGCTCCAGCTAAGTCCTTAGCTCCATAATCTTCAGGGAAAGTAACTTCAATATCCTTTTCTTCTCCACTCTTCATTCCAATTACTTGTTCTTCAAATCCTGGAATAAATGTATGAGAACCAATTTCTAAAGAATAGTTTTCACCTTTTCCACCTTCAAAAGCTACACCATCTTTAAATCCTTCAAAATCGATAACTGCAGTATCACCTTCTTCAACTGCTCCATCTTCTTTTGTAACAAGTTCAGTATATCTTTCTAATAAATGTCCTAATTCATGATTAATTTCTTCTTCTGTTACTTCAACTTTTTCAGGTTTAATATTTAAACCCTTATATTTCTTTACTTTAACTTCAGGTTTAGTAACAATCTTAAATGTAAATTCAACACCATCTTCACTTAAACTTTTTAAATCAACAGCAGGTTGAACAACAGGTACTAATTTAGACTCTTCCATAGCTTTAGTATATGCATCTTGTAAAACACTATCAGCGGCATCGATAAATAAAGATTCTTTACCAAAATGTTTTTCATAAATTTCTCTTGGTACTTTACCCTTTCTAAATCCATCGACTTTAGCAGTTTTTTGTTTTTTCTTAAAAGCGTTATCTAAAGCTTTAGTCCAAGCATCACCATCTATTTTAATCACTACTTCATGAACATTTTTCTTAGTATCTTTCTTAGTTTCTTTTACTTCTTTTTTTTCTTCTACTTTTTTAGTTTCTTTTTTTGCCATAATATCCCTCCAACGCCTTATATTATACCCTACAATTTTATTTAACACAACACTTTCCTAAAAATTGACATAAGAAAAAAATTACTATATTATAATACGAAACAGAAAAAGAGGGATATTATGGGAAAAATAAGAAATTTAACAATATACTCAAAAAAAACACCATCTGATATTAGACTTTTAGTAATTTCAGATATTCATAGAAGTAAAACAAAAGGAAAAGAAAATTTAATGATGGTAAAAAAATTAATAGATATAGATGAAATTGATTCAGTCATTATTCCTGGAGATATTGTAAATGATGTAAATGACTTAGAAGATAAAGATTTTAGAAGTAGCTTACAAGAAGAATTATTATCAATTACCAATTATAAACCAACTTTTGCAAGTTTAGGTAACCATGATCAAATGACACATGCGAAAAATGGAGAATGGGTTCTAGGCAAAACACAATTATTAAAAGAAACCATACAAGAAATTCCAAATTTTCACTTTATAGATAATGGTGAAAGCTATGAATTAGGATGTCTAAATTTTTCAGCATGCTCCCCAGACTTCACGTACTATGAAGATAAAGATAAGAAAAGAAGCGAAAGAGAAAATCCTGAAGACTACCAAAGAATATTTAACCAAACATTTGATGGAAATTTATTTTCAGAAGATACCTTTAATGTTCTATTAACACATGAACCACAATCCATCATTAGATTAAGTAAAGAAAAAGGTAGTTGTATTCAACCAAATACTGACTTAGTAATATCAGGTCATATGCATAATGGACTACTACCTAATTTTATGCAATCATTTATGGTAAATAGAGGATTAATATCTCCTCAAATGCAATTATTACCAGAATACGCACAAGGAATATATCAATTAAATGACACAACTTTTCTTATTAATGGTCCAATCAACACAAGAGTTGAAAGTCCATTTATAAATTCTTTATACGGACCAAATGCTTCTGTAGTAACATTAAAGAAAACACGTTAAGCGCTTTTTTTCAGAAAAAAAATATGCTAAAATAAAAAAAGAAAGAAAGTGATATTATGCCAAAAACTATATTAACAGGATTAAGACCAACAGGAAACTTACACCTAGGACATTTATTTGGAGCTGGTAAAAACTACGTTAAGTTACAAGACGAATATGACTTCTATCTAGAAATTGCTGATGTCCAAGCCCTAACTGATAATTTCAACAATCCTGAAAAAGTAAGAAAAAATGTAACCGAAATTACAATTGATTTATTATCAATAGGACTAGATCCTAAAAAAGTAAATTTCTTTATTCAATCAAAAATACCTGAAATTGCAGAACTTACAGTATTTTATTCAAACTTAGTAACAGTCGCAAGACTTGAAAGAAATCCTACTGTAAAAACTGAAATTGCTCAAAAGAAAGAATTGTTTGGAAATGATGGAGAATCTATTACCTATGGATTCTTAGGATATCCCGTATCACAAGCCGCTGATATTACAGCATTTGATGGTGAATTAGTTCCTGTAGGAGAAGACCAATTACCACTAATTGAACAATGTCGAGAAATAGTTAGAAAATTTAATTCTATTTACGGTGAAACCCTAAAAGAACCTAATGCCAAACTATCCGAAACAAAACGTGTAAAAGGTCTTGATGGAAATGAAAAAATGGGTAAAAGTTTAGGAAATGCTATTTTCTTAAGTGACGATGAAGAAACAATTCACAAGAAAATAATGCAAGCAATTACTGATCCTAATAAAATAAAGAAGGATGATCCTGCAAATCCTGACATTTGTATGGTATATTACTATCACAAACTAGTAAACACTGAAGAAAACCAAAACACAATATGTCAAGAATGCAAAAAAGGTAATCGTGGTTGCGTACAATGTAAAAAAGAATTAATAACTGCTATGAATAACTTTTTAACACCAATAAGAGAAAAAAGAAAATATTATGAAGAACATCCTGAAGAAGTAAAGAAAATATTAGATGAAGGTACAAAAAAAGCTAAACAAAAAGCAGAAGAACAAATGAATAAAGTAAGAAAAGCTATGCAAATAGATTATTAAACAGGTATCACCTGTTTTTTTTATAGCTTAATTTCACAATATCATATAAATTAAAACAAGAACTATCAAAGCTTAATGTTATCTTATCTAACATTTTTTTATATCTTTCTGAAAAATTATTATTATCTGTACCAAATAATTCTTCATATAAATAATTAAACTTTAAAACGTTTTTTTCATCATACAAAAATTTAATTTCACTTAATAAATATTTACGACACGCTTCCTCTTTCCTAGTATAAAAAGAAAAAGAATTATTCTCCAAAACTTGATAACAAACTTTAAAAGGTTTTAATTTTCTAGCACAAACTATAACATCATACTCTTCATCAATTAATAAAGAACTCCTCGCTAAAACATTACCATCATGTGCAAACTCAATTGCCACAACTCTTTTTAAATCACAAAAAAGACAACCAGTAAATTTTTTGTTGTTGTAAAAAAAACTTTTCTTATAAATTTGCTTAATAAAATTAGAATCAACTTTAACTTTAGAAGATAAAAAACTATTCATATCGAAACTACTTATTCTAAACAAAGGAACACGCTTTACTTGTTCTAAAGAATCTTCATCGCTCCATTCAAAAAACTCAAACACTCTTTCACTATCCTGAAAATTTAATAACAAATCATAAATATATTTCATACTATTTCCCCTTTCTTATTCCATATAAAATAAAAAATATTCCTAAAAGAAAAAAGTAACATTCAATATGTGTAAATAAATATTTTAAATACTCAATAAAACTATATCCAAATGTAAACAAGTTAAAATATAAAATAATAAATATCCAACCAAGTACTAAAAAAATTATTCCTAATAAATTAATAATAAATATTTGCATACCAAAATTTATGTACAAACTATTATTAGTATAACAAAATAAAAAAAGATTATAACTCTTCTTTAGAATTATAATCTTCTAACTTTCCAACCTCAACACGATTAATACTATCAAACTTCTTAGAAATTTTATCAGTAGTAATAGAAACACTTTCTACATCTTTATTAACAGTTTGAATACTTCTTGCTAATTTATCCCATCTTTCTTTGTATCTAGCAAACTCTAACCCCAATTTATTTAACTCATCATGAATAACAGATGCATATTTATCACGTTCCATATTCTTAATAATCATTTCTATAACTGTCAGAGTAGAAATTAAAGTTGTAGGACTTGTAATCCATACTCTCTTTTTATATGCATATTCAATAATATCAGGATGATAAGCATTAACTTCCGCAAAAATTGCTTCTGCTGGTAAAAATAAAATAGCTTGATCAGCAGTTTCACCCGGAATAATATATTTACTACTAATTGCATCAATATGTTTTTTCATATCTTGTTTAAACATCTTTTCATAACTTTCTCTAACAGAAGAATCCAATTTCTTATCAACCATCATTTGATAATGTTCAAGAGGAAACTTAGAATCGATTGCTATTGTTCCTAAAGGTTTAGGAGCGAATAAAACAGAATCTGCAATAACCCCTGTACTTAATGTATATTGTAAACGATAAATCGCATCATTCTTTTCCCCAAAGACACTAGTCAAAATATGTTTTAAATTAACCTCTCCAAAAATACCACGTGTTTTCTTATCTGTTAAAATACTTTGTAGACTTACAATATCTGTAGATAAAGTTTCAATCTTCTTTTGTGCTTCATCAATCTTAGATAATCTTTCAATAACATTCATAAATGTCTTATTAGTTTTTTCAAAATTTTGATCAAGTCTTTCATTTACTTTCTCATTAACCGCAAGTAATCTTCTTTCTACTTGTTCATTTAACTTCGTAAAATCTTCATTCAAACTGCGAGATAAATCATTTTTAAAATCTCCCATTTCCTTCATCATATTAACTTCAAGTCTACCAAGTCTTTCCGTAATATTACTTTCATTTATATTTTTAAATAAAGATATAATAACAAGTATTAAAATAACAATTAATAATCCTAATATAACATAATCCATAAACTTCTCCTCCTAATCTAAATTTGCTTTCTTACTAACTACTTTTGAAACAAAATATGCAACTACTAACAATAAAGAAACAACTATAATAGAGTTAATATCAGTCATACTTTCTATTAAACTTTTACCAACATATCCCCAGAAAATAAGCATAAAAATCTTACCTGTTAATATCGCAACAATAAACTTTTTCTTACTAACTCTAGCAATCCCACAAACTATATTAATTAAAAACGCTGGTGTAAAAGGTAATGCAATAATAAGAACTAAATTCGAAAAAGAAATATGTTGAAATTTTACAATAGCTTTATCAACTTTTTTCTTAGTTTTTGCAGACAAAAGACGATGTAAAAACTTAGAAGATAAAAAAGAAAAAATAGTATAAGAAATAAAACACCCTAAACATGTAGCCATCCAAGAAATAAAAAGACCTATAACTCCACCAAAAGCATTAACATTTAAAGCTACAAAAACACCTAACGGTAAAACTGGTAAAAAAGACTCCAATAAAATTAGAAAAAAGCCAAATAAAAGACCACCTTCACTTATGAAGTTAGTACAAAAATCTACAAATAACTCTACATATTCCACGGGCATCACCTATTCTTATTATAGTACAAATCTACCCTCTTAACAAGTAATTATGATACCCTCCAATTATTGAAAAAGCATGATATCCTAAAATTGCTAACCTCCTAGCAACATCTTCACTAATAGTACCATATTCACAATACAAAAAATAGTTATCACTAAAATTTAAATACCTATCATAGTGATAGATAAGCTCATTACTAGGAATAAAAATAGCACTCAAAATATGACCAACTTTATAACTCTCATTATCTCTTATATCGATAATAATCCCCTTGGTATTTAAAGCATCTTCTAAACTAATTTTCACTTTACTCACCTAGTATAAAATATGAAAAAAAAGAATCTATCATCATAATAGATTCCTATTTTATTTTATATGGTTTATTTAAAGTACCTTTTCCACTCTTATATAAAAGATTACCATCAATCATAATAACAGGTCTTGGATACATATAAGTAGAAGCATTAACATTCTCACATACTCCATTAGATTGAACACCATACACCTCATCAGATCCGCCATTAACAGCTGTTACAAGCCACCATTTATCATTGCCTGCTAAATAATTATAATTTTGACAAGATTTATCAACAACGGTTTTACAATTTGGATCAAGACTTGCCGTCATATAATCAGAAGCTGTAAGTAATCCCATCTTTTGACCTTCTAACACTTCTTTACACTCTACAGAATTATCAGTAGAAGTCTCATTTAAATTTCTTTTTCCTACACATAAATCATAGGAAATAGTTTTACTACGATCTTTATCATTTAAAACTGCATCCAACTCATCATTAGATTCATATAAATCTTCCATCGCTTCTCTTAATCGACTTGTACTATATGTATTAATACCAATATTATAACCAATTTCATTATTATATCTATCATCCCAAGGAACTGCTAATGACATATCATTTGCTAAAACTAAACGAATTTGATTATCATTATTTATATCAACAATTCTCCATAAAGCTAAATCAAGTTGTAAATAATTATTAACATCTTCACCACGGAAAACATAACCATCACGTGTTTCATAAAGACCATATCCAGAATCAACTACATTTTTTGTTATAGCTTCATATAAAGGTTGTGTAATATACTCTTCACCACAGTCTAAACGAGGTATATAAAGATAATCATCACCATTAGTTTGTACTGAAACAAATCCTGTACAAGAAAGATTTTCACCAGTATATTCAATCATTGGTTTCATATACTCTCCAGAAGCTAAAATATCAACATCAATATCAACACGTTCACTTTCAGTTTGTGGTAATTTATTAGGATAATCAGCAAAATAATTTTCAGCTGCACTTGTCATTATTTTTTCAATCTGATCATAAGTATAAGATTTAGGCATAAAAACTGAAACTAAAAACATAATCAAAGCTAAAATAACAACTCCACCAAGAATAACTGCGCCAAGTAAAATTAACTTTTTCTTTAAATCTTCATTTCCACCACTAGATTTAGTTGTCTTTTTATTTTTAGTATCTTCTGCAGTATCAATAGCATTAAAACTACCTACATTAAAATTACTACCCATAATTTTTCCTCCTAATTATCAAAGAAATCATCAAAGAAATCATCGTCATCTTCTTCATCATCTAAAACTAAATCTGTAGTAGAAGATTTAACTGAAGTATTCTTTTTATCTTCCTTAATTATATTATCTTGAGCACTATCCTTAGGAGTAGTCATAGCAGGTTTTACATCACTCTTTGGAATAGTCTTTGTCTCCACATTTTTATCCTCTTTTTTCTCTTCTTTTTCTAATTCAGCAATTTTAGCATCAATCTTTTTTACTAACTCATCAATATCAAATCCAAAATCATCCTTATCATCTTTAGCAGCTTCTTTAACTGGTTTATTCTCTGTAGGCTTAGCTACTGGAGAAACATCAGCTATTGGAGCAAAAGGATTTACTGATTTCATTGAATCATTGTTTGTACTACCATTATTACTTATAAAAGGATTTACTGGTTTCATAGAATCATTATTTGAACTATTATTACCTACAAAAGGATTAACTCCATTGGTTGCAAAAGGATTTTTAGCTCCACCAGTTCCTCCTGTCATAAATGGATTAGAACTTGTTCCTGGAAAACCTCCTCTAGGATTACCCATATTTCCAGGAAACATTGCATTAGGAGAAATTCCATTTCCACCATCACCATTATTAGAATTCATCATTTCTAATAATTTTTTCTTTTTCTGACTCTTTACAAACTCTTTAATATCAAAAGTATGAACTTCTTCTTTTTGTCTTGTTGGATACTTAGCCTTAGGATATTTACGTCCCCAGTCTAATTCAAAATATGGTGTAAATTTTGTTTTAAAAGGTTGTTTTCTCATACGTAAAATAATAACTTCAAACTGTTTCATACGTTGTAAGTCAGAAACAGTAACCAAAGGTGTAGATGCTGTCTTATCATCTTTCTTAGACTTAACCTCACCACACATCTTAGATATTTCTTCCAAAGCTTTTAATTCAGTTGTAATCAAATAAATAATGTTACCACAGTTACCACGAATAGTCTCGGCATTTTCTTTACCATAAACTTGATCAAGTTGAGCAAAGTTTTGAATAATCATCGTAAAACGAATATGTCTTGAACGAGCTGCTGTAATCATAGTTGTAACATCCTTTAAAGGAGGCATATTAGCAAACTCATCAAGTAAGAAATTAGTACGAACTGGAAGTTTTCCTCCATTGTTTTGTGCAACACCAATTAAAGTTTCATATATTTGCTTTAATAAAATTGTAACTAATGAATGATATGTTTTCTTTTCATCCTGAATAACAATAAACACTGCTGTCGGTTTTTGTCCAATAGATGATAAATCAATATCACTATGAGAAAGCATTTCACTCAAATTATCACGTGAAGCAAATAATTTTACTTTTTGCTTAAAAACTGAAAGAATAGAACCTTTTGTTTCAGTAGGAGCCATAATTGTACTTGAAGCATTAATAGCTGCCGCACTAGCAGGATCTTTACCAGCAAAATATTCTTTAATATATGTACTTCCACCAAATTTTTCTTCACCAACTGTTGTCGCTAAAGAAATACTATTAATATTAATTTCATTTTCCTTAGCATCTTCAAACAATCCTAAAGCAACACCAGAAAAATAATCTGCTGAAGTTTTTTCCCAGAAAGGATCGGCATTTTGATTAGATTCATCATACAAAATATTTAGAGCTAAGTCATCAAGCAACTCAATTGCTTTATCTTGATTACCCGATTTATACATTTGATATGGCAAAGAAAGAGGATTCCAAGCATTACCATTTTGAGGATCACGGAAATTTAAAAGTAATATTTGATATCCACGAGAACGTAGCATATTACTTGTTTTTTCATAAATTTCACCCTTAGGGTCTGTAATAATCATAGACTCTCTTGCTTTAGCTAAACTATGAACAAGAGGTAAAATAACTGTTTGAGTTTTACCAGAACCAGTTGCACCAATAACTAAAGAATGGTACTCACTATTATCTACCCACATTTCTTCTTTATTAAGAATTAAAGGAACTCCACAGGCAGAAGAATTTTCTTGCTTTATTTCAACTCTTTCAAGTTCTGCTTTAATTTCTTTTTCTTTAGCCCATCTAGAATAACCTTTATCTTTCTTATCTGTTGTAATACCAAAACCTTTTTCCCTTTCAAAAAAGTAAGAACTAACACTTACCATTAAGCCCCCTAAAGCAAGCAAGTAAAAAGTAATAGTTGCTGCTATATAATCAGCTCCAAAAGCAGGAAAAGGATTAAGTCCTACCAAAACACCTTCTTTTGCGAAAGATGACAAATTTAATACACCAATGCAAACAATATATAATAAAAAGATTGCAAAAATAACAAACATTAAAATATCATCACTATCTGCTCTAAACTTAAATTTCATATGATAACTCCCTTTCGCAAAATATTATAACATTAAAAACCAATATCGTCATTATTTATTAATTAGAAATTTCAATTCTAAAAGCATTGTTTTGGAACTCATATAACATAAATATAGGAGTTTGATTACTATATTTAGCACAACTTAAAATCAATTCATTATCTTTATCATAATCAAAATCACCAATTGTATATAATGCTGGCTTACAACCATTTACCCCTGTATTTGTATCAGAGTCTTCATATAACATATAAATCTTTTCATTATCTACCATAAAAACATATGAAAAATATCTATCAGGGAAAAATTCTGTTGCGAAAACATTACTTACTATATAAAAAGCTTCGTCTACTCCATCTTGATCAAAATCAACATAAGTAACATTAGCTAAAGTAAATTGTTTAGATTCTACTCCATGTTCTTCTAATACTTTATTTACATAACTATAATCCGTAATATCTTGAGAAGAAAAAGGGATTACATCAATTAAATATTCAGCACGATACGCAAACAAATTACCTTGATAATTAACTGCTTCACGATTATCATCAAATAAATAAGTCTTATCATCAATCCATATAGAATAATTACCAAACTTTTCATTATCAACATAAACATTAAACTTTTTCCAATTAACATCTTCTATTAACTGTGGAGTATTAAAATTAAGCCAAGAACGTGAAGAATAATCCCAGACAACACCATCACCCAAAACTATTGTTGTAGCTGCTTTTCTTTCTTTAACCTCATCAACTCCAAAAGCTAAAAACATCGCCGCCGCATAAATAATTAATAAAAGAATTAAAACAATATATTTAAACTTTCCCTTTTTCATATTCTCTCCTATCAATAAACACTAAAAGATGCAAATTCACTAGTATTACGCCAATCATATTGTGACCACATACTTGTAGACTGACTAGCTGGATCCATCATCAAAACATTACTACCATTAATTCCATCAACTGCTACCCAGTGCTGACCAGTATTACCTTTTACTTCCGCAACTACATAATAACCTTTATTAAGTAAACCTTGTAAGACAGAAAGTTTTTGTTCTTGTGACATACCAGAAACATATTCCTTTCCAACAAAATGGAAACTTGGCGCAACTTGTGTAACTGAGCCCCAGACAAAGTTAGCACCCTGGAATCCACCAACTTGATTAAGTTTTTGAACAAAAGTACCTGGATTAAAATCACCATCTACATTTACTGGAACTCCACTTTTAGCAATTAACATTGAAACTGAAGTAACCAAACATCCAACACTTGCAATTGTTGAACCTGAACTACCTATAGTAATTGAGCCCCAGGCAGGATCTGCTTGTTTCCAACCAGCATATGGACCAGTACTTCCAGTACTATTACATCCACTACCTGAACCCGTATTACAACTCATCTTTTCAATATCTGCAGCCCCATAATTTCTACTACCAGAATTATATACCTGTAATAAAATTTGTTTATAATTTAAACCTTGATTTGCTAAATCAATAAACATATTTTGTTCCGTAGACAAATAGCCAGCATAAATAATATAACCTTGATCATTAACTAAAACTTCACCCATCGTCTCGTTAGCAAGAGTTCTCATTTTATGATCTGCTGGTAAAGGTTGTCTTACAAAACCAGGGCCATGATCAACACCACTATGAACCTGTCCCCATTGTCCATCTGTACCAGAACAGCCTTGATCAGGATCACAATAAACTTGATCTTGTGTACTAGCTGCTACTTGAATAACCCATTTACCATCAGCTTCTTGTTCTACTTTACGCCAGCCTCCCATATCAAATGGTCTAGCTAAAATATAACTACGAGCCGCAACAAACTGCGCTTTAATAGCTTCATCCGGTGCATCAGGACCAATTTCCTGATAAGCAACACCTAAAATATATTTTTCAAAAGGTACAAGTTCTTCACCTTCTAAAGGTTGTCCCCAGGTACCACCATAATTATGACCATTACCAGTTCCAGATTGCATTAGGCGAACTTGTAAATCAGTAATCGTTAAGTTCTTTGTAACATTACCTTTACCTTGAATATAAAAACCCTTTATTTCATAAACACAAGAACCTAAACTAGCACAATTAGAAGCTGTAGCACCAATCAAACTGAAATAATCATCATAATATTCAAAAACATCTTCGGCCATACCCTCATAAGTATCTTTACTTTTACCAGGAGCATATCTTGGAAAAATATCATCAATAAGATTTTGTTTAAAAACATCTTCAGAAAAACTACTACCAGAAAACATTGCGTCTGCAATTTCAGTAATAACACCCGTTGTCATATCATCATAACTTAGATTAGCCCCGTTTTGATTTAAAACAACGTAAACACCTGAAATATAAACAGGATCAAAAGATTTACCTTGTGCTTGAAGAGTGTTCTTTACACTAGCTACTCTATCAAAGAATTCTTGAGCCTCTGGACTAGATGCTTCGTAATCAACACCACCTGTTGCTCCACCTGTTGCTGAACTAACACCAAAGGCATCATCATAGCCCGCAATAGAGCCACTACCTTGAGCTACAACAACAAAGCCTAAAATTAGTAGTCCAATAATACCCGCAAGGAAAATTCCTACTGTAGAAGCAACTTTTACTGAAGCAGAACCAGTAAAAAGACCGCTTCCACCTCCACCAGAACTATCTTGGTTATCTTGGTCATCACCTAAAAAATTAGGTTTAGAAGGTCCTTTTTTATCTAAAACACTTTCTCCACCACTACCAGGAGTACCAGCAGCTCCACCAGGGGAACCTCCAGGTCCGCCAGTAGTGCCACCACCAGGAGCACCTCCACCAGAAGTCGCAACATCAGTAGCTTTATTTAATGCATCAATACTTCCACTATCATTAAGCTTAGACATTGCTTTTCTAGCAGCAGGATTCTTTGCAACATTTTCACCAATTTTTTGACCTATTTTACTTTTACCAACTGCGTCCCCAATAGCGGCACCAACTTTAGCACCAGCACTACCACCTAAATAAGCACCAGCTGCTGCTCCTATAGTTTTACCTGCTTTTTGAGTACCCTCTTTCGCAGACTCTTTTTCATGTGCTTTCTTAGCTGCCATTTGATCTGAAAAACTCTGTGGTTGTTCAGCACCATTAGACTGCGAACTATCAGAATTATAATCTTTATTTGGCACTAAACATCACCACCTATTTACTAAAAACCTCCACCTGCTCCAAAGGAATCTAATTCATCCTTAGTAACAGCTACATTAATACGCATTCTTCTGTTACCACATACAAATAACGCTTCACCTTGAGAATAACGTTTAAT
>CALVJZ010000024.1 GCA_944332465.1 uncultured Bacilli bacterium | reverse complement strand
CTATTTTAGTAAATATAATTTTATATTTTTCACTAAAGAAAATAGATATGATTGAATCTTTAAAGAGTGTTGAATAAGACAAGTTTTCTTGTCTTTTTTCTTTAAAAAAATATCTTTTTGATATATAATGATTAAGATAGGAGAGATGATATGGCAACACTTACTAAAAAAGAAATAAAATTAATGGATAAATATTTTAGGGTTTTAAATTATTTATCTGTAGGACAATTATATTTATTAGATAATCCCTTACTTAGAAAACCTTTAACTTCAACTGATGTAAAACCTAATGTTGTAGGTCACTGGGGAACTGCACCAGGACAAAATTTTATATATTTACATCTAAATCGTATTATAAAAAAATATAATTTAAAAATGATGTATATATCTGGTCCTGGACATGGTGGAGAAGCTATGATTGCTAATAACTATGTAGACGGAACTTATACGAAGTTTTATCCTAATATTACCGAAGATGAACAAGGGTTAAAAAAACTATTTAAACAATTTAGTTTTCCAGGTGGAGTATCATCACATGTTGCTCCTGAAACACCAGGTTCAATCCATGAAGGAGGAGAGCTAGGATATAGTCTTGCTCATGCCGCTGGAGCTGCCTTAGATAATAAAGGATTAATTGTTGCCTGCGTCATTGGTGATGGTGAAGCTGAAACAGGGCCTCTAGCAACTTCTTGGAATATTAATAAGTTTTTAAATCCTAATCAAGATGGCTATGTATTACCAATCTTACACCGAAATGGTTATAAAATATCAAATCCTACCATCTTTGGTCGTATGAGTGAAGATGAAATAGAAGATTTCTTCTATGGACACGGATGGAAACCATACTTTGTAAATGCAACAGATACTATGAAAGCTCATGAAGAAATGGCAAAAGCTCTAGATAAAATCGTAAAAGATATAAAAAATATAAAAGGAAGAACTATGCCAGATCATGAATGGCCTATGCTCGTTTTAACAACACCAAAGGGTTGGACTGGACCTAAAGAAATAGAAGGAAAACAAATAGAAGGTTGCTTTAGAGCCCATCAAGTACCAATTACCATTACAAGAGATAATCCTATGAATTTACCATTACTAGAAAAATGGTTAAAAAGTTATCATCCCGAAGAACTATTTGATGAAAAGGGAAAAGTCTTAAAAGAAATAAAAGATTTAGCGCCAACTCCTGCTAAATGTTTAGGGGCAACACCTTATGCTAATGGAGGAAATCTTTTAAAAGAAATTATTACTCCTAACTGGCAAAACTATGCTGTTGACTGTAAAGGTCATGGACAACTAGATAAACAAGATATGATAGAATTAGGAAACTATATTAGAGACTTATTTGTTCTTAATAAAGAAAATAAAAACTTTCGTTTATTTGGACCAGATGAAGCTTTATCAAATAGACTTAACCATATCTTTGAAAAAGAAAATAGAACTTGGAATTCTAAAATATATGATAATGATGAATACTTATCACCAACAGGAAGAGTAATGGATTCATACTTATCAGAACACGTTTGTGAAGGAATGTTAGAAGGTTATCTTCTAACTGGTAGATATGGTGCAATCAATAGTTATGAAGCCTTTATGAGAGTAGTTGACTCAATGGTAACCCAACATGCTAAATGGTTAAAAGTAACTAAAGAAATTCATTGGCGAGCACCACTTGCATCTCTAAATATTATCTTAACTTCACACTGCTTCCAACAAGATCATAATGGTTATACCCATCAAGATCCTGGTTTTCTAAATCATCTTGTAACTAAGAAAAGTGATATTATAAGAATATATTTACCACCAGATACAAACTGTTTATTATCAACTTTTGACCACTGTATTAAAACTAAAAATAAAGTAAATGCTATTGTTGCTAGTAAACATCCAAGACCACAATGGTTATCAAAAGAAGAAGCAAAAGCTCATTGTACTAAAGGAATAGGTATCTGGGATTTTGCTACAAACGATAATGGTAAACCAGATATTATCATGGCATGTTGTGGAGAAACACCAACATTAGAAACTATGGCTGCAGTAGACATCTTAAGAAACTGTGTTAAAGATATCAAAATAAGAGTAATTAATGTTGTTGATTTAATGAAACTTGCTCCTAAGACTACACATCCTCATGGATTAACAGATGAAGAATACAATAAACTATTTACAAAAGATACACCCATTATCTTTAACTTCCATGGTTACCCATCATTAATTAAACAACTAACTTTTGATAGAACAAATAGAAATATATATATTCATGGCTATCAAGAAGAAGGAACAATTACCACAACTTTTGATATTAGAGTTCAAAATGAAATAGATCGTTTTCACTTAGTAATTGATGCTTTAAAACATATACCAAGATATCAAAAAACATCAAAAGTTTTAATAGACTGGTGTAACGATATGTTAAAACAACATAAAAAGTATATAGACCAAAATGGAGAAGACATGCCATATATTAAAAACTGGCGTTGGAAATAGACACTTTAGGTGTCTTTTTTTTAGACAATTTGATATAATAAAGAAAAAGGAAGGATGAATAATTATGAGAGAAGAACTAAAAAAGATATTTTTAATGGGATTAGGTGCAATGTCTATGACTAATGAAAAAGCAGAAGCCCTAAAAAAAGAATTATTACAAAAAGGAGAAGAAATGTTAGAAGCTGGAAAAGTTGCTAACGAAGAATTAAAACATAATTTAAAAGAAACTTTAAAAGAAAATGTAACAGTTGTCGTACAAGAAGATATTACACCTGATAAATTAAAAGAAGCAATTTCTAAATTATCAAAAGAAGAAAAAAATGAGTTATTAAAATCACTAAAGGAAGAAGAAAAGAAAAAAGATGAAAAGTAATCCTAGCCGTTTAGGAGAAATTATAGCTATCATCAAAAAATATAAGTTAACTAAAAACATCTCACCTGAAAGAGTAAGATATGCCCTAGAAGAATTAGGTCCAACTTTTGTAAAGATGGGACAAATATTATCATCAAGAGATGACTTACTTCCTAAGGAGTATTGTGAAGAGTTTCAAAAATTAAAACATTCTGTGAAACCCATGCCTTACGAACAGGTAGAAGAAATATTAACTAGAGAATATGATTGCTCACCAAGTGAAATATTTAAAGAAATTGATCCTACTCCTGTAGGTTCTGCCTCCATTGCTCAAGTTTATAAAGCTACTTTAAAAACAGGAGAAAAAGTTGCTATAAAAGTAAGAAGAGAAAATATTGAAGAGTTAATGGAACGTGATTCTAAACTCTTAAAGAAAGTAATTAGCTTACTTCGTCTTAATAAAATATTTGGTGATATTATAGATTTAAATCAAGTTGTAGATGAAATGTATGAACGTGCTAAAGAAGAAATGAATTTTATTACAGAAAGAAATCATATTGAAGAATTTCGTGACAATAATAAAGAATTAGTCTATATGAAACCATTAAAAGTATATGCTAAATACTCAACTTCTAATATCTTAGTAATGGAATATATTGATGGATGCAATATTTATGATATAAAATCTCTAGAAAAAGATGGCTATGATTTAGATGAAATCGGTCAAAAACTTGCTAATAACTATTTAAAACAAGCAATTGACGATGGCTTTTATCATGCTGATCCACATACTGATAACATAAAAATAGTAGATGGTAAAATAGCTTATCTAGATTTTGGTATGATGGGGCGCTTATCTAAACACAATAGAACCATACTAGCTCAATGTATAACAGCTATTGTTAAAAATGATACTAATGAAGTAGCTCATCTTTTAGTCTTATTAGATACAGGAAATAAAAGACCTGACTATATGCAATTAAAAGCAGATATTAAAAAAATATTAGATAAAAATAAAGCAACTTCTATAAAAAATATTGATATTAAGGAATTTGTTTCAGAATTATTTGTTTTACTACGTAGAAATTCTATTACTTTACCTAAAGAAATAACTATGTTAGCAAGAGGAATAGTTGTTATGGAAGGAACCCTAGAAAAAATAACACCACATATTAATCTTTTAGAAGTCTTAACGAAAAAAGTAAATCCTCTTCAATCAATGCTTAGTAAGGAAAAACTAGAAGAATTTACTTTATCTAGTCTAAAAAGTGGTGCTAATCTTTTCTTAATTCCTAAAGAAGCTTTACAAACACTAAGAGGAATTAATAGTGGTGAACTACGTTTTAATATTGAATTAACAGATTCAAAACATCAAATAGATAGAATTGAAAGAATAGTTCACTTAATAATTATTTGTGCCTTAGATGTTGCCTTTATTATAGGTACTAGTCAAATGATACTTAAAACAGACGGAAAATTGCCATTTATTTTCTACTTATATATGACAGGTGCTATTATCTGTACAGTTTGGCTTTTATACAAATTAATAATTTCTAAATTTAAAAATTTCTAGCAGTTGCTAGATTTTTTTTGTGAAATTTTTATGAAATTAGCACTCATACTTGACAAGTGCTAATAATAGTGCTATAACATAATTGTAAACGAAAGGAAGATGATAAATATGGATTTAATGCCAAGAAGATTTTTTGATGATATGTTTGATGATTTTCTAACAACTAGAAGAGAACAAAATATGAAATGTGATATCTACGAAAAAGGTGGCGACTATCATATTGAAATGGATATTCCTGGTTTTACCAAAGATGAAATATCTGTTACCACAAAAGATGGATATTTAACAATCACTGCTGAAAAGAAAGAAGAAAAAAATGATGAAGATGAGGATAAAAACTATATTCGTCGTGAAAGAAGTTATGGTAAATATGAAAGAAGTTTTTATTTAGCTGACTTAGACGAAGATAAGATTGATGCCTCATTCAAAGATGGAATGTTAAAAATAACTGTTCCTAAAAAAGCAGAACAAAAAGAAACCAAAAAATTAATTGAAATTAAATAAATAATAAAAAATTAAGTAAAATAATAATGAAAGGAAGATGATAAATATGGATTTAATGCCAAGAAGATTTTTTGATGATATGTTTGATGATTTTCTAACTACTAGAAAGGAGCAACACATGAAATGTGATATTTACGAAAAAGGTGGTGACTATCACATTGAAATGGATATCCCAGGATTTACTAAAGATGAAATATCTGTAGAAACAAAAGATGGATATCTAACAATTGCTGCTGAAAAGAAAGAAGAAAAAAATGACGAAGATAAAGAGAAAAACTATATTCGTCGTGAAAGAACATATGGTAAATATGAAAGAACTTTCTATTTAGGAGATTTAGATGAAGATAATATTTCCGCTAGTTTTGAAAATGGAATGTTAAAACTTACAGTTCCTAAAAAAGAAGTTCAAGACACTAAAAAAGTTATTGAAATTAAATAACAAGAAGCTCTCTAAAAAAAGAGCTTTTTTCTTGACGAAAAACAAGTTATAGGATAAGATAACGGTAGAAAGAAGGAAAGTAAAATGGGTAGAGGAAGAGTATTTCCAATTATATTATCGATTATCTTTATCGTAATTATTATTTATTTTTTTGCTAATGTAAATCAACCATATGTTGTCTGTAGTAAAACTAAAACTAATGACTTAGGATTTACTATAACAGAAGAGATAAAAACAACTTTAGATGGTAATAGTATTGAAAAAATGGATATTACCAAAACAATTACCTTTCCCGAAAACTATATTAGTGATCACAATTTAGAATTTACTAATATGCGAAAAACATTAAAACATGCTTATGATTATTTACCAAAGGGTACTAAAAAAATCACACAAGAAGCAGATCGTCTAATTGCCCATATTACTATAGAAGATAATGAAACTATTATTCTGGATAACATGGATGTTGTATCAGATAATGGACTAAATCTTAAAATAAATGCCAATACCAAGGCCGAAGATGTCGTTACCTTAAAAATAAAAGATAAATACACAGAGGGCGAGTTTATGACACATATGAAGAAGAATGGATATACTTGTAATTAATGAAAGAGTATGACATAGAAAAATTACTTGGTGCCATAGACTTTGAAAAAAACAAACTACATAAAACAAAATACAATTTATATTTGACGACATATGAAATAGCAGTACTTAAAAAATTTCATATTGACTATGATAATTATCAAACAGCCAAACAAATTCTTCAGCAAATAGAACAAATTATCCCTGATTTAGATAATGATGAACAAGAAGAGTTAGATGAAGTAAGTATAAGTATTGCTGAAAGAGACTATTACCAAAATACAAACAAATAAAGGCTGTAAGGCCTTTTTCTTTTTGTAAAAAAGAATAAAGAGGAGGACAAAATGACAGAAGAAAAAAACTGGGAAAATATATTATTACGTTATAAGTTTGCTAAAACAATGCTTGAAAAAGAACTAGAAATAATTATTGGAGACTATGAACATAGAACTTCATCTCATCCTGTAGAACACATAAAATCTAGATTAAAAAGTAAAGAAAGTATCCTTAAAAAACTAGAAAAGAAAAAAGTAAAAACAACACCAGAAAATATAAAAAAATATGTTCATGATGTTGTCGGAATACGTATCGTATGCTCTTTTTTATCAGATGTTTATGATATGGTAAATATTATAAAAAGTTCTAAAAACTTAAAAGTCTTAGAAGAAAATGATTATATAAAAAATCCTAAATCATCAGGATATAGTAGTTATCATTTAAATATATTAATACCTCTATATTTAGAAGAAAACATAGAATATATAGAAGGTGAAATACAAATACGAACATTAGCTATGGACTTTTGGGCTTCATTAGAACATAAACTACAATATAAATTACCAGAAAATATACCGGTTTATTTAAGAAGAGAATTATATTCTTGTTCTGAAGAAGTAAAAAGTCTAGATACCAAAATGCAACATTTATATGACATTGTTAAAAAGTATACAGATAATTAGGAGGATAGTATGAATTACATGTTAGATAAAATAAACTTGTTGAAAAATAAAGATGAAATTATAAATAGTGCTGAAAAAGTTGTTAAAGAATTAATTGATAATCAAAAATTAGATAATAGTGAAAAATTAATGACTATTGAATTAGCTATTGCTAAACTAAATTATATTTTATATAACATTAGTGGTGATGAAAATGCTTAGTAAGCATTTTTTCTTTTTATCCCTTAAAAATCGTGATAAAATAAAAAAGGAAAAGAGGGAAGTATATGATTTATCTAGATTATAGTGCTACAACACCAGTCAATGAAGAAGTTTTAAAAAGTTACGTTGAAATAACTAAAAAATATATTGGTAATCCTAATTCATTACATAAACTTGGAATAGAAGCAAAAAATATAATTGATGCTGCAACAAGACAAATTGCTAATATTTTAGGAGTAAAGCCATCTGAAATAATTTATACCAGTGGTGCAAGTGAAGCTAATAATACGGCTATTAAAGGTATCTGTTTAAAGTATCAAAATAGAGGAAAACATATTATTACCACCGAACTAGAACATTCATCAATTACAGAACCTTTAAAATATTTAGAAAAACAAGGATTTATTATTGATTATGTTAAATTGGATGAAGAAGGTAAAGTTGATTTAGAAGATTTAAAAAGTAAAATGCGTGATGATACTATCTTAGTAACTATCGCAAGTATTAGTAGTGAACTAGGAATAAGACAACCCATAACAGAGATTGCCAAAATTGTAAAAGAATATCCTAAAGCTTTTTTTCATACTGATATTACCCAAAGTTTAGGAAAGGAACATATAAACCTAGAAAATGTTGATTTAGCATCTTTTTCAGCCCAAAAATTCTATGGTATGAAAGGAATAGGTGCTTTAATTAAAAAAGAAAACATCGTAATAGAACCACTTATTCATGGAGGTAAATCAACAACAGTATATCGTAGTGGAACACCTGCAACAGCTCTAATCGTATCTACTGCTAAAGCTCTACGTCTTGCTACTGAAAACTTAAAAGAAAAACAACAATATGTAAAAAGATTAAACGAATATCTAAGACAAAACTTAGAACAAGAACATATCACAATAAATAGTCCTAAAGATGCTATCGCAAACATTCTAAATATTAGTATTGAAAACATAAAACCAGAAACATTTCTTCATGCTCTAGAAGAAAAAGAAATATATATTTCCACTAAAACTGCTTGTTCTACCAGTGAAGCTTCATCGTCTGTTTATGCAGTAACTAAAGATAAAGATAAAGCAAATCATAGTCTAAGAATCAGTATTTCTTATCTAACTACAAAAGAAGAAATAGATGAATTTATAAAAGAATTTGTAAAAATAAGAAAAGAGTTGAGTAGTTTATATGAAAAAAATAACTAAAACTTTATTTCTTTTTCTTTTAACATTTTTATGTATTTTACCTGTAAATGCTAAAGAAAAAGTAAATCTATATCTCTTCTGGGGAGATGGTTGTCCACATTGTGCTATGGAAAAAGAATACTTAGAAACACTAGAAAAAGAATTTCCTAATTTAACTATTACTAAATATGAAGTATGGTATAACGAAGAAAACAAAAGCTTTTTAAATAAAATAGCTACCGAGACAAATAACTCTTTCACAGGTGTACCTGTAACAATAATAGGTCAAACTATAATTAAAGGTTTTGGAACCACAACTGAACAAGAAATAAGAAGAGCAGTTTCCTATTATAGTGAAAACAAACATCATGATATTGTTTCTGAAATAAAAAGTGGAACTTATGAAGGAGTAGAAGAAATACCAGATACAAAGTTTCAAAAAGAAGAAAAGAAACTAGATGAAAAGACCACTACCAAACTACCAATCATTGGAGAAATAAACTATAAAAATTATGATCTTCTAACAGCTATACCTATTTTAGGTGTTTTAACAGCACTATCTTTTCTATCTATTTTCTTAACTATAATATATTCTCTTTTATTAAATCAAAAAGAAAAGAAAGAAAAAATACTCTTATCACTAGCATATATCATAATAATTAGCATTACCCATATTATAAATACTAATCTAAATATATCACTACTAAATGGATTAGGAAGACTAATTATTCTCTTATTAACTATTTTCTTTATTATAAACTTTGTTAGAAAAACTAAACCATCTAACAAATTAGAAAATATATTATTAATTATCTTTTTTCTAGCAGTAGGTCTTGTTATACCAACTACAAACTTAAATATCTTAAACACTCTAATATCACTAGAAGAAATTAATGCTTTATACCAAATAGTTATAAATATAAGTTATGTAATATCATTTATAATACCAATTATTTTACTTTTATTTATTATTTATAAAGTAGAAAAAATAGTTCCTAAGAAAATAAAATTAGTATTAAATACTATACTTTTAATAATAAATATCTTTGTCATAAACTTTATATAATTATTTACTTAGTAAAAAAAGTTGTGTATAATAAATTATAGAATAGAGAGGTTGTGCTATGGATAACAAAGAAATGGCTGAATTAATTGATATTGATGGATTATCACATGATATAGAATTAGTGACTTTCCTAAATTCTGATGATGATAAACGTCAATATGTTGTATATTCCAAAGGTGAAGTTCAACAAGAAACAGGTAATCAAGTAATTTATATTGCTAAATTATTACCTGATGGTAATGAATTTAAGCTAGAAGAAATTACTGATGATATTGAATGGGTTGATGTACAACGTTTATTAAAACAAATTGCTAATGCGCAGCCAAGTAAATAGGGGTGATGGCTAGTGGATGATATCATTGAATTTGATAATAGTGAATATCGTTTGGCATCAATGCAAGTAAAAGCCATTGCCTATGATGTTGTAACTGGTATAACTAGAAAAAAAATAAATATAAAAAATGGTTTGGATGACGCTGCAAAAAGAGATGAACTACTTGCTAAATTAAACGAAATAAATGATAAAGTTGTAGAATTAACCGATGACTTGGAATTAGAGTTAGAAAAACTCGATGATATAGATGAAGAGTTAGAAGATATTTTACGCCCATCAAATGTTAAACCTCAACAAGAACAAAAAGCACCACAAGAAGTTACACCTGCTAAAGAAACTGCTGTAACACCAACTAATGAAGAGGTAACAATTCCAAATCCAGAACCAGAACCTAGTATTCTTGAGGTAACTGAAAAACCATTAATTACCATTCCAGAACCTAGTAGTGAAACACCTCAACCAGAACAAACTGTCAAAGAAGTAAATATTGAAACAGCACCTGTTGAAGAACCACAAGCAACAGTATCACAACAAGTAGAAAATGAAACTAAAGAAGAAGAGCCTCAACCAGAAATATCAAACGTAAACTTACCAGATATTCCTCAAGTTGTAAATCAACCTGAAGAAATGCCATTAGAAACAGCAGAAACATCCGACGATACTAAAGAAGAACCTGTAGAACAACAAGAACCTAAAATTGTAACAATGGAAGAAAATGAACCCAAACTAGAAGAAAAAGAGTCAACTCCAAAAACAAAAGTTTTTAAAAAAATGGTTAAAGACTTATCACGTGCCATTATGGTAAAACAGCCTCAACTTGAAAACTTGCGCAATTCTCGTTTAGTACAGGAAAAATTTTTAGCAGAAAAAGGGCTATTACCAGAACTAGGTAAAAAAGATCAAGCAGAAGCTGAAAAAAAAGAAGCTGAAAAACCAATAAAAAAAGAATTACCAGATGATGTTGAAAGAAAAATAGAAGATTTAACTGTAAAAGCTAGTATCTACTACAATGAGGGAGAAATAGATAAAGCTCAAGAACTATATGATGAAATTAAAAGACTAAATGAAGAAAACCAATAGGAGTGAGAATGTGGAGGAAATAGAACTTTTAGAAGAACAAGAAAATAAAGACTACTTAGCAAAACTATTAGAAGTTTTAAAAGAATCAACAAAAGAAAACTCTATCATTGTTGAATTTAATTTAGAAATATCTCAATCTTCTTATAAAGTAAACCAATATAATCTTGATGGTAGTATAAAAGAATATGAAGAAAAACTGATACTAACTAAAGAAGAAATAATAGAAAAAGTCATTAAACCATTTTTAAAAGAACTACTAAAAAATAGAAAAATACTAATAAATAACATTTCTTCTTATAAAGAAAATACAAGTAGTTTAAAAATTATTAGTGAAGATAATAATATGTGTAAAATAAATGGTCTTGATAATACTAATGCTACATATTTATCAGAGTTAGTAGAAAAGAAAATGGAACAATCTATAAATCAAGCTAAAATAGATGAAAGAGGAGTAGGTAATGCCTTAGGATTTATCCTTAGTATTGTATTATTTGCTACGATTATTATGTTAATGATCTTTACTAACAATTTTAAATAAAGACTTTTTAGTCTTTTTTTTTATCTCTAAATTTGCTACAATTAGATAGAAGAGTAGGAGGCGCTTATGACAAAAGATTCTAAGTTAAAATTAGCAAAAGTCTTAATCGCCTTATCTTTTGTTTTAATTCTTTTAGGCGTAGGACTTGATCTAGAAACAAATGTCTTAATTCAACCAACTAGAAACACTCATACTATAGCCTCATCTACTCC
Source organism: uncultured Bacilli bacterium (assembly GCA_944332465.1). Taxonomy (GTDB): domain Bacteria; phylum Bacillota_I; class Bacilli_A; order RF39; family UBA660; genus Faecimonas. Next base: position 3,862 of record CALVJZ010000024.1, on the reverse strand, counting down.
AGCTGATATAAATATCACTACAACGGATACTCCTATATCAGAAACAACAACTACAGAAACTCCACAAAAAAAACCAGATAAGTCTAAAGGAACAAATAGTTCTCAAAGTAGTAGCACTGGAAGTAGCAGTAGCAATAATAATACTGGTAATAATTATCAAGCTAAAAAACCACAACAAAACGCAACTGTACCAGAAACTATCGAAAGTAAAAATAACACTTTACGTAATCAAATAGAAAATAAATATAATGTTGATATAAGATATGGTACTGAAACTAATGGCTATACAGTAGGAGGACTATCAACAGTAATGTTAACTGATGCTAATAGAATTAATGCATTATTAAATGAACTAAATAGAAACTTAGCACTATATCCTAATAGTTTCTTTAAAGAAATCAATACTGGTAATTATAATCTATCTATTTATTTATTAAAAAGATATTCTCAAAAGAATGTAACTGGTATTACAGACTCTACATCTCAGCATGTAATAATATCTCTTGCTACAGATTATAGCTACATAGAAAGTCTTCATCACGAGCTATACCATTATATTGAAAAATATATGTATAAAAGAGGGGCAAATTATACAACTTGGAACTTACTAAATCCCGATGGCTTTAGCTATGGTAATATTAATAAAGGATATTCATTTACAAACGGAAACAATAGAAATGCTTTCTTTGTAAATGACTATGCTCAAACTGATCCATATGAAGATAGAGCTTCAACATTTGAATATATGATGGCTCAAAGTGAAGCAAGTTGTCTTCAAACAGGAACAACAATATGGAAAAAAGCAAAATATATGTGTGAACAAATAGATGCCGTATTTCAAACAGTATCACCAAATGTAACTGAATACTGGGAAAGGTTTGTCTATAATTAAAAAGGGGTAAAACATGAAAAGAATCATTATAAACAACGACAATTTAGATATACTAAATATAGATGAAACAGTAATTAGAGTAAAAGCTTTAATGGTAAATAGTAAAAGTGAATTATTAATTGTTCATAATAACCATACTTATCAATTTCCTGGCGGACACTGGAAAGAAGTTGAATCACTAGAAGAAACTTTAACTCGTGAAATAAAAGAAGAAACAGGAATAACAACAAAAATTACAACAGGACCATTTATGGTAATAGAAGAGTATTATGACAATTATCTAAGTACTGGAAAAACAAGATGTAACAAAATGTATTACTACATCGTAAAAACTGATGACAATCCAAATATAGCAGAAATGAGTCTATCAGGAATAGAAAGAGAAACAGATTTTAAATTGTTCTATGTCTCTGTAAATGATATGGAACAATTTATTAAAGAAAGCATGGAAAAAAGACAAATAGAAAACATTATTGGTGAAGAAATGCTTTCTGTAATGGAAGAATATGAAAAATTTAGGAGGTAAGGATATGAAAGTATTAGTAACTGGAGGATTAGGCTACATTGGTAGTCATACATGTGTAGAATTATTACAAGAAAATTATGAGGTTGTAGTATTAGATAATTTATCTAATTCTAAAGAAGAAGTAAAAGACAAAATAAAAGAAATTACTGGAAAAGAAGTAAAATTTTATCTAGGAGATATGATAGATGAACAACTGCTAGATCAAATATTTACTACTGAAAAAATAGACGCTGTAATTGACTTTGCCGCATATAAAGCAGTAGGAGAATCAGTACAAAAACCAATTGAATATTATACAAACAATGTTTCAACGGTTTTAGTATTATTAAAGACCATGATGAAACATAATGTAAAGAAAATAGTTTTCTCATCAAGTGCTACAGTTTATGGAGACCCAGAAAGAGTACCAATTAAAGAAGAAGATAAAATTGGTGGTACAACAAACCCTTATGGAACTTCAAAATTATTTGTAGAACAAATATTAAAAGATTTATATAAATCAGACAACGATTGGGATATTGCTATCTTAAGATATTTCAACCCAATTGGTGCACACCCTACAGGATTAATTGGTGAAGAGCCTAATGGAATTCCTGCTAACTTAATGCCTTATATCGCTAAAGTTGCTAGTGGAGAGTTGGAGTGTTTATCTGTATTTGGTAATGATTATCCAACTAAAGATGGAACAGGAGTAAGAGATTATATTCATGTTGTTGATCTTGCTAAAGGACATATTAAAGCACTAGAAAAATTAGAAAAAGAACAAAAAGGATTATATATTTATAATCTAGGAACAGGAACAGGTTATAGTGTATTAGATATAGTAAATGCCTTCCAAAAAGTAAATAACGTAAAAGTAAACTATAAAATAGCACCACGTCGTCCAGGAGACATTGCAGAATGTTATTCTGACCCAACCAAAGCAAAAGAAGAATTAAACTGGACTGCAACCCTAACTATTGAAGATATGTGTAAAGATGCTTATAACTTTATCCTAAAAAATAAAAAGGATTGATTAAAATGAAAAAGATAAAAAGAAAAAATCTTGTAATAGTTATTGCTATTGTCTTATTTCTAGCAGCTGGGCTATTAGTAATAAATAAAGAAAGCTATGCCGAAGTTATTTTGTGTCCACAAGGTGCATATATAGACATTGAAGAGGGAGAAAGAGCATATCTTTCTGAAAACAAGCAAAAAATAACTTTAGCCAGCTCATATAATTGGAAATACGTAAAATCTCAAGGTGCAGTTTATTTTCCGACAGCTTCTAATGTATTTAAAAAAACAATCAAAGAAAATAATATTATCTATAACAATTATACACAGAAAATAATATCATCATATAAATCATCTGTTTTGATAGGTTATTTATTAAACGATACCACATTCAGTCAAAATAAAGATGAAGAAACATATTATAAGCAATTGCTATTATTATGGGCAATGGACCGATTAAGAGGATTTGAAGATAGTAATAATTATATAAAAATTTATGGTGAAGATGGGTATCAAACCAGTGATATAGATTATTCTTATAAAAATAAATATAATATTGATTGCAATGATATTGATGGTTGTGAATACACTTGGGTCTACACGAATAATTTGTCGGCTGGTGACAAATTATTGTTAAAAAATTCCAAATATGGAGATAAAATACTTTCTTACTTAGATACCTGGGAAGACTATGTTGCTTGGTATTTAGATGGACAAAATGTAGAACTTGATTCAATTACTCAAGACGATATTTCATATTATGTTACAAATGACTATGTAGAAACTAAGTTAATTACACCAAAGAGTACAGGTAAAGTATATTCAGATAAATTCGCGAGTTATACCGTAGAAGTATCATCTCCTATGACTGTATTAGATAGTAATGGAAATGAAAAGAAAGAATTTAAAGCTGGTGATGGGTTTAAAGTAAGAATACCTGTCTCTAAAATAAATGATAAAACTCTTAATTATTCTATTAAAGTAGTGGGAAATTTTGATTTTCCTGCGAGTAACATATATGAAGATAGTACTCCGAATAGAGCGTTTTTTCCAGATGATGATAGGGACGCTTTGTATTATAAATTGGCACAATATACAATATATCTAGATAATTGCTCTACTACTAAAACATTAAAAGATGATATAGAGTTAAACTTTACACAAAAAGTAGGAGAGTTAAATATTAAAGTAATAGATACATCAACTGGTAATAATCTTTCTAAAGCAACAGTCCAAATAGAAGATGCAAAAGGTAATATTGTTTATCGTTATGAAACAACTGAAAAAGATTTTAATGTAACACTACCTACAGGAAATTATTTGGTAAAACAAACAATAACGCCACCAAACTATGAAGCAATAACTATTCAAATGCGTGTTAGTGTAGAAGAAAATGGTGAAAGTAGTGTTGTCTTAGAAAATGCCCCACTAGTAAATGTACCTGATAC
>CALVJZ010000023.1 GCA_944332465.1 uncultured Bacilli bacterium | reverse complement strand
TGTTTATGCTATTTTAATGGTGAACACGGAAAGTGTTTTTATTTTGATAAAAAAATAGGAATGGTGAAATATGGCTGAAGTTAGAAAAAAAAGAGAAGTAGAAAAATATAAAATTGACGAAACTCAGTTTCATAAAGAAGAAAAGAAAAAAGAAAAAGCAAGTGATAAAAAAGTTGTTAAAAAAGTGGTAAAACAAGATAATTCTACTCAAGAAAAGAAAAGTGCCTGGGTACGTTTTAGAATTTTTTGTCACGGTGTTAAGAGTGAAACAAAGAAAGTTCATTGGCCTGATAAAAAAGCTATGGTTAAATATTCTATAGCAACTGTTGTTTTTATTATCTTTTGTTCTTTATTCTTTTATGCAATCGAAGTTATTTTTGCATTAATTCAATCAATTTTTAGATAAGAGGAGTAATTATTATGGATAAACAGTGGTATGTTGTTAATACTTATTCTGGACATGAGAATAAGGTAAAAGAAAAATTAGAAATGCGTGCTGAATCTATGGATATGCAAGACTATATTTTTAGAGTTGTAATTCCAGAAGAAAAAGTAGTAGAAGTAAAAGATGGGGTAAAAAAAGAAAAAGTTAAAAAGATGTTTCCAGGTTACATTTTAGTTGAAATGGTTATGACTGATGAAGCTTGGTATGTTGTTCGTAATACTCCAGGAGTTACAGGGTTTATTGGCTCTAGTGGTAAGGGAGCTAAACCTACACCATTACAACCATATGAAGTTGATAAAATTCTTGGTAATATGGGAATTAGTCGTATGGATGTTGATACTGATTTAGTAGAGGGTACAACAGTTAAAATTGTTGATGGACCATTTAATGGTATGTTTGGTAAAATTGATAGTGTTGACTTACCAAATCAAAAAGTTATGTTACTTGTTGATTTGTTTGGACAAGAAACTTCTGTTGAAGTTGAGTTAAATCAAATTCAAAAAGCATAAAATTGTTGCAAAAACAATAATAGTATGTTATTATTTAGTGGCTATATTTAATTTATTAATATAGATAAATTTAGTGGGAAGCATGGTTTGCATTTATGAAAGCGGGAATCAAGCTATTTGGACCACTCGCGAAAACTAATATTATAGGAGGTGTTTTTCGTGGCAAAAGAAGCAGTTAAGAAAATCAAATTACAAATTCCAGCAGGAAAAGCTACTCCAGCTCCACCAGTTGGTACTGTATTAGGACCTGCAGGAATCAATTTACAAGATTTTTGTACTAAGTATAATGATGCTACTAGAGATAAAATGGGTGACATTTTACCAGTAGAAATCTCAATATACGAGGATAGAAGTTTTGACTTTGTAGTTAAAACTCCACCAGTTCCATTCTTATTAAAGAAATATGCAAAAATCAATAAAGGTTCTGTTAAAGGAGCTAATGAAGTTGTTGCTACTTTAACTGTTGACCAACTTAGAGAAATTGCTGAGATTAAATTACCAGATTTAAATGCTTATGATATCGAAGGTGCTATGAAGACTGTTGCAGGTACTGCTAGAAATATGGGTATTTCTATTCCTGGTTATACTGATCAAAAGTAATTTAAATTAAACATATAGGTTATACCTATGTGGAAGGTTTTTACCGCTATATACCACATAAGGAGGAAATAATATGAAAAAGAAGAGTAAAAAATATACTGAAGCTTTATCTAAGATTGAACGTAATAAATTATATACAAAAGATGAAGCTGTTAAATTAGTTAAAGAAACTTCTACTAGTTCTTTTGATGGTACAGTTGAAGTAGCAATTAGATTAAATATTGATACTAAAAAAGCTGACCAACAATTAAGAGGTGCTATCGTACTTCCAAAAGGAACTGGTAAGTCTACTAAAGTATTAGTTATTGCTAGAGGAGAAAAAGCTACTCAAGCAAAAGAAGCTGGTGCTGATTATGTAGGAGATGTAGATATGTTAGAAAAAATCGAAAAAGAAAATTGGTTCGATTTTGATACAATGATTGCTACTCCTGATATGATGCCACTTCTTGGTAAATTAGGTAGAGTTTTAGGTCCTAAAGGATTAATGCCTAACCCTAAAACTGGTACTGTTACTTTAGATGTTGAAAAAGCAGTTAACGAAGTTAAAGCAGGACGTGTTGAATATCGTGCTGATAGTTTCGGAATTATTCATGGAGTTATTGGTAAGGTTTCTTTCTCTGAAGAAGACTTACTTGAAAACTTAAATGCTTTTGTAGCTGCTATCTTAAGAGTTAAGCCAGCAACTGTAAAAGGTGAATATGTAAAAAGTATAGCTATCTCTTCTACTATGGGTCCTGGAATTAAAGTTGAAAATAACTTTGACAAATAGTAGAATGTAAGATATAATAAAGACAATTTATTGGTGCCATAGACAGTAGGTACAAAAATAAATCCTACCGAGGACTTAATCTTAAGTATATAGAAGGGTTCTCGGATATTACGAGAACCTTTTTTATGGCATCCCTAAAATTATAAGGAGGTGTTTTGATGGCAAGTGAAGCAATCTTAAAGAAAAAGCAAGAAATTATCGATGAGATTAAAGATCGTGTTCAAAACGCTAATACTATTGTATTATTCGATTATCGTGGTATTACAGATAGTGAAGCTAAAGAACTACGTATTAAATTAAGAGAAGCTAATGCTGATTATAAAGTTTATAAAAACACTTTAATGGCACGTGCTTTCCATGATTTAGATATTAATCTTGATGAAGAATTAAATGGTCCAAGTGCTTTTGCATATGGTGAAGACCAAGTTGCACCAATTAAGATTTTGTCACAATTTGCTAAAGATCATCCAGCTGTAGTTTTAAAAGTAGGGATTGTAGATGGAGAAAAAGCAGATCAAGCTAAATTAGCTGAATATGCAACAATACCATCAAGAGAAGGATTACTTACTATGCTTGCTGGTGGTATGATGGGTATTCCAAGAGACCTATCAATTTGCTTAGACTTATATAGTCAACAAAAAGAAGAAAATTAATTTAAATAAAAATATAAGGAGGAAATAAAATGGCTAAATTAACTAAAGAAGATTTTATCAGTAGTTTAAAAGAAATGAATTTATTAGAAATTAAAGAATTAGTAGATGCAATGAAAGAAGAATTTGGTGTTGATCCTTCAGCTGTTGCTGTTGCTGCACCAGCTGCTGGAGCAGGAGAAGCTGCTGCACCTAGCACTGTAACAGTATCTATCGCTGATGCTGGAGCTGCTAAAGTTGCTGTTATCAAAGTTGTTAAAGAAATCACTGGTCTTGGATTAAAAGAATCTAAAGATATCGTTGATAACAATGGAGCTGTTAAAGAAAACATTTCTACTACTGAAGCTGATGAAATTAAAGCTAAGCTTGAAGAAGCTGGAGCTACTGTAGAAGTTAAATAATTTAACTTCTTTTTTTTGCAAAATAAAAAAAGTAGTAAAATTTTTGTCAAAAAATAAAAAAATGTTTGACAAATCATAACTAATACTGTATTATATGTTTACGAAAGGGAGAAAACTTATCTTTTGTATAGAGTTTTCTCCTTCTTTTTTGTTTAGAGGGGATAAGATGGGGCAATATTTTACAAACGAAAATTTACCTAGTGATATTAAAGAAACTACGTGTGTGGTTTTAAATAACTCCTTTAAGTTTTTAACAGATAATGGAGTGTTTTCAAAAGACGGTTTGGATTTTGGCAGTAGACTTCTTCTCGAAGTGATCCCGCGGGATGAGGTTGGAGGCAAAATTCTGGATATGGGATGCGGTTATGGAGTTTTAGGTATTGTTTTAGCAAAGATTTATTCTTCTAATGTTGATATGGTTGATGTTAATCTTAGAGCTTTACATCTTGCTAAAAGAAATGCAAAACTAAATGGAGTTTTAGAAAAAGTATGTGTGTTTGAGAGCAATTGTTATCAAAACATTACTTCTAAGTATTCTACAATAGTAACTAATCCTCCAATAAGAGCTGGTAAAAAGATTGTTTATGAAATGGTTATGAATGCGAAAGATCATTTAGAAGATGGAGGCAATCTCTTTTTGGTTATTCGTAAAGAACAAGGTGCAAAGTCATTACTAGCTGATCTTGAAAAAGTCTATCAGGTTAAGGTGTTGGAAAAAAAGAAGGGCTTTTTCATTATTCAATGCCATTTATAATTGACTAATTGATGTGGTTATGTTATTAATATAAATTGGCAATGTTTTTTGTTATTAGTATTTTCTTTAAAAAAATGTGTTAGGGGTGAATATCGAGTGGCATATAAAAATGTAAAATATGGTGATTATCGAGAAAGAAGAAATTTCTCACGTATTAGAAATACTTATGAACTTAAAGATTTGTTAGAAATTCAAAAGAAATCATATGAAAAGTTTATTAATGAAGGTATCAAAGAAGTGTTTGAAGATTTATTTCCAGTAGAAAATTTCTCTGGAACTTTATCGCTTGAATTTGGAGATTATCACTTTGATGAACCACGTTACTCTATTAAGGAAAGTAAAGATAGAGAAACAACTTATTCTGCACCATTACGAGTTGAAGTTAGACTTTTAAATCGTGAAACTGGTGAAGTAAAAGAACAAGAAATATTCATGGGTGATATGCCTGTTATGACAGAGAGTGGAACTTTCGTTATTAATGGTGCTGAACGTGTTATTGTTTCACAATTAGTACGTTCGCCTAGTGTTTATTTCAATCGTGAAATTGATAAAAATGGTCGTGAGTTAATTACATCTCAAATTATTCCAACTCGTGGTACTTGGCTTGAGTTTGAAACTGATGCAAGAGATGTTTTATATGTTAGAATTGACCGTACAAGAAAAGTAACCTTAACTACTTTACTACGTGCATTTGGTCTTTCTAGTGACGATCAAATTTTATCAATGTTTGGTGAAGATGATTATTTAAAAAATACTATTGCGAAGGATTCTACTAAGAATACTGATGAAGCATTAATAGAAATTTATGAAAAATTAAGACCAGGTGAACCTGCAACTCTTGATTCTTCTAAAAACCAAATTATTACTAGATTCTTTGATGAATTTAGATATGATTTAGCTAAGGTAGGTCGTTATAAATTTAATCGTAAATTAAATGTTAGTGACCGATTATTAAATCAAACTTTAGCTGAAGATATCTGTGATAAAGATGGTGTTGTTGTTCTTGAAAAAGGAACTCAAATTACAAAAGCTAATATTGATGTATTAAAAGATGCTTTAAAGGATGGATTTGGATTACAAGAAGTTGTTGTTAATGATGAATTAGATACTTATAATAAAGTTCAAATTATTAAGATTGTTGATCCAAGTGATAAAAAGAAAAAACTTATTGTTATGGGTAATGATCAAAGTATAGATGTTAAGAGATTAACTATTTCTGATGTATATGCATCTGTATCTTATTATTTAAACTTATTACATGGTGTAGGTAACTATGATGAAATCGATCATTTAGGAAATAGACGTATTCGTCAAGTTGGAGAACTTTTACAAAATCAATTTAGAATTGGTGTTTCTCGTATGGAGAGAGTAATTCGTGAGCGTATGACTACGCAAGAAATGGAAGAAGTTACTCCAAAAACTTTAATTAATATTCGTCCAGTTACTGCTGCTATGAAAGAGTTCTTTGGTAGTTCACAATTATCACAATTTATGGATCAAACAAATCCTATTGCAGAACTTACTAATAAACGTCGTTTATCAGCGTTAGGACCTGGAGGACTTTCTCGTGATCGTGCTGGTGTTGAAGTGCGTGACGTTAATGCTTCTCACTATGGTCGTATTTGTCCTATTGAGTCTCCAGAAGGACCTAATATCGGACTTATTACATCACTTGCAAGTTATGCTAAGATTGATGAATATGGATTTATTATGACTCCTTATCGTAAGGTTGTTGATAAAAAGATTACTGACGAAGTTGAGTATTTAACTGCTGATGAAGAACTTGATTATATTATTTCACAATCTACTGTTGGTACTAATGAAGATAATGTTATTACTGATGATATGGTTAATGCTCGTTTCAGAGGAGATAACATTTTAGCTAAACCTGAACAAGTTGATTATATCGATGTTAGTCCACAACAAGTTGTATCTGTTACAACAAGTTGTATTCCATTCTTGGAACATGATGATGCTACTCGTGCATTGATGGGTGCTAACATGCAACGTCAAGCAATGCCTTTAATTAAAACTGAAGCTCCATTTGTTGGTACAGGTGTTGAGTTTATAGCAGCTAAAGATTCTGGTGTTGAAATTATTTGTAAAGCTGATGGTGTTGTTGAGTACGTAGATGCAAGAAAGATTGTTGTTAAGACTAAAAATGGTAAAGATACTTATCGTTTAGCTAACTTTGAACTTGCTAACTCTAGTATTTGTTCTCATCAAAGACCTATTGTTCATGTTGGTGATAAAGTTAAAGCGGGTGTTACTATTTTAGCTGATGGTAATTCAACTGATAAAGGAGAACTTGCTTTAGGTAAAAATATGACTGTTGCTTTCATGACATTTAATGGTTATAACTATGAAGATGCTGTTATTTTAAATGAAAATTTAGTTAAAGATGATAAATTTACATCACTTCACCTTGAAGATTATGAGATGCAATGTCGTGAAACTAAGTTAGGACCTGAAGAGATTACTCGTGATATTCCTAATGTTAGTGAAGAAGCACGTCGTAATTTGGATGAAAATGGTATTATTACAATTGGTACAGAAGTAAAAGAAGGAGATATTTTAGTTGGTAAAGTTACTCCTAAAGGTATGGCTGAACTTACTTCTGAAGAAAAATTGTTACATGCTATCTTTGGAGAAAAGACTCGTGAAGTTCGTGATACATCTTTACGTGTTCCACATGGTGGAGATGGTATTGTTCATGATATTAAGATTTATTCTCGTAAAGATAATGATGAATTACCAGCAGGTGTTAGCAAAGTAATTCGTGTATATATTATTCAAAAACGTAAGATTCAAGTTGGAGATAAGATGTCTGGTCGTCATGGTAATAAAGGTGTTATTTCACTTATTTTACCTCAAGAAGATATGCCATATATGCCAGATGGTACTCCAGTAGATATAATGCTTAACCCTCAAGGTGTTCCTTCTCGTATGAACTTAGGACAAATTCTTGAAATTCATATGGGTATGGCTGCTAAGAAGTTAGGCGTTCATATTGCTACACCAGTATTTGATGGTGCACATATTGATGATATTCAAGCTATGATGAAAGAAGCAGGCATGGATGAAGATGGTAAGACTGTATTATATGATGGACGTACAGGTGAACCTTTTGATAATCGTATTGCTGTTGGTGTTATGTATATGATTAAACTTCATCACATGGTTGATGATAAGTTACATGCTCGTTCTACTGGACCTTATTCATTAGTTACACAACAACCGCTTGGTGGTAAAGCTCAATTTGGTGGTCAAAGATTTGGTGAAATGGAAGTTTGGGCATTATATGCTTATGGTGCAGCTCATACATTACAAGAAATGATGACTATTAAATCTGATGATGTTGTTGGTCGTGTTAAGACTTATGAAGCAATTATTAAGGGTCAAGAAATAAAAGAAGCTGGTGTTCCAGAATCATTTAGAGTATTGATGAAAGAATTCCAAGCTTTAGGACTTGATGTATCTATAATAGATGATGAAGGTAAGTCATTAGAACTTAAAGAAATAGAAGAAGCTGAAGATAAAGAAGATATTAAATTAAATATGGATGAAGTTGATAAATCTCCGGCAGTTGAAGTAAAAGATGAGCCGGAGGAAGAAGAGACTGATGAAGACTTTGAAGAAGAGTTAGAAGAAGACTTAAAAATGGAAGAAGAATTTGAGGAAGGAGCTGATCTTTAATGATAGAAGTTAATAAATTTGATGCATTAAAAATTGGTATCGCTTCACCAGAAAAAATCCGTGAATGGTCTTATGGAGAAGTAAAAAAACCTGAAACTATAAATTATCGTACTCTTCGTCCTGAACGTGATGGATTGTTCTGTGAAAAAATATTTGGACCTACTAAAGACTTTGAATGTGCTTGTGGTAAATATAAAAGAGTTCGTTATAAAAATATTGTTTGTGATCGTTGTGGAGTTGAAGTAACTCGTTCTAAAGTTCGTCGTGAACGTATGGGACATATTGAGTTAGCAACTCCTGTATCTCACATTTGGTTCTTTAAAGGTGTTCCTTCTCGTATGGGATTAGTTCTTGATATGAGTCCAAGAGATTTGGAAGAAGTTTTATACTTTGTTAGTTATGTTGTAATTGATAAAGGAAATACACCTTTAGAGAATAAACAAACTTTATCTGAAAAAGAATATCGTGCATATTATGAAAAATATGGTACTGGATTTAAAGTAGGAATGGGTGCTGAAGCAATTAAAGAATTGCTTAAAAAAGTTGATTTAAAGAAAGAAATCGATGAAATCGAAAAAGAATTAGAAGGTGCTCAAGGGCAAAAACGTACTCGTTTACTTAAAAGACTTGATGTACTTGATGCATTCTATCATTCTGGAAATAGACCTGAGTGGATGATACTTGATTGTATTCCTGTTATTCCACCAGATTTACGTCCTATGATTCAACTTGATGGTGGACGTTTTGCTACTAGTGATTTAAATGATTTGTATAGACGTGTTATTAACCGTAATAATCGTTTAAAGAAACTTATTGATTTAGGGGCTCCTGGTATCATTATTCAAAATGAAAAACGTATGTTACAAGAAGCTGTTGATGCTTTATTTGATAATGGTCGTCGCGGTAGAAGTGTAACTGGAGCAGGAAATAGACCATTAAAATCTATTTCATCTATGTTAAAAGGTAAACAAGGACGTTTCCGTCAAAACCTATTAGGAAAACGTGTTGATTATTCTGGTCGTTCTGTTATTGTTGTTGGACCAAGTTTAAAAATGTATCAATGTGGTATTCCTAAAGAAATGGCACTTGAATTATTTAAACCACATGTTATTCATGGATTAGTAAGTAAAGATATTGCTCATAATATAAAAGCTGCTAAGAGATTAATTGATAATCAAGATCCTGTTGTTTGGGATATTGTAGAAGAAGTTATTAAAGAGCATCCGATTTTATTAAACCGTGCTCCAACATTACATCGTTTAGGTATTCAAGCATTTGAACCAATTCTTGTTGGTGGTAAAGCTATTCGCCTTCATCCATTAGTTTGTCCAGCATTTAATGCAGACTTTGATGGTGACCAAATGGCAGTTCATGTTCCGCTTTCAGAAGAAGCTCAAGCAGAAGCTAGATTATTAATGTTAGGTTCTGGTAATATTTTGAAACCATCTGATGGAAAACCTATCGTTACACCTGCACAAGATATGGTATTAGGTAACTATTACATAACTATGGAAAAAGCTGGTGAAGATGGTGAGGGACGTGTATTTAAGAATGCTAATGAAGCATTAATGGCGTATGAAAGACGTGAAATTACACTTCATACTCGTATTGCTGTTCCAGTTGATTCTTTTAAACATAAATTATTTACTGATGGTCAAAAAGGTAAATATTTAGTTACAACAGCTGGTAAAATTAAATTTAATGAAATTTTACCTGATTCATTTGCTTATGTTAATGAACCAAGTGATGATAATATTCAAAATATTACACCAAATAAGTATTTCTTAGATAAGGGTGTTGATATTAAAGCAGCTATTAAAGATATGCCTTTAGTTAAACCTTTTGCTAAAGGAACTCTTGAAAAGATTATTGCTCAAGTATTTAAACGTTATAAAACAACAGAAACTTCTACAATGCTTGATAGTTTGAAAGATTTAGGATTTAAATATTCAACTATTGCTGGTATTACAATAAGTATGGGTGATGTTGTTACAAGCAATGACAAAGAGAAGATTGTTGCTGAAAGTCAAAAAATGGTTGATAAGATTAATAAACAATATAAACGTGGTCTTATAACTGAAGAAGAAAGATTTAATAAAGTTATTGAAACTTGGAATGGAGCTAAAGATAAAGTTCAATCTGAACTTGAAGAAATTGCTAACCGTGAAGTTGATAATCCTATCTTCATGATGATGCATTCTAAAGCTCGTGGTAATATTTCAAACTTTACACAAATCGCTGGTATGCGTGGTATCATGGCTAAACCAGATGGTTCATCTGTTGAAATTCCAGTTCTTTCAAACTTCAAAGAAGGATTATCTGTTGCTGAATTCTTCTTATCTACACATGGTGCTCGTAAGGGTAGTGCAGATACAGCATTAAAGACTGCAGATTCTGGATACTTAACTCGTCGTTTAGTTGATGTTTCACAAGATATTATTGTTCGTGAAGAAGATTGTGGTACTGATCAAGGTGTAGTTGTTCGTGACTTTATCAATGAAAAAACTGGTGCAGTTATTGAAAGTTTACATGACCGTATTGTTGGTAGATTTACTAATAAGAAAGTTATTAATCCAGAAACAAAAGAAGTTATTGTTGATAAATTACAAATGATTACTGAATCAATTGCTGATAAAATTGTTGCAGCTGGTATCAAAGAAGTTGAAATACGTACAGTTTTAACATGTGGTACAGTAAATGGTGTATGTCAAAAATGTTATGGACGTAACTTAGCTACTGGTAACTTAGTTGAAATTGGTGAAGCTGTTGGTGTTATGGCTGCTCAATCTATTGGTGAACCTGGTACACAACTTACAATGCGTACATTCCATACAGGTGGAGTTGCCGGTGGAGAAGATATTACTCAAGGTCTTCCTCGTGTACAAGAGTTATTTGAAGCTCGTAATCCTAAAGGTAAAGCTACTATTGCTGAAATTGATGGTAAAGTTACTAAGATTAAAGAAGATCATGGAAAATATAAAATTAGTATTACTAACAAACTTGAAACAAAAGAACATGTTACTAATTATGGTGCAAAACTTTGTGTTGAAAAAGGTGATGAAGTTGTTTGTGGAGATAAGCTTACAGAAGGAGCTATTAGCCCTAAAGAATTATTAGTTGTTACAGATCCACTTACAACACAAGAATATATCTTGAAAGAAGTACAACATACTTATCGTTCACAAGGTGTTGATATTGCTGATAAACACGTTGAAATTATTGCTCGTCGTATGATTAGTAAGATTCGTATTGTTGAAGGTGGAGATACTAAGTTATTGCCAGGTTCTTTAGTTAACTTCCGTGAATTTACTGATAATAATAAAGAAGCTGTTATTCAAGGTAAGAAACCTGCCCTTGGTAGACCAATTTTACTTGGTATTACTAAAGCAGCTCTTGAAACTGATTCATTCTTATCAGCTGCATCATTCCAAGAAACTACTCGTGTCTTAACTGATGCTGCTATTAAAGGTAAAGTTGATGGATTAGAAGGATTAAAAGAAAATGTTATTATTGGTAAATTAATTCCTGCTGGTACAGGATGTAAACAATATCGTAATGTTGATTATGATTTAGCTTCACAATTTATTGATGAAGAACCTTTAGATAAATTAGAAGATGAATTTATGGAGTAGGAAACTACTCCTTTTTCATTGCTTTACAAATTTTTCTTTTTTTAGTACAATTTCATTAGGTGATGATAAGTATGGCAAAGATGAATAATAGTGGATTAGGAATTAGTACTATGATTGGTTTTATAGTTGTTTTTATTTTGTTTATTATTGTTATTTCTGTTTTAGTATATAATCTTGATCACGAAAAGGATTCTGATATACATTTGATTGATGATGGTTTTGTTGTTTTAGGAGAATGATTATGGAGTGCGATGAGACTCTTAGTTTTATTTTTGTTGTTATTAAGAATGTGATGTTATTGATTAATATAATTTGTCCAATTCTTTTAATGATTGGATTGGGTAAAAACTTTATATTTTTGATGTCACATCCAGAAGATAAAAAAGGATTAGCTAAATTAAAGAATAGTGTTGTGGCTTTTTTGCTTGTGATTTTTATTCCTTTGCTTCTTAATGTTACTATTTCTTGGTATGATAATACTTATAATTTCTCTTTATGTATAGAGAACGCTAAATATGAGGGTGGAGATACAGAATATTTAGAAGTTAATGAGGAAGAAAAGAAAAATTTTATTATTCCGTCTTCTGAATATGATGAACCAATTATTTCAAACAAATATAAAATTGCCGAATTAGCTGTTGCTTTGTCTCCAACTGCTGAACCCTCAGGACATTTAAGTGAACCTAATGCTAATCCTTGGAACAAAATAAATGATTCTAGATTAAATAATTTTTATGAAGTGATGGATTTAACAATAGGCAAGTATGGTGATAATAATGCATATGGTTCTTGTGCGCAAGCTGCTGGTGGTGTTATTAGAGCAACAGCTGATCCGGATTTTAATGTTGCTAACCCTGAAGGGCAAATGAGATATTTAAAAAACAACCCTAAAAAATGGAAATATGTTGGAATGGTTAAAGCGGGAGAACGTTTTGATGAAAAGTGCAAACCTGGTGATTTGTTGGTTTGTGAATCTCATACAATGATATATGTTGGTAATGAAATGGCACGAAAAAAATTTCCAGATACACGTGGCAATATGTTTCAAGCTGGTTATGTAGAGAATAGTCATGCCAAATATCCATCTCTCGACTTGGTAGAAACTGAGTATCGTGATTTTTATATTTATCGTTCGACAGGTGAAGGAGATTACCAAAAACCATTTATTTCTATTGATAAATATTTAGATTATTAAAAAAACTTTGCTTTTATATTGACTTTATGTTGTCATAATGTTATATTATATCTGCTAATTAAATTACTTTGCTTGGGCAAAGTTTTATTTAGGAGCTATGATGATACACCTGGATATGTGTAAAGAAAGGAGATATATTTTATGCCTACATTAAACCAATTAGTTCATAATAAACGTAAGAAGAAGGTTAGAAAGAGTAGTGCTCCAGTATTAAACGTTGGATTAAATACTTTAACTAAGAAAACAACAAATACTAGCTCTCCTCAAAAACGTGGTGTTTGTACACGTGTTGGTACTAAGACACCTAAAAAGCCTAACTCAGCATTACGTAAATATGCTCGTGTTCGTTTATCTAATGGTAAAGAAGTTGATACTTATATTCCTGGTATCGGACACAACTTACAAGAACATAGTGTTGTTTTAATTCGTGGTGGCCGTGTTAAAGACTTAATCGGTGTTCGTTATCACATTATTCGTGGTACATTAGATACTGCTGGTGTTAAAGATCGTAAACAAGGTCGTAGTAAATACGGTGCTAAAAAACCAAAAGATAGTAAATAATTTTAAATTTTTGAAGGGAGGATTTATACATGCGTAAGAGACGTGCAGTTAAAAGAGATGTTTTACCAGATCCAATATATAAATCTAAAGTTGTTACTAAATTAATTAATACTGTTATGTTGGATGGTAAAAAAGGTATTGCTCAAACAATCGTATATGAAGCATTTGATAAAGTTAAAGATAAGACTGGAAAAGATGCTTTAGAAGTTTTTGAAGCAGCAATGGAAAATATTAAACCACAACTAGAAGTTAAGAGTCGTCGTGTTGGTGGATCTAACTATCAAGTACCTATTGAAGTTTCACCAGCAAGAAGTCAAGCATTAGCTTTAAGATGGTTAATTCAATATTCTCGTAGCCGTGGTGGTAAAGGAATGGCTGATAATCTAGCTAATGAAATAGTTGATGCATCTAATGGTACAGGTGCAGCAGTTAAAAAACGTGAAGATACTCATAGAATGGCTGAAGCTAATAAAGCTTTTGCTCATTATAGATGGTAGGAAAGGAGTCATTATATGGCAAGAGATACGTCTTTAGAAAAGACAAGAAATTTTGGAATTATGGCTCATATCGATGCTGGAAAAACTACTACTACAGAACGTATTTTGTTCCACGGTGGTAATATCCACAAAATTGGTGAGACCCATGATGGTGAATCTCAAATGGACTGGATGGCACAAGAAAAAGAACGTGGTATTACTATCACTTCAGCTGCTACTACAGTTCATTGGAAAGGATATCGTTATAATATCATCGATACTCCAGGACACGTAGACTTTACTATTGAAGTTTCACGTTCATTACGTGTTCTTGATGGTTCAGTTGCTTTACTTGATGCTCAAGCTGGTGTTGAACCTCAAATGGAAACTGTTTGGCGTCAAGCTGATGAGTTTATGGTTCCTAGAATTATTTTTGCGAATAAAATGGGAAAAATGGGTGCTGATTTTGCTTACAGTGTTCAATCAGTTAAAGACCGTTTAGGTGTTAATGTTGTTCCAATTGAATGGCCAATTGGTGCTGAAGATAACTTTAATGGTGTTGTTGATTTAATAACTATGAAAGCTATTGAGTTTGATGGAAAACCTGAAGAAGACGCAAAAGATATTGAAATTCCAGCAGATTTAAAAGATTTAGTAGAAGAAAAACATGCTGAATTAATTGATGCTGTTGCTGAATTTGATGATGAAATGATGGAAGTTTACTTAGATGGTGGAGAAGTAACAGTTGAAATGATTAAACGTGCAATCCGCAACGGATGTTTAGCAACTAAAGTTTTCCCTATGATGTGTGGAGATGCTTTAGGTAATAAAGGTATTAAACCTTTAATGGATGCTGTTATTGATTATTTACCAAGTCCTTTAGATGTTGAATCTATTAAAGGTACTGATTTAAATGGTAATGAAGCAGTTCGTCATCCAAGTGATAGTGAACCTTTTGCAGCTTTAGCATTTAAAGTTATGACTGATCCATTTGTTGGACGTTTAACATTCTTTAGAGTTTATTCTGGTCATTTGACAAGTGGTAGTTATGTACTTAACTCTACTAAAGATTCTAAAGAAAGAATTGGTCGTATTCTTCAAATGCATGCTAATACTCGTAAAGAGATTAGTGATGTATATACAGGAGATATTGCGGCAGCAGTTGGACTTAAAAATACAACTACTGGAGATACTTTATGTGATGAAAAGAAACCTATTATTTTGGAAAGTTTAGTTGTTCCTGAACCAGTTATTCAATTAGCTGTTGAACCTAAATCTAAAGCAGATCAAGATAAGATGGCATTAGCATTACAAAAGTTAGCTGAAGAAGATCCAACATTTAAAGTTCATACTGATCATGAAACTGGTCAAACAGTTATTGCTGGTATGGGTGAATTACACTTAGATGTATTAGTAGATCGTATGAAACGTGAATTCAATGTTGAAGCAAACGTTGGTGCTCCACAAGTTGCTTATCGTGAAACTATTAAACAAGCAGGAGACTGTGAAGGTAAATATATTAAACAATCTGGTGGACGTGGACAATATGGACATGTTTGGGTTAAATTTGAACCAAATCCAGATAAAGGATATGAATTCGTTGATCAAATCGTTGGTGGAGTTGTTCCTCGTGAATATATTCCAGTAGTTGACAAGGGATTACAAGAAGCTATGCAAACTGGTATTCTTGCTGGATATCCTATGATTGATGTTAAATGTACTTTATTCGATGGTAGTTATCATGATGTTGACTCTAACGAAATGGCATTCAAGATTGCTGCTAGTATGGCTTTAAAAGAAGCTAAGAATAAATGTAAACCTGTTTTACTTGAACCAATTATGAAAGTTGATGTTACTACACCAGATGAATATTTTGGTAATGTAATGGGTGATTTAACTTCTAGAAGAGGTCGTCCATTAGGACAAGAAACTCAAGGTAACTCAGTTAAGTTGAGTGCAATGGTTCCACTTTCAGAAATGTTTGGTTATGCAACTAACCTTCGTTCTAATACTCAAGGTCGTGCTACATTTGTAATGTTCTTCGATCATTATGAAGAAGTACCTAAAAACATTGCTGAAGAAATTATTAAAAAGAGTGGAAATTAATTAAAAGTGTATCAAAATAGTTGAAAATCTTTCAATTATTAGATAAAATATATGTTGTAAATGAAAAAGGAGGAAA
>CALVJZ010000022.1 GCA_944332465.1 uncultured Bacilli bacterium | reverse complement strand
AAAATATACCTAGAAGAGGCGAAAGATTAGATGCTATTTCTAGTATGCGAAGAAGATTAGCTAATATTAAACAAGCTGCCAGTATGTATGCTGATTCCCTTGTAGAAGATGGTACTATGACAAGAGATGTATTAGAAGAAGAAAAGGGTAAAGTTAAAAGTAAATACAGTAAAAAATTATTATCTAGAACTCCAAAACACAGTTAATACTGTGTTTTTTAATGACAAAAAATACTAAACGACATGCAATTTTCAAGTGCCGAACGTATTCGTTTTACACCTTATCAAAAGAAAATGTAGATATGTAATGTATCTACATTTTTATATATAATAATGTCAATTAACATAAAGTATCATTAAAAAAATTTAAATACCTAAAACTTTGTTATATAATTAAAATATAAGAAAGAAGGAGAGTGTATTATATGAGTACAGGAACAATAATTATAATCGTTGTAGTTGTAATTATCGTAATTATAGGACTATATGTTTTAAGTCTATACAACAAATTAGTAAGTTTAACAAATAAAATTGAGGAAGCTTTTTCTACGATGGATGTTTATCTAAAGAAAAGATGGGATTTAATTCCTAACTTAATTGAAACAACTAAAGGATATATGAAACACGAAAAAGAAGTCTTAACCGAAATTACAGATTTAAGAAATAAAGGATACGATAAATTATCTAATGATGAAAAAATAAAAGCTAATGAAAAAATGTCTACGGGATTAGAAAAATTAATGGCTGTTGCGGAAAATTATCCTGATTTAAAAGCAAATACTAACTTTCAACAATTAAATAGTAATTTAACTAAAGTTGAAGAAGATATTGCTAATGCTAGAAAATATTATAATGGAAGTGTAAGAATTTATAATGATACTGTAAAAATGTTCCCATCTAATATCATTGCTGGTATGTTCCATTATCAAGCAAAACCAATGTTTGAAGTAAATGAACAAGAAAGAGAAAATGTAAAAGTAGAGTTTTAATATGACAAAATTAAAAAAGAGTGTTTTTAGTTTCATAGCATTTGCTATGTTAGGGATAAGTTTTGTATCTCCATTAACTGTAGCAGCAAAACCTATATCCCAAACATCAGAAGGAGTAATAAAACACTCCTTAGCTACAGAGCGAGACGATGGGTACACAATTACAAATTATAATATCAACATGATAGTAAATGAAAACAACACATTAGATATTACAGAAAAAATAGATGTCTATTTTAGTGAATCAAGACATGGAATCTATAGAACGATTCCTTTATATAATGAGGTAAAGCGCCTAGATGGAACATCATCTAGAAACAAAGCCCAAATATCAAATATCAAAGTTAGTGAAAAATTTTCACAATCAGTGACAGGAAAGAATATAAAAATAAAAATTGGAGATGAAGATGAGACAATGCAAGGTCCCCAAAGTTATACGATTCAATATACTTATAACTTAGGAAAAGACCCTTCAAATGATTATGATGAATTATACTATAATTTAGTTGGAACAGAGTGGGATACAGAAATTGATAGAGTAAACTTCCAGATTACTATGCCTAAAGAATTTGATGAAGAAAAATTAGGATTTTCAACTGGAGAATATGGTTCTACAAATAGTCAAAATGTTATTTACCACGTAAATGGTAATACAATTACTGGATATACAGCAACTTATTTAAATCCAGGAGAAGGTGTAACAGTTCGTCTTGAATTAGATGATGGTTACTTTACAGGTGCAGGACTAAAAATAAACTGGGGATCATTATTGTTTTATATTTTCCCAATTATCTTTGTCATCATCTCTTATTTATTATGGAAAAAGTATGGTGATGATGATGACCCTGTAAAAACAATAGAATTTGAACCACCAAAAGGATTGAATAGTCTAGATGTTGGCTTCCTATATGGAGGAGAAGCTACCAATAAAGATGTAGTATCTTTATTAATCTATCTAGCCAATAAAGGATATATTAAAATAACAGAAATAGAAGATTCTAATAAATTTTTAAGTAAAAATAATTTTAAAATAACAAAAGTAAAAGAATATGATGGAAATGATATCAATGAAAAAATGTTTTTAGAAGGTTTATTTACTAAAAAACCAACCTTATCTAGACTATTTTCTAAAGAAGAGGAAAAAGAAGAGACAGTAACAGAAGTAACACCTATTGATTTATATGATAATTTTTACTTAACCACTAATAAAATTTTACAAAATGAAAATAGCAAAGAAAATATAAATAAAATCTTTGAAAAATCATCTTTAAGTAAAAAAGGTATCATCGTAATTATGATAATAGCAGTTCTATTAATTATCACATTACCGCCATTAATAACAACAGCAAATTTAGCATTGCTTTTAGTGAGTTTACTATTTGTTGGCCTAGGTATCACACTACCTACTTATGCTATAACCAAAGAATTTGTGAGTGGAAGAAAGAGTAAATCAACTATCATCTTTATGCTGATATGGGGAGCTGGATTTACGCTAGTACCTTTCTTTGGTATAGTCTATCCATTTATTAGTTTAGATCCTGTTTATTTAATTGGTTATATATTAGGACTAATATGTGTCATAGTAATGGTAATATTTTTAAATATCCTATCGAAGAGGACGCCATACGGATTAGAAATGTTAGGAAAATTAGAAGGATTTAAAGAATTTTTAGAAACTGCTGAAAAAGAAAAATTAGAAGCTTTAGTACATGATAATCCAACTTATTTTTACGATATTTTACCATATGCCTATGTTTTAGGGGTATCAGATACATGGATGAAAAAATTTGAAACCATTTCTTTGGAAGCACCAGATTGGTACTATGGCTCTCATGCATTTACAGTTGCCACATTTTCTACATTTATGTCCAGTGCTATGGCAACTGCCAGCACTAGTATGTCATCTAGTCCAAGTAGTTCTGGTGGGGGCTCATCCGGAGGTGGATCCGGAGGAGGTGGAGGAGGTTCTTGGTAACAAGAACTTCTTTTTTACAAAAAACTTAATCTTTGTTATAATGAAAACATAAGGAGTGATTTATATGGTACAACCAAAAAGAGAGGAATCTGAAATTAATGAAGAAAAAATTGTTGATCAAATACGTTCTTTAGGTATAGATATGATTGATGCTGCTGGAAGTGGACATCCTGGTATCGTTTTAGGAGCAGCACCTATTATTTATAGCTTATTTGCTCATCATTTAAATATAAATCCCCAAAACCCCAATTTTTATAATAGGGATAGATTTATTATGTCCGCAGGACATGGTTCAGCATTACTATATGCAACCCTTTATATGGCAGGCTATCCTTTAACAATAGATGATTTAAAAGATTTTAGAAAAATAGATTCGCTAACTCCAGGTCATCCAGAATATAAAACAACTCCAGGTGTTGAAACAACAACAGGTCCTCTTGGACAAGGTTTTGCAACTGCTGTAGGTATCGCAATGGCAGAGCAAAATCTTGAAGCACTATTCAATAAAAACAAAAAAAATGTAATTGATTTTTATACCTATGTCTTATGTGGCGATGGTGACTTAATGGAAGGTATCTCTTATGAAGCAGCATCCCTTGCTGGCGTTCAAAAATTAAATAAATTAATCGTTTTATATGATTCAAATGGAGTATGCCTAGATGGAAAAACTTCTCAATGTTTTACAGAAAATGTAGCGATGCGTTTTATTTCTCAAGGTTGGAATGTAATCACAGTATCAGATGGTGAAAATATACCTTCTATTACCCAAGCTATAGAAGACGCTAAAAAGTCAGTTGATAAGCCAACCTTAATTGAAGTAAAAACAACTATCGGTAAATATTCTAAATTAGAAGGTACAAATGCTGTTCATGGTGGAAAACTAGATAAAGATGATATCACTAATATTAAAGAAAAAATGCAAATACGTGATATTCCATTTACTATTTCTCAAATAACTAAAGATGATTTAGAAACTTTAATTAATAATCGTTGTAAAAACATAGAAACAAAATGGGATAAACTAGTAGATAGTTTAGAAGAATCTGACAAAGAATTATTAGAAGAGTTTATGACTGGTAAAAAATCATATGATATGAAAGATGTTATTTATTCATCTCCTGAAAATGAACTTGAATCTCCACGTGTTACCTCAGGTAAGCTTTTAGCATCTCTTCTTCCTCAAAATAAAACGATTATCGGTGGTAGTGCTGATGTCTTTAAACCAACTAAAACTTATGTTGAAGAAGTAGGGGACTTTACACCTGATAACCGTGAAGGAAGAAACATATTCTTTGGTGTACGTGAAGATGCTATGGCAGCAATTCTTAATGGTTTTGCTCTATGTGGCTATCATCCATATGGAAGTACTTTCTTAACATTTAGTGATTACTTAAAACCAAGTCTAAGACTTTCTGCTATGATGGATTTACCTGTAACATATATATTTACTCATGACTCTATCAGTGTAGGACAAGATGGGGCAACTCATCAACCTGTAGAGCAACTATCGTCTCTACGTCTTATACCAAACTTAGATGTCTTTAGACCAGCTGATGCTAATGAAGTACTGGGTACTTATAAAGCTATCTTTGAAAAAGAAAGTGGTCCATCAGTTATAACTTTATCACGAAATGAATTACCAATTTTAGAAACCACAAAAATAAATGAAGTTTCTAAAGGTGGATACATTGTCTTTGATCCTGAAAGAAAATTATCAGGAATCTTAATCGCCACAGGAGAAGAAGTACATCTTGCTATAGAAGTTGCAAAAAGATTAAAGACTAAAGGAATGGACATAAGAGTAGTATCAATGCCTAACTTAAACCGTTTCTTAGCTCAAGATCAAGACTATATAGATGAAATATTACCAGTCGAAGTAAGAAAAATTGTTATAGAAGCAGCATCATCTATGCCATGGTATAGTATTGTTTATAACGATAAATATTTAATTACTCTAGATAAATATGGTTGTAGTGGTACTAAAGATGATATATATAAAAAATATGGTTTTGATATAGATACTCTAGAAGAAAAAGTAGAAAACATTCTAAAATAAGACAAAAATAGACTTAGTAATATCCTAAACTAAAATTGGTGATATTATGAGAGTCTATTTTATTTTTGATATAAAAGAAGAATTTATAAACTTATATAAAGGTAATGAAAGGGTTTTATACAATATTTTAAAACAAATATATTATTTAGAAAAAGAAGAAGTAGAATATGGTTATCATCTATTTAAACAATTAATCAACTCTCTTGATAAAATAAAAATAGATAGATATTTATTTCTAAAACTACACCAAGATATTCCTTATTCTAAAAGAAATAATATTCATTATTATAATAATCTATATAAAGATGAAGTAAGTAGACTAGAAGTAAAACATAGTTATATAAAAATAGAAGCAGAACAACTTTCTTCTTCCTTTTTTCATTACTTAACTCTTTTAAATCCCAGACTTTTTGTCTGTGAATTTAAATATCAAGACTATTTCTTTTTAGATGAATTTTTAGAAAAGGTATAATTTGTCATAATTAATAAAAAAAGATATAATACAGTTATAAGGGTAGGAGGAAGTATAATGACAGAAATAGATCCAGCAGTAGCAAGTTTTATAGCAAACTTTAAACAAAAAAAAGGACCAGATATAAGTGAAGACAAAGGCTATTTACCACTTAGTGCTTCATATCAAGAAACAATGCATTCACCAATGGAGGAAGTAGAGAAAAATCCTGAGCGCTTTATTATGACAGAATGTATTCCTGCTTGCCAAGCTTGCTGGGCTAACAATGTTTATACCTTTATGGTAAGTGATCATTTAAATGAAGGATGCTGGATAGAAGTTGCTTTAGAAAATTTATCAGATGAAAATAAAGAAATATTAGAATCTTTTTCCGGAGATGATGTCACTAAGTTTAGCTATCATAAAGGGACAATGGCCTTTGGCGTTAAAAAAGTAGGTCTTGAAGGTCAAAGACGTCTTTTAGAATTAGCAGAACAATTTAAAATGCAAGATGTTCCACATAATGAAGCATGGCTTACAAAAGAAGAATTTTTAATTCAAAATGGTTGCTACAAAGTTGTTGACAATCCCGAATACGAAGAAATGAAACCGTTTTGGCAAGTAAATGACGTACCATATTCTGAAATGATGGACTATTTAAAAAGATATACCGCTTGGCAAAACTCTCCACGTAGTATAAAAACATTTAAAGAATTTGATGAATCTAAAATGACTAGACCACTTCAAGAATACTGTGCTGAAGCTGGTGCCATATTAGATGGTGAAAGAATATATTTAAGTGAATACCATTATGAAAAGCACCAAAGATACCTAGCTAGTAAAATGTTAGATGACAGTAAAACTACTCAAGCACCAAGTTTAGAAAATACTTCTGTAAAATAATCTTATTTTGTTGCAAGCTATAAAAATCTTTAGTAAAATAAGTATGTAAGGAGATGAATATTATGTGGCATGATATATTAATGGTTGTAATTGGTTTAATTATCGGCTTAATTATAGGAGTCGTTGTTGCTAGAAAATTAATGAAAAAATATTTAAAAGAAAATCCTCCAATTACAGAGGAAATGTTAAAAGGATTAATGATGCAAATGGGTAGAAAACCTAACCAAAAACAAATTAATCAAATGATGAAAGCAATGCAAAAATATCAATAAGAGAAGAGAAATCTTCTTTTTATTTTTTTAAAAATAAGGTATAATAAATTAGAATTGTTGGTGATACCATGAAAGATTTTAAAGAAAAATTAGCACTTGTTCCTACTAAACCAGGTAGTTATCAAATGAAAAATAAAGATGGTGTAATTATCTATGTTGGAAAAGCTAAAAATTTAAAAAATAGATTAAAAAGTTATTTTACCGGAACTGTAACTGGAAAAACTAGAATGTTAGTAGAAGATATTGATGATTTTGAATATATAGTAACAAGTAGTGAACTAGAAAGTTTGATTCTAGAAATAACTTTAATAAAAAAATATGATCCTAAATATAACATTTTATTAAAAGATGATAAAACTTATCCCTATATTGAATTAACAAACGAAAAATATCCTCGTTTAAAAATAGTTAGAAATACTAAACGTAAAAAGACAAAAGACCATTTATATGGACCATATCCTAATGTTGCAGCAGCTAGAAAAACTGTTGAAATGATTAATCGTATTTACCCTCTAAGAAAGTGTGATAAGTTAAAAAAAGAACTATGTCTTTATTATCATATTAATGAATGTTTAGGATATTGTGTTAAAGAAGTACCAAAGGAAAAAATAGATCAAATGAAAAAAGAAATTACTTCTTTTTTAAAAGGTGATTCTAAAGAAATAGTTGAAAAAATAAAAATAGAAATGCAAAAAGCAAGTGATGCTATGAACTATGAAAGAGCATTAGAATTGAAAACAATGTTAGATGATATTGACATCACTCTAAGAAAACAGAAAATAGATTTAAATAAAGGTTATCAATTTGATATTATTAATTACTTTAAAGATGAAAATTATTTATCTATAGAAATATTCTTTATAAGAGATGGTCTTTTATTTGGTAGACATAATGAAATAATTCAAACTATGTTAAATCCAGAAGAAGAAGTTTTAGAATATGTTGTAAAGTTTTATGAAAAGCAAGGAATGCTTCCTAAAGAATTATTATTACCTGAAGAAATAGATAGTAATCTTATAAGTGAATATTTTAATATTAAAACAGGAGCTCCTCAAAAAGGAAAGTTAAAAAAATTACTAGATTTAGCTAAAGAAAATGCCAAAGAGCAACTAGATCTTCAAGAAGAAACTCTAAAAAAAGATGATAAACTACGAATTGATGCTATTAACGAATTAAAAGAACTTTTACATCTAGACAAGGTATCTAGAATGGAATCATTCGATAACTCACATTTGTTTGGTACATTCTATGTAGGTGGAATGGTTGTCTTTGATGATTTTCTTCCATTAAAAAACGAATATCGCAAATATAAAATATCTACAGAAGTTAAAGATGATTTAAGTGCTATGAAAGAAGTGTTATATCGTAGATACTTTAAAGTTTTAATGGAAAACTTAGAAAAACCAGACTTAATAGTTATGGATGGTGGTAAACTACAAATTAGTGTTGCTAAAGAAATAATTACTTCTTTAGGACTTAATATACCTATCATTGGTCTTGTAAAAGATGATAACCATCGAACAAGCTATATTATGAATGATAAATATGAAATATTAAATGTAAAAAAAGATTCAAACTTATTCTTGTTTTTCACAAGAATTCAAGATGAAGTTCATCGTTACGCTATAACATATCATAGAAATATCAAAGCTAAAGGAATGCTAGCAAGCATCTTAGATGTTGTTCCAGGAATTGGTGAAATTAGAAAAAAAGAATTATTAAAAAAATTTGGTTCCTTAAAAAAACTAAAAGAAGCAAGTGTTGAAGAATTAAGTGAAGTAGTCTCAAAAGACGTAGCTGAAAATTTAGCAAAATATTTAAAAGAAATGTAGTATAATGAATAAGAAAGGGTGAAAATATGAAAAAATTAACAAAAAAGGGTTTTACTTTGGTTGAATTATTAGCGGTAATTACTATATTAGGTATTATTTCAGCTGTAGCTGTAATATCTGTTTCAAGTTATTTAACAAAAACAAGACAGGAAGCTATGGAAAATCTTTCAAAAACAGCTTACGATGGATTTGTAAACTATATGATGGAACAAAATGTATTATTAAATAAAGGAGAAATATATCCAGCAGGAGCTAATACAGGTAATCATTCAGCAGCTATCACTTTAGATGATTTATATCAAGATGATAAAATTGATAGACCAAGCAATCCATATAACACTTCTGCTATGTGTAAAGGTTATGTATATGCTGAAAATCCTACCACCAATAATACAAATAGCGCTCTACATGGAGTAGATACATATAAAGTTTATGTCTATGTTGATTGTGGTAGTGGTCACGAAGTAAGTGAAGTATTTCCCAAAGATTAGGTGATGTAATTTGAGTAAAATACATGTAATGGACGAAGTCCTAGCAAATAAAATTGCGGCTGGTGAAGTCGTAGAAAAAACAATGAATGTTGTTAAAGAATTAGTTGAAAATGCAATTGATGCTAAAAGTGACGTCATAAAAATAGAACTAATTGATTCTGGTGTCAAAGAAGTAAAAGTAACAGATAACGGTATTGGAATGGACCAAGAAGATGCAAAACTTGCTTTTTCTAGACACGCAACATCTAAATTAAAAAACTTAGATGATTTATTTAATATTGAATCATTAGGTTTTCGTGGTGAAGCACTGCCATCAATTGCTTCAGTTTCCAATATCGAATTAAAAACTTCAAATGGTGAAGTTGGAACATACTTAACTATTTCCGGTGGTAAAGATTTAAAAGTAGAAGATAGCGACCTTCAACAAGGAACGACCATTACCGTAAAAGATTTATTTTACAATACACCAGTACGATTAAAATATTTAAAAAACTTATATGTTGAACTTGCTAATATTACAGACTATGTCAATAAAATGGCTTTATCATATCCAAATATTAAATTTACTTTAATAAATAATGATAAAGTAATTCTAGATACTGATGGTAAAGGTGACCTAAGAAAAGTAATTTATCAAATATATGGTGCTGAAGTAACTAAGAAAATGGTAGAAGTAAGAGGAGAAAATGATGACTATTATATTCATGGTTTTATTTCCTTTCCTGAAATGCAAAAAAGTAATCGTAATTCTATGACTACTTTAGTTAATGGTAGAGTAATTAAAAACAATGAATTAAATAAAGTCATAACTGATAGTTATCATACCTATATTCCTAAAGATAAATTTCCTATCATTGTCTTAAATATTGATGTTGATCCTATTCTTATCGATATAAATATTCATCCTACTAAAATGGATATTAAGTTTTCTAAAATGGATACTTTAAAAGAGTTATTATATGAAATAATTACTAAAGAGTTAGAAAGAATGACTTTAATACCAGATATTGCAACTCGTACAGAACAAGGTTCTAGAGAAACAACAATACCTCTTTATCATGCTTTTCACAAAGAAGAAGAAATTAAAGAAGAACCTAAATATGAAGAACAAACTCTTGATTTTACAGTGGCTGAAGCAACTCCTAAATATGAGAAAAATGAATCTCTAGAAAAAGAAGAACTAACTAAAGAAGAAAAAGTTGCACGAATTAAACCAATGATACCACGTGGAGTTGTCTTTTTAACTTATATTATTGCTGAAAACGAAGATGGTATGTATATTATTGACCAACATGCAGCAGCTGAAAGAATAAACTATGAAAAGACACTTGCGGCATTAAAAGAAAATCTTCCACCTACCGACTTATTAATTCCTATTAGGGTAGAACTACCTAAAAATGAATTTTTAATGGTTAAAACACACTTTGATATATTAAAAGAAATAGGTATGGAAGCTGAAGAATTTGGTGATAACACAATTATTGTTAGAAGTTATCCATCTTGGATTAGAGAAGAAGAAGCAGAACAATCAGTAAGAAAAATATTAGATATTATTTCAACTAAAGAAAACTTTGACTTTGATCAATTTGTTTGGCGTATGGCTGCCACAATTGGTTGTCGTATGTCTATAAAAGCAAATGATTACTTATCTTATGAAGACCAAGTATGGTTATTAGATAACTTAAGATATTGTGAAAACCCTTTTACTTGTCCTCATGGACGACCTACTATAATAACTTATACTAAGTATGAATTAGAAAAACTATTTAAACGTGCAGAAAGTTAGGTGATTTAATGCAACCAATCATCGTTATCGTTGGCCCAACGGGAGTTGGTAAAACTAAATTAAGCATTGAACTAGCTAAAAAACTTAATGCTGAAATAATTAATGGTGACTCCGTATCTATTTATAAAAAACTAGATATTGGTAGTGCTAAACCAACTATAGAAGAAAGAGAAAATATTCCTCATCACCTAATTGATATAAAAGAACCCGATGAAGAATATAGTGTCTATGACTATCAACAAGATGTAAGAAAAATAATAAAAGATTTATCTTTAAAAAACAAAAGAATTATTATCGTTGGTGGAACAGGACTATATATAAAAGCTGCTCTTTATAATTACCAATTTACTAAAGGTACTAAAACTAATACCTATGATAATTTAACTAATGAAGAATTATTAGAAAAGATTAATAGCTATAACTATAATCATAATATACATATAAACAATAGAAAACGCTTAGTTAGAATGTTAAATAAATTAGAAAACAATGAAGTCTTAACAGAAAATAAAGATGAATGTCTATATCCTATCCAAGTAATAGGTTTAACTGCTAAAAGAGATATAGTTTACCAAAGAATTAATGAACGAGTAGAAGAAATGTTAAAAAAAGGTTTATTAGAAGAAGTAAATTCCTTAAAACCTTATTATAAAACATCAAGAGTTTTAAATACTGCAATTGGTTATAAAGAATTTACTAAATATTTTACCAAAGAAAAAGAATTAACTACTGTTATAGAAGATATAAAGAAAAACTCAAGACACTATGCTAAAAGGCAATATACTTTCTTTAATCATCAATTTAAAACAGTTTGGTATGAAACAAATTTTAAAGACTTTAACGAAACAATAAATAAAGTATATAACGACATAATAAAAGGAGCTTAATTTTAAGCTCCTTTTAATTCACTATAAATAGTTTCATTAAATATATGTTCTGTTTGTTCTAGATTTAAAAGAGTAGGGGTATCAATTAAAAAGAAATCATGACTTAAAACATTTTCACCAGTATTAACAACAGGATCATCCCAGGTAAGATCTAAATGCAACCAATCTTGATTAATATGAACTGCATTCCATACATGTTCATCACTTGACACCTTATAACTTTTTATTCCCATCTCTTCTAAAAACAACTCCATCGCATCAGTATAGCCACCACATATACCATATCCTTGAAGTAGGGGACCATACGCTATATCACTTTCATAAGTTTCTAAATTAAAATCACTTCTCCCTGTATCATAAACACTATTATTAATTATATAATCATGTACTCTTTTAATATTATTAGTATCACTATCTCCTTTAATAATTAAATTATTTTTTACAGAGTCAACCTTTTCTTGTATCTCTTTAATTTGTTTTTCTGTATAACTTTTAACAACATGAATGGATACTTTGCCTAAAGAATCATACTGTGTTTCTAAATGATTAAAACCATTAAAAGGATGTACAAAATTATTTATATCTGAAAGTAAATTTTGGTCATTAGCAATTTTTTCAACTTCACTAATACAATCACTATAGCTATCTGGACAATAAAAAGTAAAATCATTAACTCCTGAATTAATAGCTGTATAATATATATTTAATATTTCTTGTCTACTATTAGGTTCAAAATCATCAGTGTTTTGTACAAATTTAAAATCATATGGTCTATAGTATTCATTTTTTTCTAAAACTATTTCTTCTTTATTAATTTCTCTTAATATATCATAATATATTTTTTGTAAATCTTCTTGATAAGCCAACAAAAGACCAACTAAAATAAGGGAAATGCCCAAGACAAATAATGCTTTTTTCATAAATCCTCCCATATTCTTAACTTAAACTAATTTTATTACACAAAAAAAGAAATGTAAATAAAAAACCAATCAACGAATTGATTGATTTACATTGCATTTTTCATTTTAGTTAATCTTGATTTTAAACGTGCAGCTTTATTTTTATGGATTTTACCACTAGCCATTGCTTTATCAATTCTTTGAATAGCAACATTGTAGTTAGTGCTTGCTGCTTCTTTGTTACCAGCGTTAGCTTCTTTTTCAAATTTTTTAACTGCTGTTCTCATGCTTGCTACTACTAAAGTGTTAACTGTAGCTTTCTTAGCGTTAGAACGAACTCTTTTCTTAGCACTTGCGATATTTGGCATGTTTTCACCTCACTTTTTATAAACACATTAATTTTATCAAAAAATAGAATAAATTGCAAATATTTTTTTACAATATGTAAATATTAATATTAGGTGATTAAATGCATACAATAAATTTATCAAATAAAGATATCCATACAGACTTAATAATGGATATAAAAGAAGTATCAGGTTTAGAAAAAGTAATAACAAAAACTAAAAACACAAAAGTAGAAGAATTAGAAATAAATACTGATAATAGTCTTAAACTAAATAAAAAGAAAGGACTATATGAAACAATTACATTTAAAGATATAACTGATAAAAATAATTTTAAAGAAGTAGAAGAATTAGGTATAAAAACCTTAAAAAGAGTAATTACCAAAACAAAGTTACAAGATAAACAAAAAGTTTTAGTAATCGGTCTTGGTAATGAAGAATCAACACCTGATGCTCTAGGCCCTAAAACAACAAAAAATATTTTAGTAACTAAACACTTATTTTCTCTAGGAGAAGTAGAAGATGGTTATCTTGAAGTATCTACTATTAAACCAGGTGTAACAGGTACAACAGGTATCGAAACAAAAGACTTAGTAGAAGGTATATTAACTAAAATAGATATAGACTATATTATTATAATTGATGCCTTAGCTTCATCTTCCCTAGATAGATTAAATAAAACAATACAGATTACAACAACTGGTATTTCTCCTGGCAGTGGTATAGGAAATAATAGAAAAGAATTATCTGAAGAAACCCTAAATATTCCAACTATTGCCATAGGTATACCAACTGTTGTTGATGCTACAACGATAGTTCAAAATACTCTAGACTTAATATTAAAAAAGATTGCCTATAATTTAGAAAATAATACAACCGATAAATTAAAAACTATCGAAAAAATTAATTATTCTGATACTAAAAAAGAATTAACTACTGAAGAAAAAGAAAAAGTATTAGGTATGGTAGGAGTCTTATCTAAAGAAAAACAAAAAGATTTACTTTTAGAAGTCTTATTACCTAACAACAATAATATGATGGTAACACCTAAAGAAATAGATTATTTAATTGATAAACTAAGTTTATTACTAGCAAATATTATTAATAAAACCCTTCATAAACACTTTAATCCGACAAATTAAATAAATATATAATTCTATACTAAATACGGTGATAGAATGAAAAAAAGAAAAAAGAAAAAAAGTATCTATTTAATTTTTTTATTCTTACTAACTATATATTTAACTTATAACTATTTAGATACTAAAACTATAAATATAGAACAAAAAGAATTAGTAAAATACATATTAAATAAAGATAAAACCTCATATTTAGTAAACAAACTATCTACTTTATTTATACCAAAAAACTTTTTAAAAAAAACGTATTATACTAACGATAAAAAGAAAAAATTAGAAAAAGAACTAACTATTACAAAAGAACCAATTATTTATATATATAATTCACATCAAACAGAAGAATATATGCCAACTAGTTTTGTTGAATATAGTGTTAGACCAACTGTTGAAATGAATAATTATATCTTAGAAGAAAAGTTTGAAAATGAAGGTTTTATTACTTATGTTGAAGAAGAAAGAATTAAAGAAATTTTAAACAAAAATAATTGGAACTACGCTGGAAGTTATTTAGCTAGTAGAACGCTTCTTGAAAAAAGAAAACAAGAACATCCTTCTCTTAAATATTTTATAGATGTTCATAGAGATAGTTTGCCTAAATCACGTACTACTGTAACAATTAACAAAAAAGATTATGCTACAATTTTATTTATCGTAGGACTAGAAAATAAAAACTATCAAGAAAACTTATCTTTTACTGAAAAAATAAATAATAAATTAAATGAAAAATATCCTAGTCTTTCTAAAGGAATATATAAAAAAGAAGGTGAGGGTGTAAATGGAGTCTATAATCAAGATTTTTCACCTAGAACCATTTTAGTAGAGATGGGAGGACCAGAAAATAGTATAGAAGAAGTCTTAAACACATCTTTAGCCTTTTCTGATTGCTTTTTAGAGGTGATAAAAGATGAATTATAAATCTATTTTTAAGAGTATATCTATTTTATTAATTATTATGTTTTTAGCTCTATACATATCTCAAGCAACAGGATACTATAACTATGAAGCAGAGAAAAAAACAACTTTAACTAAAGAAGCAATTATACAATTCGAAGAAGATATAAAGGAAGGTAAAGAAATTAATGTAAAAAATTATCTAGAAGAAGAAACAAATTATAATAATATTTATACTAAAGCAGGTCGAAAACTTTCATCTATTATCGAAACATCTTTTCAAAAATTTATGAATGCCCTTATGAAAGAAATAGCAAAAACTGTAAATGATAAATAAATTATTTTAATTAGAAAAAAACTATGATATACTCAAAATATAAATAAAGAGTAAGGAGTAGTGAGTATGTTTTGTAAAAACTGCGGTTTTCAAAATGCCGAAGGAACAAAATTTTGTGTAAGTTGTGGTACAAACTTAACAGAAGATACCCAACAAACACCAAAACCAAATGTTACACCAGTAGATGTACATAATTCAGTTATACGTAAAAGTATAAAAAAAGCTGCGAAAAGTAAACCTAAAGGAGCATTAATTGGAGGATTTTTCTTATATATCCTAATTATTATGGCTTTAGTATTAGTTCTTTCTCTAACATTATTTAATACAGCTATAGATCCAAGTGTAACTAATGCCATTGCTGTAATTATTGTAGCTTTATTAATGGCAGCAATCTTTGTCTTCCTATCATCAGGATTTTCTGTAGGATATTCAAAAGCAACCCTAGATGTTGCGAGAGGAGAAACAATAAAAGCAACCCAGATTGTAACTTATCCCATTAAGAATTTTAAATTAGTTTTAAAAGTTTTTGCTGTTTTAGCAATCTATACACTATTATCATATGTTCTAGCTATGATTCCAATACTAGGAGCTATTGCTTTAATGGTTATAACAATATATGTTGCTCCAGCACTAGCTATATCATATTTTGTAGTTATAGATAATGAAGATATTACTATCAAAGAATTAATTACTAAATCATTAGACTTAGTAAAAGGTCATAGAGTAGCATATTATGCCTTAATTATAAGTTTCATTGGTTGGTACTGTTTATCACCATTCACTTTAAATATTTTAGCATTATGGATTTTACCATATATGATGATATCTATTGCTAATTTCTATCGTTATTTAATCGGTGAAGAAAAGTTTAATACTGAACAAAAAGGTCTTTCAGACGCTGCCATCATTATTATTACAGTAGTATCTTATTTTGCTATTCTTATAATTGTTATAATAGCGTGTTTAACCCTTGCTGTTACAACATTTGGTTCAACTATGTCTAGCGCTGTTGATGAAATTAAAAATGATGGATGGCAAATAATAACGGAAGAAAACAAACAAAAAGAACATCATGATAGCTATCAAACAAAAACATATAATACATTAACATTTGATATACCAAGTGATTTCAAAGAAACTAGTGTACCAAACTATGAAGTTGCCTATGCTAATAAATCAATGACTAAACTATTTAGCGTTTTAACAACAGATGCTGTAAATGGAGCTGATGCTAAAACATTTGCAGATACTTATCGAGGTATTCTTGCATCTAACTATGCAGTAACCACTGTTCAAGAAAAGAAAATAGCCTCAACAACTTGGTATACTATGGACTGTACAGATTCTGGTATAAATATGAAATTGTATATAGCAGAAAACTCTAATAAATATTATGTTGCTGTTATATCATATGACAATACTGAAACAGACCTAGATTTTGTAGAAAAAATCGCAAATAGTCTAAGCTTTACAAACGCAGTATAAAGAAAAAATAACTTCTAACTAAATGAAGT
This sequence comes from uncultured Bacilli bacterium, assembly GCA_944332465.1. Classification (GTDB taxonomy): domain Bacteria; phylum Bacillota_I; class Bacilli_A; order RF39; family UBA660; genus Faecimonas. The sequence continues at coordinate 26 of CALVJZ010000022.1, read as the reverse complement.
TATTTTTTTATTTTTATATATTCAAA
>CALVJZ010000021.1 GCA_944332465.1 uncultured Bacilli bacterium | reverse complement strand
AAACTTAAAAAAAGACATTCTCATAATACCAATAGGCAAAGATATAAGTGTACGAATAATAGGAAAATTACGCCCAAGTAAAGCACCAAACATTCCATATTTAAAAAACCAAGAATCACTTTTTTCTAAATCCTCTTCCTTCATAAAAAAATATTTGCCAAATTTTCTTATAAAAGGTCGTCCACCAAAATACCCCATAAAATAAATAACAATAGCACAAAAAACACTACCCAAAAGACCAGTAATAAAAGCACCAAAGAATGAAAATACACCTTGACTAGCTAAAATACCTCCTGTTGCTAAAATAGCTTCACTAGGAATAACTATAATTACAGCTTCTAAAACCATTCCTAAAAACATACCCAAATATCCAAAATTTTGAAATAAAGAAAAAATAAAATCACTCATAATAAAGTATATGAAAAAAGAGTTAATTATTTTCTAACTCTTCTATAAAACTATATAAAGTATCATAACTTTTCTTATCTAATACATTTAACTCCTTACCATGTTCTTTCATAACTCCACCTTGATAAGCACTTAACATCTCATAATCATTAACACTATCACCTATAACATATAATGACTTTTTAGAACAATCAGCATGCACCAAAATCTTTTCTAACGCTTCTTTCTTATTAGCTTTACTATTTATAACATTAATATGTTCTGTACTTAAATATGCATAAAAACCAAGTTTACTTAACATTTCCACAACTTTTTCAGCATCTTTTCTTCTCTCACCAATTATTCCAACAACTCTAACACAATCATCCATATTAGTAGTTTCATTATATCCATCATCTAAATAATAAGAAAAATTATATTGTTCCAAAACAGGTATAATTTGAATAATATCTTCTTTAGAAAGATAAACAGTTGCAAAGCAATAATCCATCGAATCAAAAACTTTAGCACCATCTAAACATATTAAATAATGATATGGTATTTGATATTCATTTAATAACTTCTTAAGATTAGAATAATTTCTACCTGTAACAATACCAAATAAATTACCTTGTTTAACAAAATCCTTTATAGCTTCTATATTTCTTAATACAACTTCTTTATCTTTAACATATAAAGTCCCATCAAAATCACTAGCAAGTACTTTCATCCTATCACATCCTAATTTTATTATATGAAATTTAAAAAAATAAAAAAAGTATTGACAAGAAAAATATATTTGATATAATTGTAAATGTCTATTGAACTTATAGACTGAACTTCGCTATCTATAGCTAAAGTTCATACAACTTAATATGCGGATGTAGTTTAATGGTAGAACCTCAGCCTTCCAAGCTGACTACGGGAGTTCGATTCTCCTCATCCGCTCCATTAATAAATACAAGAACTAGTCAAAAACTAGTTCTTTTTTATTATCTCTCATAGTCAGCTTATAAAATAAACTACACAAATATAAAATATTTAAAATTTATTAATAGCTTATAATTATTCAATAATATCACCAACTGAACCTAATCACACATTAAAATATATAATGTTACAATCATTAATGTTATAATTTTTTCATCTTCTATATTTTCATATTCTATTATATAACGTTCTACTAAACCATCAATAAGTTTAAGTGGTAATTCATTTACTTTTGCTATTGTTTTATTTTCTTTTTTTATATTAAACTGTTTTTCATCAACATACTCTATATACATTTTACCTTCCAATGTTACAAATTCCAAACTTCCAAATAATACTCTTTTTTTTATTTTACATAAATTATTTTTTTCTAAATTTACATTACATTTTTTTACTTTTTTTTCAAACAAAGGCATTCTAGGTGAAACTAAACACTCTTTTACCTTACCATATACACGCTTCTTTTCATCATATAAAGTAACTGTATCTCTATCCAAAATAAGCCCAGTATCAAAATCAGAAATATATTTAACTTTTCCTTTTATATCACAAAATTGATATATACTCCCAAATTTTTCTATTACACTATCTGGATTTCTAAATAAATTTACGATTGTCCCAATAGTTGCTGAAGGCACCTTAAATACCATATAATTGTTTTCTTTCATTTCCATATAATCATTTAAACTTTTTATTCCACTTGCTTTTACTAATTTTTCTATTAAGTCATTTACTGCTTTATCAACGTGTCCTTCAACCTTTATTTTATTTGCAATTTTTTTGCTAGCAACTTCAAAAATTCTATTCTTTAAACTCATTCAAATACTCCTTCTTAAAAGACTTTGTTTTCGTCAACTTCTTTTTTCACAATTACATAACATCTCTAAAAATCTCAGAAACATTTTTCATACATTTTTCTGTAGCCATAATAGTTATTAATAACTTTTTCTCTTTATTAACAATTATATATTGCCCACAAGCACCATCTCTAAATATATAATTAGCTCTTGAAATAAAAACATAATATCCAATACCTATTTTAGGAAAAACCCTTTCGGATTTATAAACAGACGGAGTTCTATCATCCACTTTTCCGGAATAATTTGTTTTCCATTATATCTTCCATTACTTAATAAAAGTTGTCCTATTTTGTGAAAATCTGAATGCTTTAAATATAATCCTGTAGCGGCTGGGCAATATTTCCCATAATTATCCCATTCAAATTCTTTAATATTTAATTTCTTAAATATTTTCTCATTTATATAATCTTTTAAATTAATACCAAATGATTCTTGAAAAAATACAGATAAAATAAAGGGCTCTAAATTATTGTAAGCAAACCTTGTACCCACATCAAACGGAATATCATAGTTTAAAGCATAATCTAACAATTCATTTTTATCAATGTCCTCGATATATCTTTCAGACATCATTTGACTTTCATAACCTGTAGTATGAGTTAATAAATTTTTAATTGTCCATTTTTGAATTTTTAATAAATTATTTTTATTTTTTATTTTTACTAATTTTTTTATTGAAGGAAATATTTTAGTATCTAATGATAAAGGAATACCATTCACTAACATTTTATCTTCTATTGCAATACCGATAGCCATAGCAACCAATACTTTAGAACAGCTTCTTAATTCGTGTAATTGTTCATCTTTATAAAATACTTTATCTAATTTACCATCTTGTTCTATAAAAATGCTATCAATATTCAAACTACCAATTTCTTTTGAAAGAGAATCTATATTTTTTTTAATTTTATTAATATCGACCATAACAACCTCCCACGATTAACTAGATTATACTATATTTTACATAAAAAAAACTATGAATATTTTCTAACTATATTAATAATCACCATTGTAGCTGTTATCTTAATAACATAAAAAGCATCCCTAAATTTATTTACAACAAAAAAAGATAGACCTAATCTATCTTTTCTAAAAACTTTTTAACTTCTTCTACATGTTTCTTTACTGTTTCTGGTGCTGGTCCTCCTACTACAATTCTATCTTTTACAGCTTTATTTAAATCTATTGCTTTATAAATATCTTTATCAAATAGTTCACTAAATTGTTGATACTCACTTATTTCCATAGTATCAAGTGTTTTATCATTATCAATTGCATAGGAAACTATAGAACCAACAATTTTATATGCTGTTCTAAATGGTAAACCTTTCTTAACAAGGTAATCTGCCGCATCAGTTGCATTAATAAATCCTCTTTTCGCAGCATTAAGCATATTATCTTTTAAAAATGTTGTTGTAGAAAGCATAGGAATAAAAGTTATTAAACACATCTTAACATTATCAACCGCATCAAAAATAGCTTCTTTATCTTCTTGCATATCTTTATCATATGCTAAAGGAAGTGATTTCATCATTGTTAATAGTGCCATTAAATCACCATATACTCTACCACTTTTACCTCTAATTAATTCCGTAATATCTGGATTCTTTTTCTGTGGCATAATAGATGAACCTGTTGAAAAACTATCATCAAGTTCAATAAACTTAAATTCATGACTACTCCACATAATAAACTCTTCACTAATTCTAGACATATGCATCATTAAAATTGAAAGACCAGAAGCAATTTCAATTGCGTAATCTCTATCAGATACACCATCCAAACTATTAAGACAAGGTCCATCAAAATCCAATAACTTACTTGTTAAATATCTATCTGTTGCATAAGTAGTTCCTGCTAAAGCACAAGAACCAAGTGGATTTTCATTCATTCTTTGGAGAGCATCTTTAAGTCTTAAAATATCCCTTTTAAACATTTCAACATATGCCATAAAATAATGGGCTAAAGTAATAGGTTGAGCTCTTTGTAAATGTGTATAACCAGGCATAATTGTCTCATAATTATCTTGAGCTTTTAAAATAAGTTCCTCAATCAAAGACTTTAACAAATCTACAATATCATTTATTTCATGACGTAAATAAAGTCTTAAATCAAGTGCTACCTGATCATTTCTACTACGTGCTGTATGAAGTCTTTTACCAGCATCACCAATTCTTTTCGTAAGTTCACTTTCAATAAACATATGAATATCTTCTGCTTCCATATCAAATTCTAACTTACCAGTTTCTAAATCATTACAAATTTCTTTTAAACCCTCAATAATTTTTTTACTCTCATCAGAAGAAATAATACCACATTCTCCAAGCATTGTTGCATGAGCAATACTACCAGTAATATCTTCCTTATACATTCTTTTATCAAAACTAATAGAAGAATTGAAATCGTTTGTTCTTTTATCGATTTCTTTTTTAAATCTTCCTTCCCACATTACCATATTAATTTCCCCCTTTTTTAGCCATAATCACATTAGAAAGACCATAAATATTTACAAAACCTTGAGCATCATGTTGATCATATCCACCTTCTTTATCAAAAGAAGAAATATCTAAAGAATGTAAACTATTAGGACTATCAATACCCTGACAAATTATATTTCCTTTATATAATTTAAGTTTAACTGTCCCTGTTACTGTAGCACTTGCTTTATCAACAAATGCTAAATAAGCATCCATTAATGGACTAAAGAACTTAGCATTATATAAAAGTTCTCCAACTTTTAAAGCAATATGTTGTTTTTCCAATAATAAATCTTTCTCTAAACATAATGACTCTAATGCTTCATGTGCTTTATAAATAATAGTTCCACCCGGTGTTTCATATACACCACGACTCTTCATACCGACAAGTCTATCTTCTACCATATCTAAAATTCCAATACCGTTTTCTCCACCAAGTTCATTTAATTTTTTAACAATAGAAAGTAAACTCATTTTTTTACCATCAAGACTTGTAGGAATACCTTTTGTAAAACCTATTTCAACCATTACTGCTTCATCCTTAGCTTTCTCTGGTGTAACACCCAATTCTAAAATATCATCATACTTTGGTGCATTGCTAGGATTTTCTAAATCCAATCCTTCATGAGATAAATGCCAAAGATTTTTATCTTTAGAGTAACTGTGTTCCCTATTAAATTTTAAAGGAATTTTATGATCTATTGCATATTGATATGCTTCTTCTCTTCCTGTTATACTCCAAGTACGCCAAGGAACAATTACTTTCATATCTGGATCAAAATGTTTAATACCAAGTTCAAAACGTATCTGATCATTTCCTTTTCCAGTACATCCATGACAGATTGCTTCTGCTCCTTCTTTATGAGCAACATCAACTAGCTTTTTAGCAATCAAAGGACGACTAAAAGCAGTTCCTAACAAATATCTTCCTTCATATGTAGCTCCTGCTTTAATAAATGGAGCGATATAGTCATTTACTAATTCTTCTTGTAAATCATCTACATAAATTTTACTTGCTCCACTTGCCATAGCTTTTTCTTCAATACCTTCTAACTCACCATCTCCTTGTCCAACATTTGCTGCATAACAAATAATTTCACAATCTTGATAGTTTTCTTTTAGCCAAGGTATCATAATCGAAGTATCTAATCCTCCTGAATAAGCTAAAACTATTTTCATAATAACAACTCCTTTCAATAATAAAAAAAAGACGTCTCTAAAATAGAGACGTCCTTAAACGCGGTACCACCCTAATTGCCAGTAAATTACCAGCCAACTCAGATTGCTAACGGAACTACCCGAACTAATATACTCTGCATATGCATTTCTAAAAATTGCTCACAAGTTCTTTTCAATTACTATCAATCTCTTTGGCTCCCATCAACCCAAATTCGCTTTAGATGATTAAGTAATTTACTCCTCTTGGTCACCGCTTTCATTTCGTACAAAAAGACTATCACAAAAAATTAAATTTGTCAAACGTTTTTTCAATTTTAACTATGTTGAACACGTAATTTCTTAGAAAAGATCCTATCTTTGTAATCATTTTTCCACATAGAATAGATACCTGCAAACATAAGTAAACTTTCACCAATAACTAATATTGGACTTTGATAATATAAGTAATATGCCCCATAAAAAACACCTGTAGTTATACCAGAAAATCTAACTAATTTCATATTAGTTTGCCATAAACAATAAGTTCTAATAACAGAACCAATTGTTGGAAGTAATGAAATAGGTCCTGCCCAAGTCATAATACAATTTATAAAAATTACACTTTCAAATAAAACTAATAATCCTAAATAAGCTTTTTTACTAAAATCCTTTTTATTAATAAACAAAAAACTTCTTACAAAATTAATTAAACTTAATACTGCACCCGTATAAGCATAAATATAAAAATTATACAATGCTTCAAATATACAATCTAAAGATTGCACAAATAAAGATTTTCCTCTCTCTTTAATACACACACTAACTATAAGAGCAACAAAAGCTAATACACTAAATATCATAACATCACCCTATCAAACAAATTATATAATAAAAAAAGCTATATTTCTATTTTTCTTTATCACATAACGTAAAACAAATGTCAATGAAATGTATCTATCTTTAACTTATACGTGCTATAATAAAAATGAAAAGAGGTAACTATGAAAGAAGTAAAAATAAATAAAAATCCTATTATAATTGAAAATAATAATTTCCAAACAATTCAAATAAATGTATTATATCCCTATCAAAAAGAAGAAAAAAACCTAGCTAAAGATATAATTCTCCCTTCTATGTTAATGTATATTAATAATGACTATCCAACTGAAAAAGAGTTTAGTAAAGCCCTAAAAGAACGTTTTATATTAAAACTTCATTCCTTTCCTACAACAATCGGCACAACAAACTACTTAACATTTTCTCTTACTATCCCCGATAGAAAATCTCTAAAACAAAATTTCCTAGAAGAACAAATAAAATTCCTTCACGATACTATCTATAACCCTAAAATAGAAAATAATGGTTTTCTTCCTTTTGAAGTGGAACGCGAACTAAAAAATTTAAAATTACTTATAGATAACATTAATAAATCATTTAATCCTTATTTAAACTATAAAATAAAAAAATTAGTTGATACCGAAGGTCTTTTATCTTTAAATATAAAAGATCATGAAGAACAATTAAAAGACATAACTCCAAAAAACTTATATAAATACTACCAAGAAAAAGTAATAAATAATAAGCCCCTTATCTTTATATTTGGAGATATAAAAAATACAAATATCGAAAATATAATAAAAAAACATTTCCCTATAAAAGAAAAACTAACTCTAAAAACAGATTACACTCATTACTTAACGCCACAAAGAACTATTCCTAAAGAAATAACAGAAGAAAAAGAATGGAAAGATTCAGCTTTAAGTTTTATTTACAAAATAAAAGATATGAAAAAGGAAGATAATATGAATATAGAGTTAATTTGTTTATTATTATCTTCCCTATCATCACGCTTACTAGATAAAAAATTAAGAGATGAATACAACTTAGTATATGGTACACAAGTAACCTATAATCTTAACTTTGGAATATTTATAATTGTTGCTTATATAAATAAAGATAACAAAGACTTAGCTAAAGAAAAAATATTAGAAGTAATGAATGAACTAAAAGAAAAAGAATTAATAACTCCCATAATAGAAAAAATAAAAGAGAGAAAAAGAATTAATTTAATAAAAACTTTAGATAAAAAACAAGTTTTACTTGGTGATTATATGTACAAAGTTCTAGGAATTGATGATACAAATAAAGAAAATTACGAAAAATTAAAAAAATTAAAAGCTAGTGATGTTTTAGAACTATTAAATAGATTCAACCTAGATACAATTTACTTTTTAAAGGAGCAAGATTATGAATAAATTAGAAAAAATAACTTTAGATAATGGACTAACAATTTATTTATATCCAGATACCAAAAAGCATACAACAATCTTTCAGTTTATAACACTATTTGGTGGAACATCCAAAGACTTTATCATCGATAATAAAGAAGTTCACTTCCAAGATGGTCTAGCTCACATTCTAGAACATTATCTAGTTGAATGTAATAAATATGGAAACTTTATAGATATTTTAGGAAAAATGGAAATGAGTACTAACGCCGCAACTTCTCTAACACACACAAAATATTATTTTGAAGCAGTTGAAAAAGTAGATGAAGGTATTAAAACCATAATAAGAAGTGTTTATAATCCCATATTTACAACCGACAACTTAGAAAAAATTAAACTACCCATATATCAAGAAATAAAAGGTAAACAAAGAAGTAAATTTTTTGAAGAAAACATAGAAATATTACACTCTACTTTTAAAAATATTAAATTTAGAAGTGTAATTGGAACTATAGAAAATGTAAAAAACACAACAATAGAAGATCTAAAACTATGTTATGAAACCTTTTATCAACCACATAATCAAATAATTATAATTTCTGGTAACTATAATAAAGAAAATATATTAAAAACAATAAAAGAAGAAATAAATAATTATACTTTTAAAAAACATGACGTAAAGAAAATAGATTTAAACGAAGAAGAAAGTGTTGCCTCAAAAAAAAGTAACATAATATTTCCAACCCCAATACCTTATGTAGATGTAACATATAAAATAAAACTTCCTAAAATGACACCAAAAGAAAAGGTAACTTTAACATTTTATTTATCTGAACTTTTTAATGAAAATATAGGAATATCCTCACCATTATATGAAAAACTTATAAAAGAAAAAATTATAACTACTAAGTTAAATGCATCTTTCTTAAAAATAGAAGATTATATATTAATTACAATTGGTAGTTCAACCTTAAAAGAAAAAGAATTAACAAAAGAAATAATTAATAATTTTAAAAATATTAATTTTGATAAAGATCTATTTGAATTAAATAAGAAAAGAGAAATATTAAATATCATATTAAGAGATGAAAGTCTTCCAACAATGACTACCACTTTATCAGATAATATTATAAATTACGACTATCATAACTTAGATACAGTTGAAGATATAGAAAGTTTTACCTTTGAAAAATATAAAAATGTAATAAATAATCTAAACTTTAATAACTATACAATAACAACAATCAATAACGAAGGCTCTAATTAGAGTCTTTTTTTATATCCTCGTATGGGACAACAACCTTAATAATACCATATTCTTTATCAGTAACTTGTCCACTAGAAAAGTAAAGCATAATACCCGTTGGAGCAAAAACAAAATGTAAAAAGTTATCTTCTATTTCTTCTGTCCCCTTCATCATTAAAGATAATTTCTTAATATTTTTATTATTCGCTAAAATTTTACGACTTTTAGTAGATAATATAGATAAAATAGAAGGTTTTTCTTTTACTAAATCCGAAATGCTTACTATCTTATTTTCTTCTTTATCATAAACAATAGTATATATTTCGTTTAAATTATCACAAGATAAATAGAAAACAACAGATAAATAATTTTTATAAACATATTCATCATGAGCAATATCTAAAGTTGAAATAACTGTATCTAAAACTATACTTTTATTCTTATTTAAAAACTTAAGTACTTCTCTTTTTAAAAACTCACAAATTTCTTTATTTAAAATTTCATATTTAGTCCTTGGATAAATAATTTGTATTCCATTATTCATACTATTTTTTATGCAAAAAAAAAGATAATATTCAAATTATCTTTTAAAAACTTTTCCTCTTTCGCCACCACTCATTTCCATAGCTTTTGCTTTAGCATCTAGCATAATTTGTCTATGTAAAGGTTGTTTTGTAGACTCTACCCAGATTAAAGCATCAAGCACTGGCCAATCTGTATTTATAATAGTATAACAATCACGATTTAGATATGGCGCAACAATAAATTTTTTAGCAGTTTCTTCTTCAATCAAAAACCCATCAGCCAAATTATAGTAATTTACACCCTCTACACCAATAGGATTTTTTAGTCCTTCACTCCATATTTTATTCTTAATATAATCTACTCTTCTTTGAGCACGTTCTCCTAGTTCAAATGTTTCTTTATCCATAAAACATCCCCCTTTCAAACAAGCTCTCTAATTATAACATAAATTATTTAATTTGAAAACCCAAACTTTCTATTTTATCCAAAATAAATTTTTCATCTACATTCTTAGACAAAACTAAAGTAGCCTTTTTATCTTCCAAACTAACATCACATTCCTTAATACCGGGAATACTCAATAAAGCATTTTTTACTCTCTTAACACATCCCTCACAATGCATTCCTTCAATATATATTTCTTTTTTTATTCTTTTAAACATACTAACTCTCCTTACTTTTAACAATCAACTTTAATCTTAAAGAATTAAAAACTACTGTTAAACTACTTAATGTCATACATAAGCTTGCAATCATAGGATTTAAAACTATTCCAAGATTTTCAAATAAGCCAACAGCAATTGGTATCATTATTAAATTATAAAAAAATGCCCAAAATAAATTCTCTACAATAATTGTTTTTGCTTTATGACCAATATCAATTAAATCAATTAAATTATTTAAATCATGATTCATAAGTATCACATCACTGGCATCACTTGCTACATCTGTTCCACTAGAAACGCTTATTCCAACACTTGCTTCAACTAAAGCAATCGCATCATTTACACCATCACCTATCATTAAAGTAGGACCTAGTTTTTCATACTCTTTAACAATATTTGCTTTTTCATCTGGTAATACATTAGCTTTTATCTCAGTAATACCAAGTTCTTTACCCACTTTTTTAGCTACTTCCATATTATCTCCTGTAAGCATAACAGGAGTAATATTTCTTTCTCTAAGTTTAGCAATAACTACCTTCATATCATCACGAACAATATCTTTTAAACCAATTAATCCCACAACTTTCTTATTATGAACAACAAATATTATACTGCATCCATCTTTAAGTAACGCTTCATAATCTTTTTTATGATAATTACGAACACACAACTTTTTAAGCATTCCTAAATTACCTAAACTATATTCTTCATTATCAACAGTACCCATTACACCAAAACCAGTTAATTCTTGATAAGAAGTAACTGGTAGTAAATCTTCTTTCGAAAAAGCACTAGCTACTGGATGTGTAGAATTAGCTTCAATACTAGATACTATCTTTAACAAAGAGTACTTATCAACAGAATAAGTAAAGACTTTACTAATCGCTAATTTACCATAAGTAAGTGTTCCAGTTTTATCAAATATAGCATATAAAACATCTTTTACCTTTTCTAAAGCTTCCCCCTCTTTAACAACAATTCCCCTTTTAGCACATAATCCATAACTAACACTAATAACTAAAGGAACTGCTAATCCCAGTGCACAAGGACATGCTACTACTAAAACAGTTACAAATGTTGTAAATAAAGAAGAAAAACTATAACCCATTCCCCCTTTAACAACAACAGAAATTACTGCTATTAAAAAGATAATAGGTACAAAATAACCACTAACTTTATCAGCAATTCTTTCTATACGATTTTTCTTACCCAAAGATGAAACAACCATACTAACTATATTAGAAACAGTAGACTCTTTTCCAATTTTTACTGCTTTATATGTTATAACACCATCATAATTTAAAGAACCAGCTAGAACATCATCATTTCTTTTCTTCAACAAAGCCTTACTTTCACCTGTAATAAATGCCTCATCTACATGAGATTCTCCTTCAACAACAACTCCATCAACCGCAAACTTTTCATTAGGACGAACAACCAATAAATCTCCTTCTTTTACTTCATCAATCGTCACATCAACTAAAACATCACCTTTTTTAATTCTTGCCATCTTTGGCGTAATTGTAACTAAATTCTTAATAGCAGAAGTTGTATTACTTTTACTTACATTTTCAATATATCTTCCAACTTTAACAAAATAAATAACCATACAAACTGATTCAAAATATAGTTGATGTATAAAACTTAAATCACCTAAATAAATATGAACAACTCCATAAATACTATATATAAAACTAAAGAAAACACTAAAAGTAACTAAAGTATCCATATTAGGCATAAAATGCATAAGATTTTTTATTCCACTTTTTAAAATATCAAAGCCATAAATAATAAATAAAAATGTTATTAAAATCAAAATAGTAGTATAAATAAAAGGATATTCATAATAAGAAAACAAACTTGGAAGACCTAGCATTTGCCCCATTGATAAATACATAAAGAAAATAAGTAATAAACCAAAAAACAAAAGATTTCTTTTTCTTCTTTTATATAATAAACTATCATCAGTAAATTGATATTCTCCTAAACTTGTAAAACCTGCTTCACTAATATATTTTTCAATATCTAAAACCCGTAAATTTTCATATTCTACAGTAACCATACCCAATATTAAATTAACATTACAAGCTAAAACACCTTTTTGTTTTAATAAATACTTTTCTAACCCGTTAGAACAAGCACTACAAGTCATTCCTTCTACTTTTAATTCAACCTTTTTCAAAAAACATCACTTCCTTAAAAAGAAAACGTATTAATAACCTAATACGCCCTCTAAAGTCTCATCATTTTCAACAAACTCAGAAACATCAATAATCGTATATTCATCCTTCGTATCACGTACAATTACTTGTTTAATACCAGCATTAATAATCATTCTTTTACACAAAGCACAAGGTCTTGCACCTTCTACATAACTACCATCATTATGATTAATACCAACTAAATATAATGTCGCTCCTATCATATCTTTTCTTCTAGCACTAATAATAGCATTCTGTTCAGCATGAACACTACGACATAATTCATAACGTTCTCCTCTTGGTACTTTCAACTTTTCACGAGTACAATACTTTAAATCACAACAATTCTTTCTACCACGTGGAGCTCCTACGTAACCCGTAGAAACAATTTCATCGTTATTTACAATAATAGCTCCAAAATTTCTTCTTAAACAAGTACCACGCTCTAATACTTGTTCACAAATATCTAAATAATAATTAATTTTATCTCTTCTCATATTTACCACCTATAAAAAATATAACACAAAACTTAAAAAGTTTATTACTTTATTTCCATTTCTCTTAAATTAAATGGATAAGGATATCTACTTAATGTTCCACTACGTACTAAACGAAAACCATAATCTTCATATATTTTATTTAATGCCATATTAGTACTACGACAATCAAGACGTATTTTAGAAATATTTTTTTCTTTTGCTAGTTTTATCGCTTCATCTATTAAAACTTTACCAACTTTTTTATACCCCACTTTTGTACATAACTTTTTTATATATAACTGATAAGTATCATCCCAGTATTCAGGATCGTAGTACTGAAATTGTATACAACCAATAACTTTATCATCATCTAAAACAACATATAATTGTTTATTAGTAATAGCTTTAGCCCACTCTTCTACAGGATGATGTATTAAATACTCTCTCCACTGTAAAATATCTTTACTACGAAACCACTCTATTCTTTCTCTTACCATTAAAATTACATCATCTAAATCTTCATATTTTGCTAAACGAAATAAATACATACCTACACCTTATCCTTTAACTCTGCTTCATATAACTCTTTATACCCTAAACAATTTTTTAATAACTGTTTATGCGTTCCTTCTGCTACTACTTGGCCAGATTCAATAAATAAAATTCTATCACTATTAATAATCGTACTAAGTCTATGTGCAATAATTAAAATAGTATAATTTTTCTTTAAATTATTAATTGCTTTTTGTATTTCTTTTTGTGTTTCATTATCTAAAGAACTAGTTGCTTCATCAAATAAAATAATTTCTGTTTTTTGTAAAAATGCTCTCGCAATCGCTAATCTTTGTCTTTGGCCACCACTTAAATTAACTCCCCCTTCTCCCACGATAGTATCATAACCATCTGGAAGTTCCATAATAAAATCATGTATACAAGCTAATTTACAAGCTTTTATCATTTCTTTCTCTGTAATATCACTTTTCATAAGACGTAAATTATCTTTAATACTTACATGAAAAATATAAGGATTTTGACTTATAACTGTAATATTACCTCTAATACTTTCTTGATCTAAATCATTAATATCAGTACCATCTATCGTAATCACACCACTATCAACAGGATATAATTTACATAATAAACTAAAGATTGTACTCTTTCCAGCACCACTTTTACCTACAAAAGCAACTGTTTCATTAGCATGTACTTGAAAACTTAAATCTTTTAAGACTTCTCCACTTTCTTCATAATGGAAGTTAACATGTGAAAAGCAAAAATCACCATGTACTTTAGCTAAATGCTTAAAACCAAATCTTTCTTTTTTATATTCATTACCATACATTATATTAAACACTCTTTCACATGACAAATTAAAGTCTTTTATACTATCTAACAGTATCCCAACACTCCACACAATATTAGGTACTCTAACTGCATAATTATGAATAACCAAAGCATTAGCTGCTACAAGTCCACCCTCTAAAATTAAATAAACTAATAAAAATATTAATCCCATATCAAATAAATCTCGTAACATTGCACTTTTAAATACATACCTACGATTAACAGCATTCATCTCATATCGTTCTAAGTTTAACTCTTCAACTTGCTTATGTAATTCTTTTGAGAAACTATCTTCAGCATGTAACATCTTAATATCCCTAATACCACGTATAATTTCTCCAACAAAAGAAGAAACTTTTTCATTTTCCTTACGAAACTTCTTATCACTTTCATTATATAAATTTGTTCTTTTTCTCTCGAGCAAAAATAATATAACTATAACTATTAACATATATAAAAATGCCCAAAAATTAATAATAAACATCGCTACAAAAATACCAATATCAGTTAAAATATTAGATAAATACTGATTTAAAATATTAAATACACTTGCTAATCTACTAGTATCATTAGTAAGTCTTTGAATAAATACCCCTGAACCATGTTTATCAATAACACTAGTCTCTAATCTCATAATCTCTTTACCAAGTTCTGTTTGTAAACTTATAAAAGTTTCCCGGTAAATAACTTGTGAATAATACATAGATAAACGATTAAAAACATTTCTACTCCATTCAACAAGACATAAAATAACAGCTAAGAAAAGTAATTGTTGAAACAAACTATCTGTTAAACTAATAATAATTTGTGCACTAATAATAGGTACAATTACACTAATAATAATCATACAAATATTACATAATATATACTTAATTAATTTTGCTCTTTCTCCCTTTGCAAACTTCCAAGCAAATTTTAAGTTAGATAAAAACTCTTTCATAATTACTCCTTCACAATAAGTCCAATAGGACAATGATCACTACCTAAAATATCAGAATAAATAATACTATCTTCAACTTTAGAAATAAATGATTTAGATACAACAAAATAATCAATTCTCCAACCTATATTTCTTTCACGAACAC
Organism: uncultured Bacilli bacterium; assembly: GCA_944332465.1. GTDB lineage: Bacteria > Bacillota_I > Bacilli_A > RF39 > UBA660 > Faecimonas. The sequence goes on along the minus strand of CALVJZ010000021.1, from coordinate 1,369 downwards.
CCTTCATATAACTCCACCAAGTATAAGCATCTACCGTATCAGGATACAAATAACGAAAAGTATCAATAAAACCAGATTCTAATAATTTACTAAATTTACCACGCTCTTCAGAAGTAAAGCCCGCATTACCTATATTACTTTTAGCATTCTTTATATCAATCTCTTCATGTGCTACATTCATATCCCCACAAAAAATAACAGGTTTCTTTTTTTCTAATTTTTTTATATAAGAAAGAAATAAATCTTCATATCTCATTCTAGAATCCATTCTAGATAAATCTCGTTTAACATTAGGTACATAACAATTAACTAAATAAAAAGAATCAAATTCTAATGTAATATTACGTCCTTCGTCATCATATTCAACATCATCTATTCCATATTTTACAGAAATAGGTTTTATACGAGTATAAATCAATGTACCAGAATAACCTTTTTTCTTAGCAGGAAATAAATACATCTCATAACCGCTTGGTCTAAAATCAAATTGCTCTTCCATTGCTTTAACTTCTTGCATACAAAATACATCACAAGAAACATCCTTAAAAAAATCTTCTAACCCTTTCTTAAGACAAGCTCTAATACCCGCCACATTCCACGATATAATCTTCATACAATCAACTCCACCAATTATTTAAATTATAACATATTTTTTTGTTATAATATAAAAAAGGAGACATACTATGTATAAAATAGAAAAAAGTCTAAATAAACTTAAAAATAACCAGCCAACTTTTTTTCTAAATCCAAAAGAACAACAAGAACTAATAAAGAAATTAAAGAAAAACTCTTATAATATTTTTAAACCATATCCCGATAGTGAAAAAAATATATTTTATACCACAACTAAACCAAATATTATTTTATATGAAATAGTATCAAAAATACCCCTAGAACATCGTGAAATATTAGGAACTATTTTTTCTTTAAATATTACAGATGAATTATTTGGAGATATCATTATAAAAGACAATCATTACTATATTTATGTATTAGAACAAATAGCACCATATATAAAAAATAATTTATTAATGATTAAAAATACTAAAGTAAATCTTCTAACTCAAGCACTAGAATTATTAGAAAGTTATGAAAAAGAATATGAAAAAATAGAAATAATTGCTTCAAGTCCTAGAATAGATACAATTGCTGCAAAAATTATTGGAACTAGTAGAAATAAAATAATAGAAATAATAAAAAATAAAGAAATAATCTTAAACTATGATATATTAAAAAATGTATCATACCAATTAAAAGAAAATGACGTCTTTAGTATAAGACGTCATGGTAAATATAAATTTATAAGACTTATTAAGAATACAAAAAACAAAAACTTTATTTTTGAATGTTATAAATACAAGTAATTTAT
>CALVJZ010000020.1 GCA_944332465.1 uncultured Bacilli bacterium | reverse complement strand
AAAAGAAAAGCAAAACCTGTTGAAGCAATAAAAAAACAGTTATATAAACTGTTTTTTCTATTTAACAATTGTAACAGTTATAGTGTCACAAAAGTTTTTCCATTGTCCTTCTAAGGCATCACAAACAGTACCAGGTGTAATATCACCATTAGGACAAGAATTAACTAAATTCCACCTAAATTTATGATTAGGGTTTAACTGAGATATTATTTCCTTTGTTTGAGTACCAGTGTTTCCAGCTTGAATATTTAAATTATCTCCCTTAGACTTATCACAAGATGGTTTAACAGGTTTTGAATCTGACTCTGGTTTAGAAGGTTTTGAAGAAGAATTACCAGAACTACCAGGCTTACTTGAATTACCAGAATCATTTGAATCATTATCTGATTCTTCTCTATGAGATACTTTCTTACCACTACTTAAAGTAACTGTAATAGTAGTTTCTTCACTTACTTTACTACCAGCACTTATAGATTGATCAATAACTGTATTTTTCTCTTTACTACTACTACGTGTAACAAAGTTATATTTAAGTCCAACTTCTTCTAAAGCATTGATTGCTTCTTTCTTAGTCATTCCTTCTAAATCAGGTACTTTTACTTCAATACCATCAGATATCGTAACAACAATTACATCACCATTTTTAATAGTTTCACCTTTCTCATATGAATAAGAAATTACTTCACCTTGAGGAACATCTTCACTAAATTCACGTTTTTCTTCATAACTAATTCCATACTTATTTGCCCAGGCTTTAAAATCATCATAAGATTTAAACTTTTCCATAACAAGTTTTCCTCTAGAAATAACAACTTTAATAGTTTCACCTTGTTCTACTTTATCACCCTTATCATAATTAGCAGATATAACATGATTTTCTTTTACGCTATCATCATAACGATTACTAAATTCTACTTTTAATTTATTTTCTATTACCCAGTTTGTAATTTCAACCATACTCATATCTTTTAGATTAGGTACTTTAATACTTTTACCTTTACTAATAGTAACAACTAATTTTTCATCATCGTCATTTACTTTTACCATTGTATTAGGTTTAATACTTTGTTTTGCTACATTACCAGGTTCAATCTTATTAGAAAAACCTTTTTTAATCTTATATTTTATTTGATTTTGTTTTAAATATACTTCAGCAGCAAACTGACTTTTATTTGTTAAATCAACTAATTTAACATCATCCTTACTTGCTTCTTCCCCTAAAGAAAAGGTAAGTTCAAGTTTACTACTACGTTTCATACTACCAGAATCGTTTTGTTCAATAACCGTATTTTCAGGACTAATAGATTCCCTAAAACTAACTGAAACATTATTTAAATAATTATCTTCAACATAGTCAATTACACGTTCCGTATCCCAACCATTCATTTCTGGAATAATAATTTCTTTATCAGGGTTAGGACCTTCACTAACCGCAACTGTAATTTCTTTTATATCTTTTATTTTAGAACCTTCAGGTATATCTTGTGAAATAATAGAATATTCTGGAACCATATCACTATATTCATAATCTTGATTTATAGTAATTTCATTTTTACTAGCCCAGTTAACAACTTCTGTTAAACTCTTTCCTACAAAATTTTCTGTTTGACCAATTGCCGGAATTGTAACAATTCCTAAACTAGTAAGACTACCAAACAAATTAAAAAGTAATAAGAATATACTACCTAAAAATATAGTTCCTTTCTTACGAGAATTACTTCCTACACAAATTCCTATAAAAAGAATAGAAAAGATAACAAAAATAACACTACTAACAAATCCTTGGAAGAAGTTTGTACTATCTTGTCCTTTCCATAAAGAAATACCAAAGAATGCCAAACTAGATAGAAGTGTTAAAAATAAGAAAAAATTAACAAAAGGATGACGCTTTTTTCTAGGTGCTTCACTTTTTACAACTTCTTTAACTTTTTCTTCACTTTTTTTCTCTATTCTATCTATATTATTAGAACTATTACGTTGTTGATTATTTTTATAATAATTAGAACGATTTCTATTTTTCTTTTTATTATGATATTGATAATTTTTATTCTGTCTTTTATCTTCCATATCTTCACCCCATTATCTTATATAACAATTATATAATAAAGGAAAGGAATAAGAAACAAAATCCAAAAACTAGACTGTAAAGTGTACAAAAAAAGTAGAGTATGTTAAAATTAATTAGAAGGTGAAGTTATGAATACTTGGATAAAAAAGAACTTTAATATATTGCTAATAATATTTATTTTAATACAACCAATTTTAGATTTAATTACAGGAATAGGACTACATATATTTAATGCTAATTTAACTTTAGGTATTATAGTAAGAATTATTTTTTTAATTTTTGTTTTATATAGTGTTTTATTTGTATATAAGAAAAAGAAAAATCTTTTATATTATGGAATCTTACTTTTATATGGAATACTTTATTTAATAGGAATTATTATTTATAAAGACAATGTAGGGTTATTTTCCGAAATTCAAGGTTTAGCTAGAGTCTTTTATTTTCCAGTATTATTAATTTCTTTATATAGTATAAAAGATGAAATAAAAATAAGTAAAATGACTTTAATGGTAGTCTTAATGACATATTTAGTATGTATTGTAGTACCAAATTGTCTAAATATAGGATTTGAAACTTATGAAATAACTAAAGCAGGAACTCTAGGTTTCTTTAACTCAGCTAATGAAATTAGTGGTATTATTTCACTACTAACACCAATTATGATTTTAATATTAATAAAAATAAAAAAAGTACTTCCAACTATAATCATAACTATATTATATCTTTATGTTATTTTAACAATTGGTACTAAAACACCACTTTTATCTTTAGGAATTACTATATTCTTTACTTATATATGGTTTATTTATAAATCTCTAAAAGTAAAAAAATATAAAAGAATTATTGTTAGCTTAATAGCTTTAATTATATTTACGACAGCTTTAATATTAGTTTTACCAAAAACTACATTCTATAAAAATATTGAAACACACTTAAACTATTTAAAACTTGATAATGTAACAGAAGTATTTGAAGATGAAAAACTAGTAGATCATTTTATATTTAGTTCTAGATTAAAATTTATGGAAAATAGAAAAGCTACATATCAAGACAGTTCTCTTTATCAAAAACTATTTGGTATTGGCTATCTAAATAATAAAAAAGAAGCCAAAGCTGTTGAGATGGATTACTTTGATATTTATTACAATCACGGATTAATTGGTTTTATTATATACTTTGGAATATATGGTTATTTCTTCTATTTAATTATGAAAGAAAGAAAAAAATTAGACTTTGAACAATACATGTTATATATAAGTATATTACTAAGTATATTATTATCTTTCTTTACCGGACATATCATAACAGCACCTGCTGTAAGTATCTTAGTAACAATCCTTCTACTAATGTTAGTAAAAAACAAAAAGAAAAACTTATTATTTACAGCACATAGTCTAAATCTAGGTGGAATAGAAACAGCCCTAATAAACTTAGTAAATAGAATAAATCTTAATAAATATGAAATAACTATTTTATTAGAGAAAAAAGAAGGTATTTTCTTAGATAAAGTAAAAAAAGAAATAAAAGTAAAAGAATTTAAAGTTCATAATAATAAAAATGTCATTATACGAAAGTTTTTAAATCTTTCTAAAAGATGTTTATATAACATTACAGACTATAAAACATATGACTTTAGCTGTTGCTACGCCACATATAGTTTGAGTGGTAGTAAACTATCTAAAATAGCTAGTGATAATACTGCTTTCTATGTTCATAACAACTATAAAGATTTATACAAAGATGAACAAAAAGAAAAAGAATTCTTTGTTAATCGTGGTATAGAAAAATATAAACATATTGTCTTTGTATCAAATGAATATCAAAAAGAATTTTTACGACTTTTTCCAAATTTAAAAGACAAAGTATTAGTTTTAAATAATTTTATTAACACCAAAGAAATATTAGAAAAAAGTAAAGAAAAAATAAAAGAGACAAAACCAAGCAATAAAAAGTTATTTGTCTTTGTAGGTAGACTTGATGATGATGCCAAAAAAGTTGGAAGAGCAATACGTCTTATGAAAGATATAAAAGATGGACTCTTATGGTTAGTAGGTGATGGTCCAGCTAAAGAAGAATATGAAAAACTTGTTAAAGAAGAAAAACTAACTACAAGAGTAAAATTCCTAGGTAAAAAGAAAAACCCATATCCGTATCTAAAAAAAGCTGACTATTTATTAATGACATCTGACTATGAAGGTTTTCCTGTTACTTACTTAGAAGCTATTACTTTAGAAACACCAATTATCACTACCATAGATGTAAGTGATGATAAATTAAATATGGGTAAAGACTATGCTTCTATAATTTCAAAAGATGAAAAAGAAATGTTAAAACAAGTAAAAGATATAATCAAAGAAAATAAAAAACCAAAGAAAATTGACATAGAAAAACTACAAGCCTCACGAATGAATGATTTTGAAAAACTATTTGATGGAGTGATATAATGCCAAAATTTAGTATTGTAATACCAGTATATAATGTTGAAAAATATATAAAAAGAACTCTAGACAGTGTATTTAATCAAACGTATAAAGATTTTGAAGTAATTGTTGTTAATGACGGATGTACTGATAAAAGTATAGATTATGCCAAAGAATATAAAGTAAAAATAGTAGGCGATAAACACGTTGGAGTTAGTGAAGCAAGAAATATTGGAGAAACAGAAGCAACTGGTGAATATTTATTGTTTTTAGATAGTGATGATTACTGGGATAATGAATTGTTAGAAAAAATAAATATGAGTTTAAAAAATAAACCTGATTTAGTAAGATTTCAAGTAAGAACAGTAACTGATAAAAATGAAATAACAAATTATCAAGAAGATACTTTTGAAGGACTAAATGGAATAGATGCTTTCCAAAAAATTGTGAATTTTCATTTCATAGAAAGTATATGGTGTTATGCCATAAAAAGAGAGTATTATGACCATGAAAAATTTAAATTTAAAAAAGGTAAAATTCATGAGGACTTTGGATTAACACCATTAATTGTTATAAAAGCTAGTAAAGTAAATTCAATATCATATATAGGATATAACTACTATAGAAGAACAGGAAGTATTATGAATAATCCAGACTATGAATGGACTAAGAGAAAAGTAAAAGATTTTTATGAACACTATAAATATTTGCAAAAAGAAATAGAAAAAGTAAAAGGAAATACCAAAATATTTAAAAGTTATATAGCTAATAGCATGTTAAAAAAAATATGTGAACTAAATAAAGAAGATTATAAAGAATATAAGAAAAGATTAAAAAAAGATAAAGTAGAAAAAGACTTATTAACAGATACTTTACCAAGAAAAATAAAAAAGATAGTAGTTTCGATAAGCCCTAAAATATATTATAAATAGAGGGGGAGTTTTATGAAAAAGAAAATAAAAAGAGAGAAAATTTCTCTAGTTGTACCATGTTATAATGAAGAGGAATCATTACCAATTTTATATAAAGAATTAGTTCGTATTGCTAAAGAAATGAAGGATGAAGACTTTGAATTTCTATTTATAAATGATGGTAGTAAAGATAATACTCTAAAGATAATAAAAGACTTAGTAAAACAAGATGAAAGAGTACGTTTTGTTTCTTTCTCTAGAAATTTTGGAAAAGAAGCAGGAATATATGCTGGATTAGAAAATGCTACTGGAGACTATGTTGCTATAATGGATGCAGATATGCAAGATCCACCGTCTATGGTTAAAAAGATGTATCAAGATATTATAGAAGAAGGTTATGACTGTGTAGCTCTATATAGTCCAAAACATAAAGATTATGGAATAGTTAGAAGATTCTTTACAAATCTTTGGTATATAATAATTGGAAAAATTTCATCAACTCCTCAAATACCAGGAGCCAGAGATTTTCGATTAATGAAAAGAAAAATGGTAGATGCCATTGTCGATATGAAAGAATATAATAGATATTCTAAAGGAATATTTAGTTTTGTAGGTTTCAATACAAAGTGGATTGAATATGAAATACAAAATAGAGCGGCAGGAACATCAAAATTTAATTTTTGGAAATTATTTAAATATGCCTTAGAGGGTATTTTAGCCTTTTCTACAACACCACTAGTTTTATCCGCAATCATTGGATTAATATTTTGTTTAATAGCTTTTATTTCTATCATTATAATTATTGTAAAAACATTACTCTTTGGAGACCCTGTAGGTGGATGGCCATCACTAGCCTGTATGATAATGTTTGTTAGTGGAGTACAACTATTTTTCCTAGGAGTATTTGGTATGTATATGTCAAAACTATATTTAGAAGTAAAGAAAAGACCAATCTATATACCATCAGAAACTGAAAAAGATCTAAAAGAAAAGAAGGAAGAAAAAAATGACTGATATAAGTATTATTGTCCCAATTTACAATGCTGAAAAATATTTAAAAACATGTGTTGATTCCCTAATTAATCAAACAAAAAAAGAGTTAGAATTTATTTTAGTAAATGATGGTTCAACAGATGCCTCAGAAAAAATAATTAAGTCTTATAGTGATAAAAGAATTAAATATTATAAAAATAAAAATCAAGGTATTGGAAAAACTAGAAACTTTGGAATTAATAAAGCAAAAGGAAAATACATTATGTTTTTAGATAGTGATGACTATCTAGATATAAATGCCTGTAAAGAATTATTTAAAAAAGCAGAAGAAGAAAACTTGGATTTAGTAATAAATAATTTTTATAGAGTAGATGAAGTAACGAAAACACAAGAAGAAGTAATTATTGAACCCTTTAAAAATACAACATTAAAAGATAATAAAGAATTATTATTAAATATAAACTTAGCTCCTTGGAATAAATTATATAAAACTACATTATTAAAGGATAATAATATTAAATTTGTTGAAGATTTAAAATATGAGGATGCCCCATTTGTAATAGAGACAATTGACAAAGCAAAAAAAATAGGACATATTAATAAATTCTTAAATTATTATGTGATTCATAAAAATAGTGAAACAACAGTTAGAGATGATAGAATTTACGATATTATAGAAATTGTGGATAAAATAAGAAACTATTTTTCCAAAAGAAAAGAATTCACAGAAATTGTGGATAAATTATCTGTAAGAATATTAACAAATTATACAATTCAACAAAGAGTACAAGAAAAAGAAGAAACAGCTAATAACTTTATAAACTTAGCCTTTAGATATATGAAAGAAAATATACCTGATTATAAAAACAATAAATATTATAAAGGAAGAGGACTATTACGCAGAACAATAGAAAAAAACAAATTCTTAACTAAGATTTATTGTCAGTTATATAGAAAAAAACGAATTATAAAAGAGGAAACTAAGTAATGAAAGATAGAGTAAAATATTTAGATGGATTACGTTTCTTTGCTATAATGAATGTCATTCTTATTCATGTATTTGGTTTATTTAGACATCAATATTTTTCAATAAATAATTTGAAATATACATTAGTTACTTTCGCTGATAGCTTTACAAGAACCGGTGTACCATTATTTTTTATGCTTACAGGCATATTGATGTTCACCAAAAAAGACAAAAATGAAGGTTATATAACTTTTTTTAGAAAAAGAGTTTTAAAATTTATATTAATATATTTATTTTTTTCAATGATATACTATATATATTCTCATCTTGGATACAAAATATCGCTTTATAATTTTTTTGCTACTATAACTTCTAATCAAGCAACTTATCATTTGTGGTTTATGCCAGTTATTATATTAATATATCTATTTATACCATTTTTAAAAAAATTTATAAGTAACGTAACAAGAAAAGATTTAGAAACTATAATTATTATAATATTCATCTTTGGAAATGTCTTTAATGCGATATCCAAAGTATCAATGATATTTGGCAGAGAATTATTAGGAAATTTTTCATTACCTAATTTACTTATATATATTAATTATCTTTTTTTAGGTTATTATCTGTATAAATATGAAATTAAAATAACAAAAATAAAAATCATATTAAGTATAATATCTATTATCTTAATGCCTATTTTCTCTGTATTAATAAGTAAAAATACAATAAATGATTTATTCCTAGGTGCCACTTCTCCTTTAGTAATTATGCCTACTATAGTTATATTTCTTTTGTTTAAAAAATATTATAATAAAATACAAATACCAAGTGTCATAAATACTTTTATTTCTAAGAATTCTGCCAATATCATATATGTTTATCTATGGCATGTATTAATAATAGAAATATTAAATAAATGGTTATTAAAATATAGAATAAACCAACCATTCATAGAAGATATCATATGGATGATAATATACTATATAGTAGCTGTTATACTTTCATTTACAATTTCTATAGTATGGAACAAAATAGTTTTATTACTTAAAAAAATTTTAAAAAGTTTTCCTGCCATAATAATAAATAAAAAATGTTAAAATTGGTATGGGCACCTTAACTAATATATTTGAAGAAAAATATTTTCTATGCTATAATGTAATAGCTAAAGTTAATAAATAGCGTTCTATTTATACATAGAAGAAATGAGGTATGAATGTGGAAAAAGATATTGCAATCAAAGTAACACATGTATCAAAGACATTTAAGCTTTATTATGATAAAGCTAATACATTAAAAGAAAAACTTTTGTTTTTTACCAAAAAAAACAAAAGTAAAGATTCTATTTTACATGTTTTAAAAGATATTAATTTAACAATTAACAAAGGTGAAAGTGTTGCTTTAATTGGAACTAATGGAAGTGGAAAATCAACATTATTGAAATTAATGACTAAAATTATTTATCCTAATAAAGGTAGAATAACAACAAACGGTAAATTAACATCATTACTTGAATTAGGAGCAGGCTTCCATGATGATTTTACTGGTAGAGAAAATATCTATTTCAATGCTTCTATCTTTGGATTAACAAGAAAACAAATAGATGAAAAAATTGATGAAATTATAGACTTTTCTGAATTACATGATTTTATTGATAATCCAGTCAGAACTTATTCATCAGGAATGTATATGAGACTTGCTTTTTCAGTTGCGATTAATGTTCAAGCTGATATTCTACTAATTGATGAAATTTTGGCAGTAGGAGATCAACATTTCCAAGAAAAGTGTTTCAATAAATTAAAAGAATTGAAAAAAGAAGGAAAAACAATTGTCATTGTTACACATAGTATGAATCAAGTAAAACAATTCTGTGATAGAGCTGTATGGTTATATAAAGGTGAAGTTAGAAAAGATGGACCTGTTGATGAAGTGTTAGAGGAATATTTGAAGGTGTGTGGATAAATGAAAGTTTTTAGAGAATTATATCAATATAGAGAATTATTAAAAACCAATATCAAAAAAGAAATACGTGGTAAATATAAAGGGTCATGGTTAGGCGTAGTATGGACTTTCTTAAACCCTTTATTAATGCTTGCAGTATATTCTTTTGTATTCCCATATATTTTAAGAGTAAATGTAGAAAACTATACAATTTTTATGATAGTAGCTTTAATTCCTTGGAACTTCTTTACTGCCGCTATTCAAATGGGAACAGGTAGCGTAGTTGCAAATGGAGCTATCTTAAAGAAAGTATATTTTCCAAGAGAGATTATTCCTATTTCAATTACAACAAGTCAATTAGTAAACTTTTTAATAACATGTATTATTATGTTTGCCTTCATTATATTTAGTGGAGTAGGTTTTTCAATTCATTTATTACTATTTCCAGTATTAGTATTAATCCAATATCTTATTACATTAGCGTTAACATTTATTCTTTCTGCTATAACAGTATTTGTAAGAGATGTTGACCATTTTGTAAGTGTAATATTAATGTTAGGATTTTATGCAACACCTATTGTATATCAAGCAAACATGTTACCAGCGAAATTTCAATGGATATTAAATTTAAATCCAATGGCCCAATTAGTAGAAGCTTACCGTGCAATACTTTATTATCATCAAATGCCACATTGGTCTGTTTTAGGGATCTGGGGAATTGGAAGTATATTCTTAGTTATCATTGGCTATAAAATATTTAAAAAACTTGAAAAGAGTTTTGTTGAAGAACTATAAGCGACCATTTGGTTGCTTTTTGTTTCGTTGTAATAAATAGTTATATTTGTTATAATGTACTTAGATATAAAGATGGAAAGGGTATAAAGAAAACGAAAAGAGGTATATCATGGTAAAAAAAATTTTATTATATGGAATTGGATCGCTGCAAAATAGAGGCTGTGAAGCATTAGTAAATTCTACTATAGCTCAAATTGATTCAAATGTTGAAATAGTAGCTGCTACATTTGATTATGAACATGATAAAAATATGTATAAAGACAGAATAAAATATTTTGTTAATCATCACAAACAAAATGAAGAAGAATTTAATGAAGATGAAAAGAAAGAGTTTGAACATATTAAAAGTATTCCTTTTGATTATAATAACTACGAATTGTTTTATGAGCGTGACGTAATTAAAGAAATGAAAGATTCAGATATTTGTATTCATATAGGAGGAGATAACTATTGTTATGGTGTAAATGAATGGATTTATGCTATAAATACAAAAGCTAAAGAATTAAATAAAAAAACAGTTTTATGGGGAGCTTCCTTATATGATGAAATGCATGACTTAGAATTAATTAATGATTTAAAAAAATATGATTTATTAATGATTAGAGAAAAAATAAGTTATAACGCAATAAAAAAATACATTGATGAAGACAGATTAATGTTAGTACCAGATCCTGCTTTTTCATTAGTACCTAAAAAAGTAAAATTATCAAAATGGTATAAAAATAGAAAAGTAATTGGACTAAATTTAAGCCCATTAACAATTAAAACAAAAGATAATGAGGAATCAATTAAAGAATTTATAGATTATATATTAAATAATACTACTTATTCGATTGCTTTATTGCCACATGTAGCAGTAGAAGAAGTAAGTGATTTAAGTGTATTGAAAAAAATAAAAGAACTTTACCCAGATGAAGATAGAATTTATTTAGATGACGGTGAATATGATTGTCAAGAAATAAAATATATTATTTCAAAATGTGATTTGTTAGTTGCTGCTAGAACTCATGCTTCAATCGCTGCTTATTCAACAGGAGTTCCAACTTTAGTAATTGGTTATAGTGTAAAATCACGTGGAATTGCAGAAGATTTATTTGGAAATTACCAAGATTATGTTTTACCAACAGAAGAACTACAAAAAGATGCACTAATTAACAAGTTTAAATATATAGAAAAGAATAAGAAAAAGATAAAAGAAACTCTAGAAGAAAAGATGAAAGTAGTAAAAACAAATGCTAAAAATCTGTATAAAGAAATGCTTAACAGATTAGATTATTTAGATAAAAAATATGTTTGTCCAAAAGATAAATGTACAGGTTGTAGTGCATGTCTAAACATTTGTCCTGTTAATGCCATTAAATTTGTAGAAAATAAAGAAGGGTTCTTATATCCAGAAATAGATTTAGATAAATGTATTCATTGTAATAAGTGCCGAAATTATTGTAGTGCACTTCACCCAATAAAAACCAAATTTGAAGAGATTGAGAGCTACGCTGTAAAAGCTAAATCAGATGAAGTTAGAAAGACAAGTTCATCAGGAGGCGTATTCCACTTTTTAGCAACACAAATACTAGATGAAAATGGTATAGTTTATGGAGCAGAGCTAAATAATTTTAAAGTAAAACATACTAGAATTACAAATAAAAAAGATTTAATAAAAATAAAAGGTTCTAAATATGCTCAAAGTAATTTAAATAATATATTTCAACAAGTACAAAAAGATTTAAAAGAAAAGAAAAAAGTATTGTTTTCTGGAACACCTTGTCAAATACTAGGATTGAAGAAGTATTTAAACAAAGATTATGAAAATCTATATACAGTAAGTGTAATTTGTCATGGTGTTATAAATGATAAATTATTGAAAAAACGAATTAATGAATTTGAAAAACAATTTGAAACTAAAATGAAGTCAGTAAAGTACCGTTCTAAAATAAATGGTTGGGACAAATCAACAATTGAGTTTGAATCTAAAAGAATCCGCAAAAGTTACACTTTCACGGAAGATTCACTAATGAATCTTTATATTAATAATTTTACTTTAAGAGAAAGTTGTTACAACTGTCCAGCAAAGGGATTAGACAACAATCCTGCAGATATTATATTAGGTGATTACTGGGGAATATATCATGTGCATCGTGAACTTTTTGATAACTTAGGTGTATCAGCTGTTATATTAAAAAGTGAAAAAGGTAAAGAATTATATAATGAAGTTCAAAACAATTTTACTACAACAGCTACTGATATTAATAATATAATCAAATATAATCCATCTTTAATTGAATCAGTAAAAAGACCATTAGAAAGAAATCAAGTTTTTAATGATTTAGAAAATAATGAGTTAAAAATAGTATCTGATTTATCAAATTATAAAATTATGAGTAGTGATAATAAAGAAAAAGAAATGTTAATAAATAGAAATAAAGAACTAGAAGAACAAATAAAACAAATCTATAACAGCAAGAGATTTAAGATTATTGATAAGGTAGGAAATATATTAAATAAAATTTTACATAGATAATATATTGGAGGAAATATGAAAAAAGCATTAATTTGTTTAGAACAATTAGGAATAGGTGGGGTTGAGACTTTTACAATTACCCAAGTAGAAGAATTTACAAGAAGAAAAATAAAATGTTATGTATTAGCTAGAGAAGGGCTATTATCAAAAAATTTAAAAAAATTAAAAAATATTGAATTTATAGAGTTTGATTTTAAATTAGAAAATAATATTAACATGGAAAAGGTAAAATGGCTTACAAACTTTGTAAAAGAGAAAAAAATAGATTTTATCTATGTACATCAATTTTCTTGCGTTCCATATATTTTACCAGTAGTATTCGAAACTAATATTCCATACATCGCTTATTTACATAATATTGTTCCTAAAACTTGTGAGTGGTTTATGGATCATTATGATATATATAAAGTTTTATTTCCTATCTATTTTGAATGTGCCTCTAAAATAATTGCTATTACAGATAAAGTAAAACAAGAACACATAGAACTGTTTAAATTACCAAAAGAAAAATACTTAGTAATCAATAACAGTTTAGATTTTAGTAAGTATCCTGATAAAAAAGTTAACAAAATTTCAAAGAAGTTCAATAAATTGATGTGGTTTGGAAGAATTTCTGAACAAAAAAGAACATCTATCGATACGGCCGTTGAGTTTTACAATTATTATAGAGAAAAATATAATTCTAGTGCAACTTTAACAATAGTAGGAGATGGAGAGTTATTTGAAGAAATGGTAAATAAATATCAGGATAAAAATATTACCTTTAAAGGTGCTGTTTCTGATATGATTCCAGAAATAGAGAAAGCAGATATTTTACTAGGCGTAGATAGGTGTATGCTAGAAGCAGTTGCTTCAAAGAAACCTGCTGTTGTCTGTGGATACAAAAAAAATGTAATCTTGATTACACCAAAAAATATAAAGAAAGCAATTGAAGAAAACTTTACAGGTATTAACTTAGATAATGATAAAGATGAATTGTTTAACTATACGGAAAAAGAATTATTAGAAATACTAGATGATAATTACCATTATGTCGCAAACAATTTAGCTATATCAAGTAGTGTATATCTAGATATTTCTCCATTAAAAAAAGAAAGTAACTTAGAGAGTGTTTTTTTAGGACTTAATTATTATTCAGAAAAAATTAAAAATTTAGAACAAGAAAACAAAGAATTATATTTAAGAACACAAGATTTATATAAAGAAATAAACCAATTAAATGCATATTTAAGAAAGTCTATTATCGGAAGACTTGCTAGAAAAATTGACAGAAAGAAAAATAGAGGTGAAGTAGATGAACTTTGATTACAGTAAAAGACCGGGAAAAGAAATAGAGTTAATTGGCGAAATAAAAAATACAGAAGAACCAACCATTAGCATTATTACACCATTTTATAATGGTGGAAAAACATTACAAGAAACTGCAAATAGTGTATTTAGTCAAACATATCCATACTTTGAATGGATTATTGTTGATGATGGTTCTAAAGATGAAGAATCTTTAAAAGAATTAAACAGAGTGGCCAAACAAGATAAAAGAATAAAAGTGTTTCATAAAGAAAATGCTGGACCATCTCAGGCAAGAGATTATGGAGTAAGTAAGGCAAGTAAACAAACAAAATATTTATTCTTTTTAGACTGTGATGACCTATTAGATAAAACAATGCTTGAATGTCTATACTGGACATTAGAAACACATCCAGATGGTTCTTTTGCCTATACTACAATGATAAATTTTGGAGCAAGAGAATTTTTCTGGGAAAGATATTTAACAGTTGATGATGAAAAAGAAGAAAACTTAATTTGTGTTTGTTCTTTAGTAAAAAAAGAAGATTTTCATGAAGTAGGCGGCTTTGAAATCAAAGAGAAAGCTATGTATGAAGATTGGAATTTATGGCTAAAACTAATAAAAGCTGGAAAAAAACCAATTAGAACTAACGCACCAGTATTTTGGTATAGAACAAGTAATTCTGGTGAATTATCAAGAGCAAAAGAAAATCATGAAAATGCTATGAAATATGTAAATGAAACAGCTAGTCAAATTACTGAGGATGTTGAAATTATTCAATTTCCAAGAGAAGGAAAAAAATATGACACTGTAAAAAGTTATCCTAATATGGTATTGCCTAAATATAAAGATAATAAAAAAACTAACATTTTATTCATTGTTCCTTGGGCAGTAACAGGAGGAGCTGATTTCTTTAATTTAGACTTGATTAAAAGATTAGATAAAGAAAAATATGATGTAACATTATTAATGACAACTCCTAATGAAAATCCAATTAGACAACAATTTGAAGAAGTTTGTTCTGCTGTCTATGATATGACAACATTTCTAGAAAGAAGCGATTATATTAATTTTACAGACTATATCATGGAATCTAGAAATATTGATTTAGTCTTTGTAACAAATACTCCTTATGGATATTATATGATTCCATATCTTAAAAGAAAATATCCAACTGTTCCATTCATAGATTATATTCATTCAGTAGATTTAAGAGATCCAAGAGAAAGTTTTGGAAGATGTACAATGGATGTTGACAAATATTTATCACATACTTATTGCTGCAATAATTTTACTAAAAAACAATTAAGTGAAAGATATCACAAAGATAATGTGGAGACAATTTATATTGGAACAGATTCTAATAAGTTTGATCCTAAAAAATATGATAGTAAAAAGATGAGAGAAAAATATGGAATACCTCAAGATAAAACTGTTATTTCCTTTATTGCACGTTTATCGGATGAAAAACGACCAGAAATGTTTGTAGAAATTGGTAAAAGATTAATTGAAAAAAATCCAAATTTATTCTTTGTTATTGCTGGAGATGGTTTCTTATATCATTCTGTTAGTAGTATAATTGATGATAATTTTAAGATGCTTGGAATGATTCAAGATACGGAAGAAATTTATGCCTTAAGTGATATGACGCTTAACTGTTCTTCTCTAGAGGGACTAGCATTAACATCTTATGAATCTCTATCCATGGGAATCCCTGTAGTATCAACTGATGTTGGTGGACAAACTGAACTAATTGATGATAAAGTTGGAGGTATTGTTCATTATCATAAAAATGCAACTCCAGAAGAATATGAAGAAGAAATAAATAATTATGTAAAAGAAACTGAAAGAGTAATTTCAAACTTAGATGAGATAAAAGGTAATTGTCGTAAGAAAATATTAGCAGGATTTACATTAGATATAATGGCCAAAAAATTTGATAAAATATTTACAGACACTATAAAAGAAGAAAAGAAAAACAAAGTCAAATATCCAATTAATGATTATATGGAATACAATTTATTAATTGAAAGTCTATATATAGATTATTTCTTTACTGTAAAGAATTATTTAGAAACAAAATTTGATATTTACTATGATCCAGATCAACCACCTAGAAAGAAAGGACGTTTATATTATTTCAAAAGACGTTTATCAAAAGTTTTAAATAGGGCACATGCAAAACAGGAATCATTAACAATTCTAAATGCCCTAAGATGTCTATATAAGTCTTTAAAGAACTTTATACATTTCTTAAAATTCTTTATCTTATCAATACCTGCAGCATTTGTTTTATTTTATAAATTATTGATGAGAAATAGAAATAATGGATAATTTTATAGAAAATTATCCTTTTTTCATGATATAATCGGTATGTTAGGAGACGATATAAAATGAAAAAACACATTATCATAATTACACTATTTATTGCTTTCTTTTTCTTATCATTTACAACAGTAAATGCAGATACTGAAAATGGTTGGGTAAAAGAAGGTGGAAAAACCTATTACTATGAAAATGGTGAGATGGTTCATGGCTTTAAAGAAATAAATGGAAAAACCTATTTCTTTGGAATAACAAAAGGAGCACTACTAACAGGATGGCAAGAGTTACCAGAAGGAAGATTCTATCTATATGAAGATGGAAGTATAAAAGAAGGTTGGCAAGAAATAGATGGAAAAACATATTATGTTGAGGATAATTATATCGTAAGAGGCTTTAAAGAAATAAATGGAAAAACCTATTTCTTTGGAATCACTAAGGGAGCCTTACTAACAGGATGGCAAGAGTTACCAGAAGGGAGATTCTATTTATACGAAGACGGAAGTGTAAAGCAAGGTTGGAATGAGATAGAAGGAAAGAAATATTATGTAGAAAACAATTATGTTACACGAGGCTTCAAAGAAATAGAAGGAAAGACCTATTTCTTTGGAATCACTAAGGGAACCTTACTAACAGGATGGCAAGAATTGCCAGAAGGAAAGTTCTATCTATATGAAGACGGAAGCGTAAAAGAAGGTTGGCAAGAAATAGATGGAAAAACTTATTATGTAAAAGATAATTACATTGTAAGAGGAACATTAACAATAGATGATACTCCATATCAATTTGATAAAACAACAGGAATATTAATTTCTGGATTATATGTAATAGAAGACAACAAAATATTTATAATTGACAAAAATGGAAACAGAT
>CALVJZ010000019.1 GCA_944332465.1 uncultured Bacilli bacterium | reverse complement strand
ACATCATCAGTTATTTCTATTTTGTTAGTACAGTTTATGATGGTGTGATACTTTTTTACAATAGATAAAGCAAAGGAGTCAAAAGTTGTGATATAAGCACTATCAATTTTAGCGTTTTCTTTTTCTAAGCCTTTGGTTTCTCTAATAGCTTTTCTAATACGGTCTTTCATTTCGGCAGCAGCAGCATTAGTAAATGTTAAAACAAGTAATTCATTAATATGAATACCACTTTTTAGTTTTCTAATAACACGTTCAGTTAAAACTGCTGTTTTACCAGATCCAGCACCAGCGGAAACAATAATATTATTTCCTTCTTCATTGATAGCCTGTTGTTGACTAGGTGTCCAAGCCATTTACTTCACCTCCTCTTCTAAAAAAGATAAGTCTTCTACTTTATCGAGATAAATACTATCTTTTTCTTTGTGATAACAAATATCTTTAAAATTACAAAATTCACAAGAGATATTTTTACCATCATAGATTTTAGGATTAATTGAAAAATCACCTTCAATTATAGATGATGTTGCTTCATCTATTTTGTTTTTGGTATAACGCAAAATATTGTAGACATCATCATCACTTAATACTTTAGCAAATCTAGAAAAACCTTTTTCTGTATATTTCATACTTTTAATAGCTGCACTATCTTCATAATCAGGACAAAATCTAGATAAAATTTCAATATTATCAGTTGAATAACCTTGTAGTTTTATTCTTTCTTTTTTTATTTCCTCTAATGGTTTTTTATCAAAAGTTGGATAATTAAATAAAATATTTTGATAGTATATACCTGTAAATATAGGATTTGTAAAAACTTTAGAATAATTAATTAAAAATAAGTAAACAGGTAATTGCATAGATAATCCATATTTCATCTTATTAATTTTAGTATCTATAGTTCCACTCTTATAATCAACTATAGCAAAGTAAGTATCTTCTATTTTTTTATAAAACATTATTTTATCTATAGTACCTGTAAAAATAACTTCAATATCTTTTCTAATAGGTATTTCTATTTTCTTTTCATGATACTCTTCATTATAACCTAGTAACAAATCAAGTTCTTTTTCTTGGTTTAATAAGTCAAGAAGTTCTTGTTTTAGTCTTACTAATAAAACTTTTTCTTTTAGTGATAAATCTCTTTTTTCAAGGTATTTATTATAACTTTCTTCAAAGTTAAAATTACTATTTTTATATAGTTGCAGAATGTTGTGATATAGGGAACCTAGAAAAGCAGGAAATGTATCTTCATAGGGATTTACTTTTAAGACATAATTTAGATAATATTTAAATTTACATTCATTATAAGAATTAATACTCGTATAAGATAGTTTTAGAGGATATGGTAAATTTTCTAAATATGTGTTTTTATCAATTCCTGAAAATTTATTATCATAAGTTTTATATGGTATTTTATAGTGTGTATATAACTCTTTTAGCATCGGAGATATTTCTTGATAACGTTCAAAATTATCTAACTTACTAGCTAATCTTATAGAATTATAAAGATTACTAAACTTATAAGTATCTTCTTTAGGTTTAATTACTTCCATATTATATTCTTCTATAATACTTGAAGGATATAGACTTTGAAATGGTGTTTCATTCTTATATGATAAATATAAATTTTTAATAGATGAAAATGTTTTCATTATAGATAATTTAGCTTTTGTATTTAATACTTCTGTTTGATATAGGTCAAGTTCTTCTTTATCTTTATCAGAGATATAGGCAATATCTTTTTCTATTCGTGGTAATATATCTTGATTTATTCCTAAAACAAAGACATATTCGTTATCTAAGAATTCTTCTTTTTCTAAATCTTTTATGCTAACAGCATTTTCATATTGTGGTTTTAAGATCTTTTTTTCTTTTATTTTAGAAAGTAATAATTCTTGATATTCTCTACTATCATCTTTTAGTTCAACTAAAGAGTTTATAATACTTGTTAGTGCTTTAGTTATTTTATTTGGTTTATCTAGTGATATTTCATTAGTTTCTAAATATTTTTTAACAATATCAGTACCAAAGATAGAATACTTTTTAGGAATATTTAGAGGTATATGATAATATGAAAAGATTCTATCTAAAGTATAGTAATAATCACTTGAGACATTAGTTAATATAATGTTTTTAATATCTATATTTTGTTTTATAAGTGATAAAATCTCTAAAGCTACACCATTTACTTCTTCTTCCATAGTTTGATACTCTGTTATTTTAAACTTTGGAAATTCTTCATTAACCTCTTCTTTTAGACCTAATACTTTTTCTTCATATAATTCTAGGTTTGGATAATTTAAGACAACTTTATTCTTTTTTTCTAAATATTTTTTCATTTCAGGATGATATATTAATAAATTATTATCTTTTAATTCTTTTTTTATGTTTTGTAAAAATATTAATTTTTTATTTTTATAGCTTTTTTCTTCATCAATTACATATAAATATTTTAAATAGGCTTTACATACGTCTACTTTGTAATGATATTTTTTCATTAAGTAAAGAATAGTTTTATCATTATACTCAAAAAAGTAATTATTAAAGTATTCTTCTTTAGTCATAAATTTAAGATTATATAATTTGTTTAAAGTTTGAAGACGTTTTAGTATTTTTACTTTTTCTTCGTTAGGACAAATAATTAGGGTGTTATTTTCTATTTGATTCACGTTGTTCACTTCCTTTTTTAGTCATAAAATAGTTTAGGGTTATCATAGTTAGTAAAACAAGAAATAATTGTTGTGAATATGCATATCTTGGCATAACTTCAATTAATAAGTAAGCACAAAAGTAAAAGAATAAAATACTATAGATTAAGATTTGTTCTTTTTTATATTTTTTCTTAAAGATAGTAATTAAACTTAATATAGAAAGAATTAAAAAGAAATAAATAAAGAAAGAGTTAATAATATTTAGAGGTAATAATTCTTTTGTTGTTTTAGTAGGAAATGTCCAATATAGATCAGAATTTATCCATAATATTTTTATCTTTTTGAGAAATAAAACTGGATAGGAAGTAAAATCTTCTTTAATTCTTTTTTCTAGTTCTTGATTAGCTTTTTTAGGATGATAGGCATATTTAGTTGCATCTATTTCGTTATACATACCTGAAGTTTCTATATTTAGTCCTGTTATAAATTTCCAGGCAGGATTTTTATTTTCTAAACCATTAGGACTAATATTTATTACTTGAAGGATAGTTGATGAAGTAATATTAGTTATAAAATATGTTAAGACTATTAAAATAGTAGCTAGTACTTTTTTCTTCTTTTTAGAAGAAGTAATTATTTGATATAACATATAAAAAACTATTCCTGTTATAATTACTATTCCTTCACTTCTTAAAGTGTTACTTATAGATAATAAAAGACCTATTATAATAAAGATGGAAAGTTTTTCTCGTTTGTTTTTTATTAAAAGATATATTGCGGTTAAAACTAAGAGCATAGGTAAAAACTGATTTGTTAAAACTGTATTTAGTAATAAAGGAAATAAAAAGATAGAATAAATAAAAGATGTTATTAAAGCTATTTTTTTATTAGTTAAGTATTCTCCTATTTTGTATAATACAGCGATTGTGGCGGTGGTGATAAGAGCATTTACTATTTTTAAAAAAGTAATATTATTAATAATACTAAGTAATAGTGTTTGATAAATAACATGTCCCATTTGATAGGCCCAGGTTAAAAAATAAGGACTTGTTTTGTAAGAAGTTTCACCTTGTAATAGTTCACGTGATGCTTCTAACATAGTTTTAAAATCAGATATTACAGGAGTATTTATTACTAAGACTATAATTAAGCGTAATATAAAACTAAAGATTAGTAATAGTAAAAACCATTTGTTGTTTTTTATCCATTCTTTCAATTTATTCATACTTTTCACCATCCTTATTATAGCAAGAATTTAAAAAAGAAAAAAGAAGCTTATTCAGCTTCTTTAACGTTAATAACAGTTTTTCCTTTATAACTTCCACATTTTGGACAAATTCTATGAGCTTTAATCATTTCTCCACAACTTGGACACTTTACCATTCCTGGTATTTCCATAGCATTATGACTTCTTCTCATTCTTTTTCTTGTCTTTGAAACTTTGTGAAAAGGAACAGCAAACATTTGAATGTCTAATTTCATCATATTATCACTCCTCTTTCATTTTATCTAATAACTCACTAAATGGATTGTTTTCTTGGGTGATTTCATCTTCACTCACTAATTTCCATCCGTCTCCCTTAAATTTAGAAAAGTCTTTCACTTTTGTAAACTGTAGAGGGACCTCTAGTACAATATTTTCCCATAAAAATTGAAATATATCAAGAGTATTTTCATTTTTTTTGCAATTTTCTTCGATAATATCATCATATTCAATAGAAAAAGGATACTCTACAGGTTCTAGAGAAATAGAATCTTCTAAAAGCATTTTTCCTTCTATTTTACATTTTATACTATCTTGTTCAGTATCGATGTCATCTTCACTTGGTGATAAATAGATATAACCTTCTACTTTAATGTTATCTAATTTTTTAACATCTGAGGCACTAAAATATTCACTTGGAATAGAATATGTATTAGTAATATCTACTTTATCTACAACATAACTATGAAGTGTTGTTAAATCTATGTACATACTATCACCTATCCAAAATTCTTTTCATTTTTATTTAGCATAGCAACTTCATCATTATTTTCAACTATTTGAATTTTACCATGATAATGTCTTACAGATCCTGCTTGAACAGTAATATCTTGTTTTGTCCATAAACGAACAGAAAAAGATTCTTCACCTAAAGCTTTAATTGTCTGTTTAGATAAGATACCATTTTCTAATTCATTTAAATTATATACATGAGTCTTCTTTGGACCTTTTATAGCTACTCTAATAATATCTTTAGGCATTTGATATTCATTACATTCATCTTCAAAGACTTTTTCTAAGTCATCTGTTAATTCAATAGTAAAGTTTACTGGAATAGTCATATTATTCTTAACTGTAAAAGTATATGATTGAGAAGATAGTCCTACCGCATCTGTTACAGGGGTTACCCTTGTTAGAGAAACTTTGTCACCTGTTTCTTCATGAAAAGTAATATCCAAAGACTCTGAACTGTAATCCGTATTTCTTTCGTTTTGGAATTTATAATATATATGATGGGTTGCGAAAATTGCAACAGCAAATATTAATGTTATAATTATTATACTTTTTATTCTTTGTTTTCTATAGTTAATCATACTACACCTCTGTTAATATGATAATATTTATCTTTTATTTCGTCAATATTTTCAATTATAGTTTTTCATACAAAAAGAAGTGTTTACATATTACACTTCTTTACTTTTTATAGCTTTTGCAAATCTTGTCCATATTTTATTATTAGAATAATTCAATATTCCTACTTTATATACTTTAAGTCCATATCTGGCAATTAAAAGAATAGTAACTATTAAGACTACAATAGAAATAATAATATCTATTATGGTTGTTTCGCCAATTATATATAGCGATGGAGCGACAAGACAAGATATAAATGGAACATAAGATAATATTCTAATTAAGATAGAACCTTCAAACATTCCAGCCATGATTGCTAGATAATATCCTGCAAGTAAGACTAACATAATTGGTGTTTGAATTTGATTAAAGTCTTCCATATTGGTTGTCATAGCTGCAAGGATACCAGCAACTAGTGAATAAGCTAAGAAAGACAATAACATCATGATTAGTATTGCTGGTAAAATATGAACTATTTTAGCAACAAAGCCTGAATCTACCGCAGCACTTAATAATGTGTCTACACTAGGATCAAGACTTAGTTTTCCACCTGTACTAATTAGTATTCCTATTCCAGAATAAATAAGTAGTAAAAGTCCTTGAACAATGATAAAGACATTACTGGCAACGACTTTTGATAATAAATGAGTCTTAGGACTAACATTTGAGATAATTATTTCCATACTCTTCGTGGTTTTTTCTTCACATATTTCGCCACCAATCATTTGAACTAAGAAAATTATTAGCATAAAGAATGGTAAGATAATAGTAGGAAATAAAGTAGTCATAACCATTTCCATATTTTCATCTACGGATTTTTTATCACTTAAAACTATTCTTTCAATATCCATAGGTGATGATATCTTTTGTAATAGTTCAGGTGAAGTGTTAGTTTTTATTAAAGCAACACTTGTTTTAGTAGCATTTAAGCCCTGTGTTAAATACTGATATATTGTATTATTTATTTTTTCTTTACTAATTATTTTAGTTGTTACATATGAAGTGGCATTATTTTCAAAGATAATAGCAACTTCGTTTTCTTTTAAACCTTTTTCAAGTTTTTCTTCTTCTTTTTTACTTTCTTTTACAACAACACTTTCCTCTTCATCAGTCATGATTGCTTTCATAGACTCTTTAAAAATAGGATAAGATATTTCAGTGTTATCAATTACATATACTTTGGTTTTTTCAGTAAAATCTCCTCCAAAGAAAGCAATAATAGAATTAATATTTATAATAGCAATTATTACAACAAGTAACATGATGTTTACACCAATAAACCATTTTGATTTTAATTTTTTCTTAAGACTTTGTTTTGTCAAATACCAAAATTTATTACTCATGTACCTCACCTACTTTCGCAATAAATATTTCATTTAGGGTTGGTTCTGTTACATCATATTTTGTAATATTACAATTTTTAATTTTATTAAATATTTTAGGGGCAATATTTTCATCTTCTATTTTTACAAGATATTCATCTTTTTCTTTAGCAAGAGAAATAACACCTTTTATTTTTTTAATATCTTCTAATGGTAAATTTTCACCACGTAATAAAACATTTTTCTTTTTATATTCTTTTTTAACATCTTTTACATAACCATCAACAATAGCTTTTCCTTTTACTAAAATAATTAACTTTTCACAAAAGTTTTCAACGTGTTCCATTTGATGAGATGAAAAAATAATGGAACAACCTTCTTTTTGTAGTTTATAAATTGCTTTTTTCATTAATTCAACATTAATAGGATCCAATCCTGTAAAAGGTTCATCTAAAATTAATAATTTAGGATGATGGATAACAGCTGAGATAAATTGAATTTTTTGTTGATTACCTTTAGATAACTCTTTTATTTTTCTATTTTCATAATCTTCTATTTCAAAATCTTTTAACCATTTCTTTAACTCTTTTTCTATTTGTTCTTCACGCATACCTTTTAGAACACCATAAAAAATTATTTGTTCTTTTACGGTCATTTTAGTAAGTAGGCTTCTTTCTTCTGTTACATAACCTATTTTATCGGTTAAGGAATAATCGATATGTTTTTTATCTAGTAAAACCTCACCACTTGATGCTTCTAAAAGACCTAAGATAATACGGAAAGTTGTTGTTTTCCCGGCACCATTCTCACCTAATAGTCCAAATATTTCTCCATCTTTAACTTCAAAAGATAGATTGTCAACTGCTTTAAAGTCTCCATAATACTTTACGATATTTTTTACTTGTAGCATTTTTACTCCTCCCATTATTATTTTAGCAAAAAAGATAATCATTTCCTATAAAAAAAGAAGAAAATAAAATTATTTTCTTCTTACTAGTACTTTTACATCATTATTAGATAAAATACCAGGTGTTCCACCATAGGCAGGTAATGCTTCTAAATCTACTTGGTATTGTTCTCTTAAAAGTCTATATGAATCTAAATAACGTTTTGCTCCTGTACGATTTAATGGTTCCATTGGATCTTGAGCAAAACAGTAATCTGGTACTTCAAATCTTGGGTTTTTTGCCTTTTCTCTGAACCAAAGTGGATTCATATTTTGACAGTAATAAGAAATTTCTCCATCTGCTGCTAATAGTGGTTCCATTTGTGTATTTACAGAGTTAACAAAACTTGCACTTGGTACGTAAAACGGAATATTTGATAAAAAGATTGTATCAAATGTTGTAGTTTCTGGTAATCTATCTTTTAGTGCTTTTATATCAGAGGTGTAAAATGAAACTTTTCTTTTTGTTAACTGCTCTTTTAAGGCGTTAAAATTTTCTTTTGATGATAAGTATCCATAGGCATCTTTTCTTGCTTCTGGAGATTCAAACATCCTTAAAGCACAACATATCTCTTTAGCTGGATTAAATTCTGAAGTGTTAAAGGCATAATCTGCTATTCCTTTCTCAGTTTGCATACCAGTCATCATTGTAAGTAGTTGATAGTCAAAGCTATTCATCCATTGAAGAAGATATTCTTGTTCTAATTTACGACGTTCAATAAAGCCCTTCCAAAATGGATAAGCACTTTCTTCTTCAAAACCAGCGATAGCTTTTTCTAATAATTCTGGTGACATAAATTTCAAGTCATCTCGATGAAAGCTTTGAAAACATTCACAAAATTCTTCATATGATAAATTTAGGACACCCCAGTACTTTAGGCATGCTACATAATACTGAAAACGGTTAGTATCATAGTTTACTACTTCTTCAGCACCATGAAAAATACTATCTAAGCAGTAGTCACCACTACTTGTGACAGTTAGAATCTTACTACCCTCCTCAACAGATGATGATACTGCAGCTTGCACATTTTCACTTGTATTTAGATAAACGTGTGGATTGTTTAAAAAGTAATTAGCACTAATGACACGTTTTGTCCACGCATTTCCAAGACAATATTCAATATCTCTTTTAGCGTCTTCTTGTGTTATTTCTGTAGTTATTATACTACTCATATATTTTTCCCCCTTTTTGTTAGCGCATATTATATCATAAAATGTTCTTTTTGGCAAGAAAAAAGACTCTTTTAGAGTCCTATTAGGCATTTTTTAGAAAGGCAATATAGCCACGATATGCTTCATAAATATCTGCTTTAGAAGTAACTTCCCAAGGAGCATGCATACTTAGTACTCCTACACCGCAGTCAATTACTTCAACATTATAATTTGCTAGAATATAGGCAATAGTGCCACCACCACCGATATCTACTTTTCCAAGTTCAGAGATTTGGAAAGAAACATCAGCGTCATCCATAATTTTTCTAAGTTCGGCAATATATTCTGCATTAGCATCGTTACTACCGCTTTTACCACGGGAACCTGTAAATTTACAGAAAACTACACCATATCCAAATTCTGATGAATTATTTTTATCCATTACAGATTTATATAATGGATCGTAAGCAGCATTTACATCACTTGATAGCATTTTAGAATGGTTTAATACTCTTCTTACTGCAAGTGGTGAGTCATTACCCATTAGGGCACATATTTCAGCAATAGCATTATCAAAGAAGTGAGACTCCATTCCTGTTGCACCAACACTACCAATTTCTTCTTTATCAACTAAAATACAACTTAGTGTTTTAGTAGTCTCTTCTACTTCTAAAAATGCTTCTAAAGATGTATAGGCACATACTCTATCATCTTGTCCATAAGACATAATCATACTTCTATCAAGTCCAAAATCTTTAGCACATCCTGCTGGAACAGCTTCGATTTCAGCAGACAAAAAGTCTTCTTCAGCAATATCATATTTTTCTTTTAAGATAGTTAAAATATTATGTTTTACTTCTTCTTTTTCTTTTTTGTCTTCATCTTTACTTTCTAAAGGTCTATTTCCAATTAGAATATCTAAGTCTTCCCCTTCAATTAATTTAGAGGCTTCTTTTTTCATTTGTTCTTGAGCTAGATGTGGAAGTAAATCTGTAATACCAACGACAGGGTCTTCTTTATTTTCTCCAATATTAATATTTATTTTGGTACCATCTTTTTTTACTACTACTCCATGTAGGGCAAGAGGTAGAGTTACCCATTGATATTTTTTAATTCCACCATAATAGTGAGTATCAAAATATGTAAATCCGTCACTTTCATATAGAGGATTTGCTTTTAGGTCAATTCTTGGAGAATCAATATGTGCACCTAAAATATTCATTCCTTCTGTAAGTGGTTTGGTTCCAATGTTAAATAAAGCAACGGCTTTTCCTTTATTGTTAACATAGATTTTATCACCACTTTTAATACTTTTGCCTTCCTTAATATAATCCTCTAAATCTACATAACCTTTTTCTTTAGCACGTCTAATTATTTCTGTAGCTGCTTCTCTTTCTGTTTTGGCAGTATCCAAAAACTTTTTATAATCTTCACATAGACTATGTAGACGATTTAAATCATTATCATCATACTTTTTCCAAGCATTTTTTCTCTCCATTTTATCACCTTCCACTATTAGTATAACAAAGTTTTTATATTTCATAAACTTTTTGTTATAAATTATATAAGTATATAATAAAAAAACAGAAGAGATTTCTGTTTTTATTTTAATATTTCGTTAATTAGTTTTATAACTTCTGTAATTAGTGCTTGTTCTTGTAGTTCTTTATGATGGTGATATGTTAATTCATGAGATAAGTTATCTATTAGAGATAACATAATATGAATTTTTTCTAGGGAGTTTTCTAAAATAATATTATTTTCTTTTAAATAATTAACAACTTCTTTTGTTAATTCTAATTCTTTTTCTTGATATAGTTTTGCTAGTTCTTTATCTTGATGTACTATTGATATTAATTCTTCATGTTGTATTTTGTATTTTTTGTGGTTTTTTAGACTTTCTTCAATAAATTCTAAGATGATTTCTTCTTTTGTTTTGTTGGTATTATTCTTTGGATAGGGAAACATTATTTCTGTTAAATATTTATTCATACCTGATATTAATATATCTTTTTTATTGGAAAAATATTGATAAATACTTCCCGTAGATACTCCAGCATAATTAGCTATATCTATACAATTAATGTGATGATATCCTTTTTTACAAATTAATTCAAAACCTTTTTCTAATATTTTTTGTTTAGTTTCAATTGAAGTTTTTTTCTTGGGTTCTCTTACTTCTGGCATAAGTCACCTACTTTAAAAATCCTTCTATAATTACTTCTTCTGCTTCTTTTTCTGTTAAACCTAAGGACATTAATTTCATTAATTGTTCACCAGCTATTTTTCCGATTGCGGCTTCATGAACAAGATTTGCTTCAACGTTTTTAGCAAAAATTTCAGGAACAGCTTTTACTTGTCCTTCTTCTTTTATAATAGCATCACATTCAACATGAGCATAACTTTTAGTGTTTCCTGTTACATTAGAGACAAATTCTTGGTATGATTTCTCTGTTGCGACAGAACGTGATGTTACATGGGTAGAAGCATTTTCACCATTTAATTCAACAATAAAATTTGTTTTAGCAACTTGATCTTTAGATGTTAATATTTTTTCAGTTACAATTAGGGTTGCATCACTTTCTAAGTTAGCTTTAGTTGTACGAATAGTATCATCTACACCTTTAATCTGGGTTGTATCCATAACCATATAAGATGCTTTTTTCATATTAATTTCCGTTACAGGGTTTAGGATTCTTTTACCATCACCAACACCTAGTCCACAGTGACGTTCAATATATTTTACTTTAGCCCCTTCTTCTAAATAAAATCTATGAATTCCATCATGTCTAGCATCCCAGTGACCATTATTAGTTATACCACAGCCAGCAACAATAATAATATTGGCATTTTTACCAATATGAAAGTCATTATAGACTACATCTGTTAAACCACTTTCTGTAATAATGACAGGAATATTTACAGTACCAAACAAAGTATTTTCTTTGACATAAATATCTATACCACTATTATCTTCTTTAGTAACTATATTTATATTGGGATTTACTTTTCTTTCTACTAATTTACCATTTTTTCTGATGTTATAACTATCAGATGAGGTTACGTCTTCTCCTATTACTTCACGTAGTAAGGTTTCATCTTCTTTATTCACAAGGCGTTCCTCCTTTACAACATTTTTTAGGATTCATAATTTGATCAAATAGTTTTTCTTTAGCTCCTTGATCTTCTATTTCTCCTTTACTAATAATAATAATTTCATCAGCAATATTTAATATTCTTTCTTGGTGAGAAATTACTAAAGTTGTAGTGTTAGAATTATTACTTATTTCTTTAAATACTTCAGTTAAATTCTGAAAGCTCCATAAGTCAATTCCTGCTTCTGGTTCATCAAAGATGGCAAGATATGGTTTTTTGGCCATGACTGTTGCGATTTCGATACGTTTTAATTCCCCTCCTGATAGGGATTTATTTACTTCACGGTCAACATATTCCATGGCACATAGTCCAACTTTAGATAAGATATTACAAGCTTCTTTTTTAGTTAATTCTTTTTTATTTGTAGAAAGCTTTAATAAATCATAAACCGTAATTCCTTTAAACTGAACAGGTTGTTGGAAAGCATATCCTAGACCTAGTTTAGCTCTTTCAGAAATGGTTTTATTTGTAATATCTTCGCCATTTAAATATATTTTTCCGGTATCTGGTTTTTCTAGTCCCATGATAATTTTAGCTAATGTTGATTTACCACTACCATTAGGACCAGTTATAACATAAAACTTATCGTTATCTAAAGTTAGATTAATATTATTTAATATTTTTTTGTTATTTCTTGTAAAAGATATATTTTTTAGTTCTAACATATATTCTCCTTTCTATCCTAAAGCTGTATCAAGTACCATCATAAGGACAAAGCCTAGACTAACACCTATTACAGCAAGATTAGAATGTTCTTTGCCATTGGCATCAGGTATTAGTTCTTCTACAACTACATATATCATAGCACCAGCTGCAAAAGCAAGCAAGAATGGTAATGTTGGTGTTATATAGGTAGCAAGAAGAATAGTTAATATGGCACCAAGTGGTTCGACTATTCCTGATAAGGCACCTGCTAAAAAAGCTTTATGTTTTGATTTTCCTGCTGCTTTTAGTGGTGTTGAAATAATAGCACCTTCTGGAAAGTTTTGAATAGCAAGACCAATACTTAAGGCGAATGCTCCAGCAATAGTCATCATTTCATTTCCTGTCATGGCTCCCGCGAAGGTTACTCCAGCAGCCATTCCTTCAGGAAGGTTGTGTAGTGTTACTGCTAAAGTTAATTTGGTAATTTTACTTAGATGATTTTTAGGACCTTCTTCCTTTTTCGAATCAGCATGTAAATGTGGAATTACTATATCGAGTAATAGTAAAAAGCCTACCCCTAGTAAAAAACCAATACTTGCTGGTAACCAAGGAATTTCTCCTTCTTTACTAGCTAAATCCATTGAAGGAATTAAAAGAGACCAAACTGATGCGGAAATCATAACTCCTGATGCAAATCCTAGTAAAAATTTTTTTACTTTAGTGTTTATTTCATCTTTTAATAAATAAACACAACCAGAACCTAATACGGTTCCAAAAAATGGTATTAAAATACCAATTAAAACACTTATATTCATTTTACCTCTTTCTTTCTAAGAAATATGTAATGTGAAACATATTTCATATTAATTATATAATATATCTTTTTTTTGTCAAGAAAAAAAGAAGGGTTTCCTTCTAATTAAAATTTACTAAGCTATGAGCAAATCTAAAACCTGTTTTCATTACCCATCTACCTAGCTTACCTGGTAATGATACCCAGCTAGCAATAGATTTAAATTTTAATCTTTTATAAAGATCAGGATTTTTTTCTTTTATAGTTTGCCATAACTTTTTATATTCTTTTTCTGCTTCATCTGTATAAGATAATCTTGTAAAAATTACACCTATTGCCATTAATAAAGAACATTCTCTTTTCATTAATTTTCTAAGTTTTTTATTTTCTATATCTCTTAAATCATAAGCTGTACATACTCTCTCTGTTACTAATCTTTGATGATGTGCTCTTTTTATCATTTGTTTTTCTTGGACAGATTGATCTGGTCTTCCGATAAAGTAACGGTATAAATCTAAGTTTAAATAATATATGGTCTTTGTCTTTGGTAATGGTAAATAGATAAATAAGTTATCTTCATAAAAGACATGTTTTGGTAAATCTATATTACTTTTATCTAAAACACTTTTTTTATACATCATAGAATGAAGTGATGGATATTGAGTTAGTTTAAAACTATGAATATCAGACCATGTAAGTATTTTACCTTCATCAAAGACATTAGCAAAAGAGATAGTTTGATCTTTTCTACCATCAGTATAAGTATAAACATAGTTACACACTACTAAATCAGTATCAATATGTTTTATTTCTTTTAATAGTTTCTTATAAGCTTTTTCATCTAACCAGTCATCACTATCTACTACTTTAAAATATTTACCTGTAGCGTGTTTTAAACCAACATTTATACCTTCTCCGTGTCCACCATTTTCTTGATGAATAGCTTTTACAATTTTAGGGTATTTCTTTTGATATTTATCTGCGATAGCTCCTGTTTTGTCTTTTGAACCATCATCTATAATTATTATTTCTACATCATCTTTTCCTATTAATAAAGAATCGATACATTTTTCCATGTATGATTCTGAATTATAACATGGAACTACAAACGATATATATTTCATACTTCACCTCATATTATTTTTAGTAATGCCTTTTATCTACGTTTAGAAACATAATATGTACTATCTTTAATAAATTGCATTCTACCAGTGTAATTACGTGATGCAAACTCTTCTTCATCCAAGTTATATCCACATGCTTCTGCTGTTAAAATACTATTTTTATTACTAGGGTCAATATCTAGTCTAATCGCTTTTATATTTTGATTTTGAAATAAATAATCTGATACTTCACTAACAATTAAACTTCCATAACCTAGTCCACGATATTTTTTTAAAACAGCATATTCTAAAAAAACTTCATCGCGAACTCTACTAGATATAAACAAATAACCAAGTGGTATATCATCAACTTCTACTACAAAAGCACTTTGATAAATACTACGGTTATTGTTTTTAGATGTTTCTAATCTAGATGGTATTTGATGAATAAAATTTGAATGAGACTCCCCAGTATCAAAATCTTCTTTTAAGTCTTTATGTTTAGTTTCTTGATATCTTGTTAGTCTTATAGACTCTAATTCTATATTCACATAATCACCTATAATTATTTTACCACTTATATTTAACAATATAAAGCATTTAATTTTTATTGTTTATATTTCTAGATATATTTAATAAAATTCCTATACTAAGCATACTGATTAAAAGAGATGAACCACCATAAGATAAAAATGGTAGTGTTACACCCGTTACTCTTTTTAGTGTGGTAAAAAAATAAGGGGTTGCCTTTCCAAGTGTGGTATTTTTAATCTTTTATAGTAGTTGCAAAGTATGATAATGCCTTAAATTTAAAATTAACTTTTACTGTTTTTTCATCACCGTTATCATAAATAACAATATTATTAATTAAGTTTTTAATTAATGTTCTACTAGGATTTTTCATACTTACATAACTTTCAACTAACTCTCTGCATTTTGTAAAATCCATTTCAGCAGTAGAGTTTGCAAGACTTTGATATCTAGACTCTTTTAAATCTTTTTCTTTATTTAATTCTTGCAGATTATCTTCATGCTTTTTAGATAAGTTTTTATAGACTTCCAAAGAAATATGACCTTCAACTTTATCATTATATAGACTTGAAATTGTGTCTAATTCTTTTTTTATTTTAGTATTCAATGAATCAATTTCATTTTTCATTGACAGTACATCTTTATTATAAATATAAACAGAATCTTCTACTAATTCTCTCGTATTATAATGTTTTATAAATTCTTCACCAATATCTTTTAAATAGTTTACAATATCTTTTTCTAATAAATCATAATTTAATCTATTAGGAGTACATCCTGATATTTTTCCTTTACGATTATAGTTATTACAACTTGTGTAATTAGTTTGTGTCTGTCTATTTTTTTTATGACCAATACCTAGTGTTCTACCACAATTACCACATACAAGCAACCCAGACAACAAATATCTATCAAAATTTCTTTCTTTTGAAGTTGTATGCCTATCTTTTAGTATTTCTTGCACTTTTTCAAAATCTTCTTTACTAATAATAGGCTCATGAGTATTTTCTACTATGATGTATTCTGAATCTTTAACTTTTCTACATTTTTTATTATTGTAACTTATTTTCTCATGTGTATGTTGTACCATATTACCTATATACATTTGACTTTTTAATATATTCCTTATTGTTGAATGTTTCCAAATACCACATCCATCATTTTCTGTAACCTTTAAACCTCTAGGTTCTTTTTTATAAACTATTGGTATAGGGATTTTCTTTTCAGAAAGAATTCTTGAAATAACACAAACACCATTTCCCTCAAGAGCAAGTGAATAAATAAGTCTTACAACTTTACTTGCTTCTGGATCAATTATTAACTTGTGTTTATCATTAGGATCTTTTTTATAACCATAACATGGAAACGATCCTATATAATCTCCTCTTTCTTGTTTTACTCTAAAAGATGATTTAACTTTTTTAGAAACATCTCTTAAATATAAATCATTTACCCCAAGTCTTAAACCTAACATAGAATCACCAATTAACGAATCATAAGAATCATTAATTGCTATATATCTAACATTGTGTTCTAAAAAATATTCTTCAATATATTTACCAGTTCCGTACATTTCACGACCAAGTCTTGATAAATCTTTTGTAATAACACAATTTATTAAACCATCTTCAATGTCTTGTATCATTTCAGAAAATGCAGGTCTTTCAAAGTTACCACCAGAATATCCATCATCTACATATTCTTTTACAATATTTAAACCATTATGTTTAGCAAATGAACGAATAATCATACCTTGACTTGAAATAGAAGAAGATTCATCACATTTTCCAAAATCTTCTTTTGAAAGCCTTTTATATTCTGCACATTTGTAGATTTGATTTCCTACCATATATTTATATCCCCCCTTTTTCTGATAGGGGCCCAAAATATCTACGATTGCATGTTAACATCATTTTTGATTTTTTGCAACTCATCATTAGCACCTCCTAGTAATATTTTTTTTCTATATAATTCTTCTTTATATGTTTTATTAATTATTGTTTTTAGATTTTCACCAGTTTCATCAAAATTAAATTCAAATTTTATTGTCTTTTTTCCATAAGTTCTAATCATTGAATCACCCATTTTAAAACTATGATTAGAATCTAAAAATATGCCCTTTGGATTAAGCATTTTTATTTCCTTTCTCCAAAGTCAAATCTTTTTCAAGTGGACTTTTTAAGTGTATTTCAATAGTTGTTTTACTATTATTACCATCATCTATTTCTAAAACAAATACTTCCCTATTAATTTTGCTTTTAACAAATGTAGAATCTTTAACACTTAATGGTTTTGATAATTCAAAACTAGCATAAGTTCTATTGTTATTTTCCTTATATTCAAATAAATTAATTTTATCTTTTAAGGTATCTTGAATAACTTGTACAACATTTTCTAATTTTT
>CALVJZ010000018.1 GCA_944332465.1 uncultured Bacilli bacterium | reverse complement strand
GAAAAAGGTTATCCTGATAAAACATTCTGGTCTATTGCTAAAGAGTATCAAGCACCAGTCTTATACGGAATAGATGCTCATACTCCAAAACAAATAGCACATTATGGAAAAACAATAGAAAAAGTAGAACAAAAAATTGATACTAAAGGACTAAACTTTGTACCAGAAACGTATAACCCTAAAACTGCTAGGAAAACAAATGGTCTAGAGGAAAGAAGACAACAAGTAAACGAAAGCACCCTAAGTTTTGAAACTTACACAGTAAAAGGTATTATTACCCACGCTCTAAAAGATGAAAGTGATATACCACCAGAAGAAAAAATAACAAGAAGACTACAAGAATTAAGTTCAAAAACAGAAGAACAAAAAGAACATGCTACCAGAATAATAACAGAAAAAATAGATAAAATAAGTAATGCTACTAATATTTCGTCTTCAGAAAAAACATTTTTACTAGGACAAGCTAAAAGAACCTTAAAAGCAACAAGAAACGCAACCACAAAACGCCAAGAATTACTAGCAAACACTTTAACACATACCTTAACCGCAACTAAAGAAGGGTGCAAAACAAATGAACAATATATAAGTAGAATAACATCTTTAACAGAACAAAAAGTAAGAGGTACAAATAGTAATCAACAATTAACAAGTATGATGCCAACTAATAACCATCAACCAAAAGCAGTCCAAAAAACCTTAAAACGACCTAATAGTGGAAATATATCACTATCAGGAATTGTAATTATATTAGGAATATTACTAATAACTATATCTATTATCATAACCATTATTTCTTAAAGATATAGACTTACTTTGTAAACAAATGTAAACAAAAAAATTACCCCTTGTCATTTAAATAAAAAAACGATACAATAAATATGACATAGTAGGAAAGGGAGCATAAGTTAGAGTGATGTACTAGAAAATAAAAAAACAAGTGGTGATAAGAAATGGCAATAAATACTGTAAATGTAGAAGCACAAAAAGTCTATCGAAAAAAACTTTTTTCTAGACTAATTAAAATAGCAGTTCTACTATTGATAATAATATTATCCATTGTTTATTTATTTTTGTATATCGTCTACGATGGTGGAAGATTTACTGTAACTCTGGATAAAAATCTGTCAAATAGAAAGAACATATTTTTATCAGAAAATGGTAAATTAAAATCAAAGACAAGGCAGTTGTCCGCTGATACCATAGATTATATGGATAATATTTCTATAAAATGGCTTCCTGAAAATATTGATAAAGAAGCAACTGGTGCCCATAACGGCGACAACTATATTGCTTATACATTCTATGTTGTAAATGCAGGAGAAGAAAAAGTCCATTATTGGTACGAAGTGGATATTGACGATACTGTAAGAAATGTAGATGAAGCAATTAGAATAATGATTTATCGTAATGGTAAACCTACAGTCTATGCAAAAAAGAATAAGGTTACCAAGAAAAAGGAACCGGGTACAAAGAAATTTGTAACCAAAGACATTGCGGTACTAGAGCAAAGAAAAAATATGAAACCTGGTACCAAAGACCGCTATACCATCGTAGTATGGATAGAGGGAGATGATCCAGAGTGTAAAAATGATTTACTTGGTGGAGAAATCAAAATGCACATGGACATTACAGAAGAACATATAGCTTAATAAGGAGTGTAAAGAATGAAAAAAGAGGAAAGAAACAAAAAGAAAAGAAGAAAAATATTTTTATCATTATTACTAATTTTATTTGTTGGCGTTATCCTAACTGCATCAACTTATACATGGTTCACTGCCAACAGACAAGTAACTGTTGAAAACCTAGATGTTAACGTATCAACATCTGCAGGTCTACAAATTTCAGTTGACGCTATGGACTGGAAAACAGTTGTTACAAAAGAAGATATTATTGGTGCAATTACTACTTATAAAACAGCAAAGAATCAAGTGCCATCTGGACAAGTTAACCCTGTTTCAACTGCTGGAACAGTAGATGCTGGAACTGGATTCATCAATATGTATAAAGGTTCATTAGCTGATGAAGATTCTGATGGTGCAGTTGAATTAACTGCAACAAAATCAACTGAAACAAATACTACTGATTCAGGAGACTTTATTGCATTCGACTTATTCTTCAATGTATCAGAAGACCAAACATTATATTTAACATCTGCTTCTCAAGTAACCGGAGGAGATGCTGATGGTGCTGGAACTGATTCAAAAATCCAATATGCATCACGTGTAGCTATGTTACCACAAGGACATGTTACAGATGTAGCTCAATCAGCAACAATCCAAGCTGCTAAAGCAGCAGATACAACTGGCTTAGTAATCTGGGAACCAAATGCAGATATCCATACAGCAACAGGTGTTACTAATGCAGCATTATATGGAAAGACTCTAACTCCAGGAGCAGGAAACGCTCCAGTAGAATACTATGGATTAATTAATACAATCAATACTCCAGGTGTTGATATTGATTCAACTGCTGCAGGAACATTCCAAAAAGTAGAAGCACCAGTTTTAAAAACTACAAACTCTACAGGAATTCCTGA
This sequence comes from uncultured Bacilli bacterium, assembly GCA_944332465.1. Taxonomy (GTDB): domain Bacteria; phylum Bacillota_I; class Bacilli_A; order RF39; family UBA660; genus Faecimonas. The sequence continues at coordinate 15,539 of CALVJZ010000018.1, read as the reverse complement.
AGATCAATACCTTCAAGTATTATCACTTGAAAGAGGTGTTACTAAAGTAAGATTCTACATGTGGGTAGAAGGACAAGACGTTGACTGTGAAGATTATGCATCAGGTGGAGATCTAAACTTTAACTTAGTATTTAGTATTGATCGTCAAGCTAATGCCTAATAGATAAAAATATAATATGATCAAGTTGTTGGTCATGAAAATAAAGAGGCCTTCCTAAAGAAGGCCTTTTAAAATATAGGAGGGTTTATGGAACAAGCACAAGAGTTATTAAAACTTTATGGAGAAATAGAAAAACATTTAGAATATTTAGAGGATAATAAAATAAGTGAAGAAGACGAGGCAAATAATGAATAGTGAGTTACAAGAAAAAATCAGAAAAGAAATAGAAACAAACGTTAACCATATTGATAATTTTCCTCTAGAAACAAACGACGGCACCAAAAGAATGAAAGAAAAATTCCATAAAAATGCTGTCAAAGAAAGAAATCTCTATATTGAAAAAGAAATACCTAAATTTAAGGAATATCAAAGACAAGTCTTTGAACAATTAGATAGTTATAAAAAATCTATTTTTCCAGTAGATAAAAAAGAAGAATATGAACAAGAAAATAAAAACATGCTCGAACTACTTAGAATAGTACCATTTACTAAAAAAGAAGTAGCCTTAGAAATAAAACTTGAAATAGCTCATATTTTCTATCAATTATCTAAAGAAACAGAATCATCTTTAGATGTTATAAATAATAGTATAGTAGAATTTTTAAATATATTTCAAAAAGCTGGAATTACTCTAACACTAGAAGACTTTACTTATAGTCCTTTTGTTAATACTTATATGAAAGCACTGATAGAAAACAAAGATAGTGATAACTTTGATGATGTAATGCAAGATACTTTTAAAGAAGTATACTGGGAATGTCCTGAACTAATTATGCATATCAAACATAATTTAAAAAGTATTGTTACCAAGTATTATCAAAAATTATCTGAATATAGTCTTACTCTAGAAAAAGAACTTCTAGATAGTGTATCACTTACTAAAGAAAATATTGAAGCATCTTATCAAGAAAGAGAACATAACTTAGAAGAAAGAATGGATAAAGATGAGTTTACTAATCTTCAAAAATTCTTAGGAAAATCACGTAATATTGATGACTATACTGTAGGAGCACCACTTCGTAGTAAAAGTTTTAATCAATTAGTTATTAAAGATACTTATGGTGAATTAACAGAAGAAGAACAAAAAGATTTCGATATGGAAACAATCAATCTTAATCGTGATTTAGTTGTCTTAAAAGAGTATTACAACTATGAAAGTATTATTAAAGACATGATTAGTCGTTTTAAGAAAAAAGAAGAATCTAAGACAAAGTATGAAACGAAACAAAAAGAAGTATTAGCTGAAGAAAAAAATCGTGAAAAATTATATAAAGAATATCTTAGAGCAACAGGAATTGGTTTTCTAGCAAGACCTAATCCTACTAAAATAACAACTTTAAAAACAAAAATAAAAGAACAAATTAATAAACTAGATGCTCTATATAAGGAATTAGATGAACTAGAAATTGATGTTAATATTGCGAAATATTTAACTGAAGGAAGTAGTGTCTATGACTTCCTTGTAACAAGTTTAAGTTCATATTATTATATTGAAAAAACATTAGTAGAAAAGTTCCAAGATATTGATGTGGATTTTAATTTAAGAAATTATGTTAGACGTTATATGAAATTTGTCTTTAATCCTAATGTTGAATTTCTTCATAAAATAACCGCAACTCTAGATTATGATATTGCTAAAGTTATCTCTGAAAAATATGCTCTTTTAGGTATCAACATTACACAAGAAGAAATAGGACCAGATACAATTGATACAGCTATCACAACAGTAGAAATAGTAGCATTAATAAATAATATAAAGAACTCTAATATGTCAATTGAAGAAATGAAATTAATTTGTGATATTGATAAAATTGATTATACTCCAGAAGAAATTTTATAAAATTAAATTGTACAATCATTTGTACAATTTTTATTTACAATTTTTCTTATAACTATTTTAAAAGAAAAAAATACATGATATAATAAATTGTAAAAGAATAAAGATGGCGTGGTGAAAAAGATGAGTACAGCAAAAAAAATAATGAAATCATTCGGCTATTTATTTGTTGGTATGCTTGTAGCTTTATGTGTATATACGTTCATTGTCACTGATGTCTTAAAAAAAGATTATGCTAATGTCTTTGGATATACATATTTTGTAGTCGCAACAGGTTCTATGTCTGGAACGATAGAAGTAAATGATGTTGTTATCGTAAAAATAGGAGAAGAAGCAAATATCAATGACATTATTACTTATAAAACAGAAGAAGGAGAGTTTATTACTCACCGTGTTGTTAAAAAAATTGGAGATCAAATAATCACTCAAGGTGATGTCAACAATACTGAGGATGAACCAATATCTAAAGATGATATTGTAGGACAAGTAAAAATGGTTATCTCACCAAGTTTTGTTTTAAAACTAATTGCTGTGTTATTAATCATATTTATCTTACTTGCTTTCCTAAACTTTGATAAAATCTTTAAAAAGATAATTGTTGGTGAAGAAAATATACCAAAGAAAAAAGAAAGTGGAAGAGTACCAGAAGAACTATTTTCCACAACACCTGTTAAAAAAGAAGAAAAATCAACAGGAAATACTGTAAATATACCAATTAGTGAAGTGTTAAAGATTCAAAAAGATCAAGAACAAGAAGAAATAGAAGATGAAATTGAAATATTAGAAGTAGAAGATATTATTGATATTGATGATAATAATATTGTTAGAAAAGAAAGAAATTCAGCTAAAGAAAAAGAAAAAGAACTACTAGAACAAGTCTTAAACCTTCTAAGAATAAAAAATGATACTTTAACCATTACTAAAATGAATAAAAGATGGCTAACCAAATATCAATATATTTATAAAATAGCTCAAATATTAACGGTTGGAGATACCAAAGAATTAGAAGAAACAATTCTTCATCCAACATTTAAAGAAATATATGACTATGATTTAGATAAAGCAGGATTATATGAAAACCTAAGAAATAAAATATATGAAATGCCTATTTATGTATTCTTAAGAATATTGACTTTTGCTATTTTATATAATGATCAAACATTCTTTGATGGAGTTTATAAAATATTAAAATATAAAGTTCAAATCGATAGCAAAAATCATTTCAAAGAAATTAAAAAGAATGACACCTATGCTAAAAAACAAATAAAATCACTAATTACCTTTATGGAAAAAATATCAATCAAATATGATAATAAAAAAGTATTTGAATTAGATAGAATAGAACGTTTTGTAAAACTTAAGAATTATGTAAATCATTAAAAGGAGGGATAAGTGGTGAAAAATCTTGTAGTAAAGAAAACAGCAATATTTAAGATTTTCATGGTTTTTCTTGTCTTAATTGCATCTTTTTTCATCTATAATTTATTCACCGCAACCTTAACTTTAAGTGATTTAGATAATGAAATCTGGGATGGAGTAGAAGTAGCTACTTCTTTTTCTGGTGGAAATGGAACAAAAGATAATCCCTATCAAATTAGTAATGGTAGTGAACTAGCTTACTTAAAAAAAGTAGTAGAAGAAGAAACCCTAAATAATTTAAAAGATACTTATTTTGTATTAACAAATGATATTGATTTAGGAGGACATGAATGGAGTGGAATAGGTACTCTAGAAGATAATAAAACTATTACTTTTAGTGGACACTTTAATGGTCAAGGAAATAGTATCGAAAACTTTAAATTACTTTCACCAAAGACTGAAAAAGAACACGAATATTATTCTCTTTTTAATTTTGTAAGTGATGCTGAAATAATTAATTTAAATATTAATAATGTTGAAATAAAACCAACTACACCAAGTGATAATAACCAATTAGTAATTGGTCTACTAGCAAATGAAGTAATAGAAAATACAACTATTAAAAATATTTCTATTGATAACTATCATTTAGATTTATCAAATGTCTTAAATGTTAAACCTTCTAAAATAGGTGGACTATTTTCTGAAGTGGGAGAAAATAATACCATTGAAAACATCTATAACAACATAGAAATAACTGATAAAAATAATAATGTCTTTGGAAGTATCTTTGGTAAAATGAATGGTACTAGTAAAAATATAGTAACAGAAATTACTCATACAAACTTTACTACCCAAAATATAAGTATTGCTAAAGAGTTAATGGAAAAAGCTAAAGTCGAAAATACTTATCAAGTAGAATATGTAAATGGAAAAGTTAATGTTTTAACTGAAAATATTACAATCGAAAAAATATTAGAAAACTTTAATAATAACACTGAAAAACCATATCAATGGATTATAAAAGAAGGCAGACTAATAATTGTAAAAGAATCTATCCAAGCATTTAGTACTACAAGTGAAGATATACCTGTATACTTTAACTTTGGACGTAGTGCTGCTATTACTTTACATGAAACCGGTATTGAAGGAGATACGGTTTATATAAATGATTTAGATAGTGACTATAACTATTATAAAGGTCTAAACTATACTTCATCACAAACAGGTACACTTCCTACAGGAGCAAATCAAAATATTTATAATGATACAACACTAGCTAAAGTATATATTCAATATAATGCCTCAGACATTAGTGATTCTACTATGACAGGTTATATTAGTTTAGATGAACAACAAAGTAAAATGAATTACTATAAATATTACCCAATTGAAAATGGTTATGTAAATATTCCTTTAATTGATAACCCTTATGCTGATCATCCAAATGATAAAGCGTTCAATGGTTGGATAACTGATTATCCTGGCGTTACAATCAGTTTTGATGAAGAAACATATACAAGGTATGCTAAAGTACCTGTAAATAGTGATAATACTATAAATATAACTTTTTATGCTTCTTGGATAAAAGCAAATTCTTATATTATGAGTTCAAGTAGTTGGCAAAGTGCTTTTAATGCTATGCACGACCAAGCAATGAGACCAATTAAAGATACACGCTATGAAGTAACAGCTGATGTTACCCAGTATTATGTCTATAGAACTATTGGTATGTTTTCCTCTTATCCATCAGGAGCAGTAAATAATAGAGGACAAAGTGAGTCAGGAACTTGTTTCTCCTTTGGTGGCTGTGATTATTATATTAAAAATACAGATCCATATAATGAAAATGAAACTTATTATGAATTAAGAAACAATAGAATGACAGAAGTAAGAGATTTAGAAGCTACAGAAATAACTGAAACTATGGTACCAGAGGGTGCATCTGCTGCAGCTTTATATGAAAGCGTAAATATACCAAGATACTCATCTATCGCTGGTTATTATAATCAAAGTGGTGTTTTACAAACAAGTGGAACATGTAATAGTTATAGTGGTTGTACTTATTATAAATTACAACAATTCTATGATGATAACGGTAACGCCAATACTGTAACAACAGATAGAAACCTATACTATTTACCAACAAGAGATACGAATATCATCGTTTTAAATACGTCTGCTCAAGCATCTTGGAGCTCTGATAAACCTGTAACAATAACAGGAATCTATAATGGTAGAAATTATCATAATACTAGTAATTATATTAATATGAATAGAAGTTCTATTTCTGTATCAGCAGATACTAGAATCGAACATATACTGATTAGAAGCACAACGAGAAGACAAAGTTATGATTCATCACCTAGTAGTGGTAATGGTAATATCTATGCCAATTACAACAATTTAAAAATAGGACGTGGAATCACCCAATATAGTAACTATGTCAACGCTTCAGCTATCGTTGGTGGAGGAACAGGTAGAACTAGTGTAGGAAGTTCTAGTAACCTACAAAAATATAAAGTAGAAGTAGAATCAGGTGTCTACAACAACACCTCATCAACAGACCCTACGTCAACTAGAACAATCTATGTTGATGGCTGGATGATATATGGTAGTGATTATGATAGAGTAACAAAAAATAATGATAACTTAGACATTGTTTATGCTGCCTGTGGTAGCTGGTCAAATACCATTTATTCTGACTCCACCCAAACAGGTGTTGCTCTACATATGGTTGTAAAAAGTGGTAGCTTTGGAACAAATGAATATGACTATGCCGCTGGAATTTATGTTGGTGGACGAAATGATGGATACTACTACGCTGCAAGAGAAGCAATCATCGAAGGTGGAGATATTTATAACTTACTTGGTGGACCACTTACAGCAAGCAATAGAGAAAATATTAACGATACCTATATTAACATCAAAGGTGGAACAATCGATATGGTTATCGGTGGAGCAGGACGTTCTGAAACATTTGGTAACAGAATTATCAATATGACCGGTGGAACTGTCAACTATGGAGTCTTTGGAGGAAGTAATGGTATCGAAGGTAGGGATTCAACTTCAAACGCTAAAGGAACATTAACTGGTAGTACTTTCCTATATATTGGTGGAAATGCTACTGTAGGTGATGATAATCTAATAAATAGGGGACAACAACTATATGGAGTTTCTTCTGGAAATGTCTTTGGAATTGGTAATGGTAATAGTAGTTCTACTCAAGTAGGATCAGCGAACCATTCTAATATCATAATTGATGGTAATGCCACTATAAAATCGAATGTTTATGGTGGAGGAAACTATGGAGCAACAGGACTTGTGCCATATCAAAATCAAAATGGTACCAAAGAATCAACAACAAATATTAAAATCCTTGGTGGAAACGTTTTAGGTTCTGTCTATGGTGGAGGTAACAATAACGGTTCCGGAGGAGAAGCTACCTACGAAGGAGGTAGGTGGGATTACACCACTACTGTAAACTCAACTATTAATATTGAAATGACCGGTGGAACAGTGGGCAATATCTATGGAGGTTCTAGAGTAAAAGGAACAGTCTATGGAGGTAGTAATGTCACAGTTCTAGCTGGAAAAGTAACTAATAACGTCTACGGTGGAGGAGAAGGTGGCTATACTAGGCAAAATAGTCCCGGTACTTATATCGAAGATAATGTAAACGTTACAATTGGAAACGAAACAGAAGGACCAACAATCTCTGGTTCCGTCTATGGGGGAAGTGCCTATGGTACAGTAAACGGTACAGGAGAAAATGAAAGAGCGAATAATAAGTCCACAAATGTAACTGTAAATAATGGTGTCATTACCACTTCGGTATTTGGTGGAGGCCAAGGAAATAATACGTATACGCCAAAGGTCTATGGGAATGTATTAGTAACCATCAACAATGGAAATATTGGTAATGTCTTTGGTGGAAACGATGCTGCTGGAAGTCCAAGTAATCAAGATACCGTTTATTTAAATAATGGAACAATTGGTAATGCTTTTGGTGGTGGAAATCAAACAGGACAAACAACAACCAATATTTACCTTCAAGGAGCAACAGTTACAAATAGTTTATATGGTGGCTCAAATGAATCTGGAAACGTTACTACAACCAATGTCACTATGACCAGTGGAAATGCTGGCAATGTCTTTGGTGGAAATAACTTAGGTGGAAGAACAACAACCGATAATGTAAATGTATCAGGTGGAACAATTACCGGTTCTGTCTATGGAGGAGGAAATAAAGCTCCTGCCACAACAACTCTTGTAAATATTACCAATTCAAATATTGGTAATGTCTTTGGTGGATCAAATGAAGCAAATGCTACCACAACTGATATAAAAATATCCAATGCAACAATCGGTAATCTTTACGGCGGTTCTAATACATCAGGTACTGTAGATGATGCTACGATTCATATAGCATCAGGTACAATTACTAATATTTATGGTGGAAATAACCTCGCTGGAACAACATCATATGCTAATATAACTGTAGATACAGGAGAAATTGGTAGTATCTATGGTGGAGGAAATAAAGCAACCTCTAACATCGCCTCTATTCTAATTAATAACGGTAATATAAATAATATTTTTGGTGGCGGAAATGAAGCTGGTCTAAATGAGACATCAATCGAAATATTAGAAGGTGATATTGGTAATGTATATGGTGGCTCTAATAAATCTGGAGATATTCCAACAACTAAAATATATATTGGAAAATATGAAACAAATACTTTAACTATCGATAATATCTTTGGCGGAAATAATCTTGGAGGTACGACAATCAATTCTTCTATAGACGTTGTTACCGGAGTAATTGGTAATATCTATGGAGGAGGAAATGAAGCTGTAGTAAACGTACCAAAGGTAAATGTATCTAATGCAACCGTAAATAACATTTATGGTGGAGGAAATATGGCTACGATTAATGGAGATACATCTGTTATCGTAACGAATAGTACCATTAACACTAATATTTACGGAGGAGGAAACTATGGTGAAGTCTCAGGAAGTACTAAAGTAGATATAACCTCAACGAATATATTAGGTAGTGCTTATGGAGGAGGAAATGGACAAAGTGCCATTGTTAATAAAAATACAGAAATTACTGTTGACGGTAATACTGTAATTGGTAGCACCTCATCTAAAGCACCACATCAAGGTTGTCTATTTGGTGGCGGTAACGCTGCCGCAACAGGAACAGAAGCAAGTAATAACTCAACTGCTACGGTAAATCTTGTTGGTGGACATATTTATGGAAATGTCTATGGAGGAGCGAACACTTCTGTAGTCTATGGAAAAACGGATACTAATATTGGAACAAAAGCCGTAAATAAAAATAACCTTGAAGAAACATCAATTAACATCGGTGGAACAGTCTTTGGTGGAGGAGAAGCAAATGCTGAAGGTTCAGAAAACTATGACTTCTCATTCATCTCTGTTACTGGAGCAATCGATATTGATATTGATGGAGAAGGATATCTAAATAACCATCATGACTTTATTATGTCAGGTTCAATATTTGGTTCAGGAAACGCTTCATCTTCCAGTGGAACAAGTGATATCTATATTGCTAATCTTGGAACAAGAGAAAATCCTAGTGAAAATATCTCTATTCAAAGAGCTAACAAAGTAGTAATTGATAACACCGTGATGGAACTAGAAGGAACAACCGATAGAACCAACGAATACTCAGATATTGAATATTCATTTAACCGTATAGATGAATTAAATATAAAAAATAATACAGTTTTATTACTCCAAAGAAATGCTAACTTACTACAAAATCTAAAAAGTACCGTAGATATTGATGGAGAAGAACAAAAAGCTGCTGTTATCATTAATGATGATACCAAGAAAGTAGAAAAGAATGTTGATAACCGTATCTATGTACTAGCAAACCGTAACCTTAATGTTACAACGAATGAAGCCGCAACAGAATATGGAGAAGTATCAGGAATGACCTTCTTCGGAATGTATCAAAAATATGGTAATGGTTCTTTCTCATACGGATTATATGATTATGATGTAAACTATGGAGACGCAGGTGATGCCGGTGATATTATCATTGGAGGTTCCTATGTTTTAGGACTACATAAAGTAAATCATGATATTACCGTGGATGGATTCTATAGTAACTTTATTAATGATGAATATACAGAAATATCGACAGAATATATCAATCCAACTCCACCAGATTCTAACTACTACATGTGGACAATTGGTATTTCAGCAATCAATTATAACTTTGCTATGACAGCATCAAAATACTCATCACTTGGAACTTACGAATTATCTATGAGAGAGTTTTCTAGTGGAGACACTATCTTTGAAGTTATTGGATTTAACTCTGAAGGATTAACGCCAGGTGTTGGCTTAATTGATTCTAATAACGTTCCTAAAGTTGCTGATACAAAAGAAGAAGCAAATAGTCTATTAGGACTTTCTATGAAAACAGAAACCAGTGAATGGACTGCTTATGGAACAACTAAATTCTTCTCTGATGATGGAGGAAAATATACTGGAGATAAAACTTATAAAACCGATAGTCAAACCTTAGCACCATCATTAATGTTCTATCTATATCATGCAAAAAATATTTCTCTAAACCAAGAACTTGGTACTGTTGTTATCACAATGCAAGCTCTAACACCAAAGAATGAAATCGAGTATGATGTTCAATTAATTACAATTACTATTGATTTAGTAGCCAAAGAATATGATGATGGAAATGCCTATGATGCTAGTATTACATATGATAAAAAATATGAAATGCCAGCAGCGACATCTGTAAACATTACAAATCAAAGTCAGTTTACAGCATATTTCGATTTATATGCTGAAGATACATTTGAAAATATCTATGGTCGAAATAACGAAAACTATCATGCCTTAGTTACAGATTATGCTTTACCAGTTGGTACCCAAATCACAATGTTAGACTACAGTTCTCAAGATGGTGTACCAGAGTATTACTACTATAATATCGATGAAGAAGAGTATAATAGGGCTATTACTCAGTTGCAAACAGATAATGAAATTACATATAGAATAAATAAATTCATTAAGATGGGTAGTACAGATGAAGATAATACCTACGATGAAAAAGCAGAAAATAATAAATATTATGATGACTCTAAAGAAAGAACTATAGAAGAATTTATCTTTATCTTTGACTTTAAAGAAACAACCACAACTGGAAATAACTTAAATAAGTATATGCGTTTTGAACTACGTAATAGTGAAGATCGTTCTGTTATAACTGTTTTAGGTATTAGACAAAACTATATGTATTTTAACTTATACGATACAACGAATATGGTTCTAGAACAAACGATAAACTTTGACAGTCCTAATATCTATCCAGATACTCTTCGTCATATTTCATATCAAACAAGAGTTTCTTATGATCAAACTGCTAATAGGGAATCTATTATTAATACTAACTATGAATCAAGTAGTATGGGAGTAAATGTTACATTATATGATGCCTCTGGCAACCAAGTATCATCTTCCCAATTAACAGGATCTAGTTTCCAAATGGATGGCACATCTTACTTTGCAGATAGCGAAGGTGTATTTAGAATAAAACTAGCTGGTAAAGTATCGAACTTAAATAAAGATTTATATTTCTTGACTAATGAAGTATTACCAGCAGGAACCTATAAAATGGTCTTTAGTTTATTTGCATCATCTGATGGACTACATAATTCAACAAACCTTGGTGCTACCACACAAGAAGTTGAAATTACCGTAGTACCATCTGGAAATGCTATCAGTGTTACAAGTAATGATAAAAATAAAGTAGTAGATGGCTACACTAGATTAAATGAACAAGAAACGTCTACATCAAGTTTTGAAGTTAGATTAAATGAAAACTTACAAAATCCTAATCTTCGTGTTACAATCCAAAAAAGAAATATTGATAATAAAGATACTAGGGCATACACCGAAGTAGATTTTAATCAAATATTTAAAAATGAACTAAGTCGTCCAGAAACATTAGGATTAACAAGTATAACTCCAGAAGAAAGATATATTAAAAATGATTTAAAAACAACAGAAAATATTAGTTTTGAATATAGTGATATTTTAACTAGTGGAACTTATAGAGTTATATTTAAACTATATGATGGTAATCAAATAATTGATGAAGACCAAGAATATATCATTATTAAAAAGTAAAATTCAAGGGAACGTATAAATATGTTCCCTTATTTATTGAAAAAGAAAAAAATTTATGATACTCTTAAATAGAATAAAATAATGAGAGGGCTGTTTATATGAAAAACTTTCTTAAAGGAATCTGGGGATTAGTTGAAGTATTAATTATCATTTATGTTATTGCTATTACAGCATGTCTTTTAGCAACAAATAAATATGGTTTTACACAATTTGGAGATACTACCTTAGTAACTATTGATGAATTTAGAAGTGCTTATTTAGAGGAAGCACAAGAAAAAGATTTATTAATTGTTAGAGGAACACCAAGTAAAATTGAAGTTGGCGATAAAATCTATTATTATGGAACAGCAGATAATAAATATACTGTTGAAACTGCACATGTAAAAGAAATCATCAACGAAGATCAAACTGCTGCTGTCTATCAATTAGATGATGAAGATGAAACAACAATAGCTTCTAATAGAGTTTTAGGTAAATACTCTGCCATCTATCATGATATTGGTGGCATACTTGATATCTTAGAATCAAAAATAGGCTTTTTATTACTAGTTATCTTACCAATACTTTTAATCTTTATGTACCAAATTTATGCTTTAATTATTGTTGTTAAATATGGTGATGAAGATATTGAACGAGAAGAAGAAAGAAAACAAGCTAAAAAAGCTAAAAAGAAAAATAAAATATCTCCAAAAGAAAAAACAAAAAAAGATGAAAAAGATGAAATAGAACTATTATAAAGTTCTATCTTTTTTTCTTTTTGAACAAATAAGGTTGTGTTATAATAATAATATGGGAGGGTGTGAGACAATTGCGAAAATATAAAAATATAATAATTGCTTTACTAATCGTCATCACCTGTTTTCTTTATCTAAGTACTAAAACAACTTATACGGCATATGAAAGTGAAACAGAAACATCTGTTGAAGGAGAAGTAGCAGACTGGAAAATAAAAGTAAATAATACCCTAGTAACTTCAAATACTGCCCAACAAATTACAATTGATACAATTGACTGGGATGAAAATCATACTAAAGAAGGAACTATCTCACCTGGAACATCTGGTGTTATTACTATTTCCATTGATCCAACTACAACCCAGGTTGCCTTCGACTATTATTTAGAAATTATTGACCAAACTGTAGATGAAAATAAATTATTAACGATTACGAAAGTAGAAAGTTCTTCAAATATTACTAAAGAAGAAAATACTTATCATGGTACCATGACTTTACAAGATATAAAAAATAAGAAAAAAGAGCAAATAAAACTTTATGCAACCTGGGATGACCATGGTGAAGATGTTATGGTAAATCCTAATGAAGATCCACAACCTAGTGATTTATTAGAAGTGAATTTTAAAGCAGCACAAAAGAAAAAGTAGGAGGAGTAAAAATGGCTAAAAAACTAAAAATCTTAAATAAATTAAAAAAAGAAAATATTAAATACTTTGAATATAAAAAACGTTTTCTTATTGTTGTTATAGGTTTATTTTTACTAATTGTTTTAGCCATTCACTTATTACAAATAGCATACGCTTCCTATGAATCCCAAGCAAAATTAATTGCTGATATTAATAAAGCAATATATCTAATAGAACCATCGGGAATGAATTTTAATATAGATACTAATAAAATTGAACCATCTTCTAAACCATATATCTATAAATTTAGCATTTCTAATTTTAATACTAATAAACATAGTGAAGTAGATATTGAATATCAATTAAACTTTAAAACAACAACAAACTTACCATTAACTATCGAATTATATAGGAATGAAAACTATGATGATGTTGGTGCTACAAACTTATTTGCAAACGCTAAAACAATACAAGATGAAGATGGTGCTTGGTATAACTATCTAGAAGGAACTGAAAAATATCAATTCTTATATTCTGAAGATGAAACAGATATATATACTCTTGTAGTATACTTTCCCGAAAACTATAAAGATGCAACAGACTATGCTGATAATATAGAAAATATCGAAGTAGAAATACTATCAAAACAAATAATAGATTAAAAGAGGTGAAATTATGGATTATATAAGAGAACACAAAAAAACTAGTATCATTGTCTTTATCTTAGCTCTTTTAATCCTTCTTTTTGGAACCACATTTGCTAGATATATCTATAATGTAATTCATAATCATATCCTAGAAAGTAACGAGTTTTACTTTAATAGTAGCATTTTAGGACTAAATGGGAAAGAATATAAAATTAATAACTGGGATGGTGTTAACCCCTATACTTTAACAATCGATGTCAATAACAAGAAAAACACTTTAAAAAGTACCAAAAGTGACATTACATATGATATTAAAGTATCTTGCCCTGATAGTGTTAGTTGCACTCTTAGTAAAACAAGTGGTGTAATTTATGAAAAAGCTGGAACGGACTCTTACCAAATAACAATAGATCCTAAAGAAGAATTTCATGAAGGTGATGAAATTGTTATTGAAACAAGTGCTACTTCTACAAAACCATATGTAAAAGAATTAACGGGTACTTATACTATAGGAATCGAAACTCTAGACTTTACTTATGATATTGAAGATAACGTTGGTGATAAATATTTCACCTTAAATTTAACAAATTCTGCAACTTTCTATGAAGTAACAAAAGCTTTTGCTTCCTATGATGTAGGTGACCGTTTAACAATAGAAGAGTATAACGAATTAACGGAAACAGAAAAAGAAAACTGCTTTTCGGCAGAAGTAACCATATCATTTGTACCTAACGATATCTATTTAGATATGACAAATACTAAATACTTACATAGAAATACCGGTAGTGAAACATTAGAAAAAGTAAATAATCACAACTATGTCAGTGGTTTTTCATTTAAAATGGATGCAAGTTCTAGTGAAAAAATAATGTTTTATAAACATAATCCAAAAAAAGACTATACTTATCCAATTATTAATGAAACTTCAATTATTAAAGTAGATGCAAAGACTGCAGAATAGTATAGGAATTAAAATAAAAATATGTTATAATTTTTCTAGCATAAGATAAGGAGGGATTGTATGAGTATAAATTTAATAACCAGATACTTAGAATATAAGAAAAAGCGCTTAATATCCTATGCCTTATCAATGTATCAAGATAATACTTATCTAGATTATGAAATAGAATGCTTAAAAAAATATGCTAATAACTATGTAGAAGTATATTATCACAAAAAATTTGAAACCCTAGACAATAATACCAAAGTAGATCTTACTGCTATTGAAGAAGAACAAAATGGTATGAATTTAGAACTACATGATAAACTATCTGCTCGAGAAATTATTGAAACTAACGCTAGCTTTACAAGAAAAAAAGAAATAATAGATATTACTAAAGAGTATATGAAAATAGTTATTCTCTTTGACATGAAAGAAATAACTTTAGAAAATGTAAATGAGATAGTAACACGTCTCGTAACAGATATCAGTAAAAAATTACCTGTCTTACAAAATGCTATAACTACTTGGATTAAAAAGTGGAAAGAAACAGAAAAAGTAACTAAAAAACTAATAACAGAAAAACAAAACTTTATCTTAAGACAAGTACCATATACTGAATCATTATGGGAAGTAAGACTCTTAACTATGGTAAAACAAATTAATACTTATAAAAGAAATTTAATTGAAAGAGTAAATAGTGAAGTACCTATTGAAATAGAAAAATTAAAAATTGTTACTTTAATACTAAATCAAATTGTCTTAGGTGACATTGTAAGAAAAGAAAAAATAGGTAATTACCTAGTTCCAATATCAGAAGAAGTTTGGAAAGAAAAAGAAAAACTAAAAGAAATATTTGACTTATTAGACGATAGTCTATTAAAAGAACATATTTATCTTGGTATTAGTTACAATGAACTATTAGGTAGTAAAAAACTATTACAAAAAAAAGAAGAAGGTTATCGTTTTGCTTGTTATCAAGATATGACCTATATCTTAGATATACCAAGTAAAATAGATGCGATAGACTCCTCTAAATTATT
>CALVJZ010000017.1 GCA_944332465.1 uncultured Bacilli bacterium | reverse complement strand
TCCTTTGCTTTATCTATTGTAAAAAAGTATCACACCATCATAAACTGTACTAACAAAATAGAAATAACTGATGATGTCGTCATAGATTTAAAGAAAAGAGAACTACTAGATAAAATATTAGATGAAAAATATTTATTACAAGATAAACGTTTTACAAAGCTAATTCATGATTTTTGTTATAAAGATGATAAAGAACTAAAAAAAGATCTTTTAGCAATCTATCAAAAAATAGAATTAAAATATGATAAAGAAAAGTTTTTAAATACATATATTGAAAACTATACTACTTCGTTTAAAAAAGTCTTAAATGATTATCAAAAAAGTATTGTTGAAAAAGTTGAAAATATAAAAGAAGCTCTACAAGAAATGTCTTTCTATTTTGAAGGAAAATATATGGAGAAAGTAGAAGATTATCTAAAAGACTTATTAACAAAAACAACTTATGAAGAACAAAAACAAGCTCTAGATAAAAAGGAACGTTTTCCAACACTTCCTAGAAACACAGAAGAAATCGCAAAGTCAAAAAAAGAAGAGTTAGTAAACCTTGTAAAAGAATTAAAAGAAGTAATGTCATACGACTCTTTAGAAGCTGTAGAACAAGAATTAAAAAGTACAATTTCTAATCAAGAAGAAATAATTGCCATATTAAAAGAGTTAGATAAACGACTAAATGAATATAAAACTAAAGAAGAAATATATAACTTTACAGATATCTCACGTCTTGCTATAAAAATAGTTGAAGATAATAAAGAAGTAAGAGAAGAATTAAGAGATAGTTTTCAAGAGATTATGGTTGATGAATATCAAGATACTTCTGATACTCAAGAAAAGTTTATTTCTTTAATAGCTAAAAACAATGTCTATATGGTAGGTGATATTAAACAATCTATCTATCGTTTTAGAAATGCGAATCCTTACTTATTTAAAGAAAAATATGATTCATATCGTGATACAGATCAAGGTATTAAAATTGACTTATTAAATAACTTTAGATCAAGAAGAGAAGTACTAGAAGATATTAATGATATCTTTAGACGAATTATGGATGATAAAATAGGTGGTGCAGACTATCATGCTTCTCATGAAATGGCCTTTGGACTTGAAGATTATGAAACTACTGCTAAAACAAAAGACAATCATCACCTAGATTTATTAACCTACACCCTTGATAAAACAACAAATATTACTAAAGATGAACAAGAAGCTTTTATTATTGCAGAAAATATTAAAGATAAAATAAATAATAACTACTTAGTTTATGATAAATCTAAGAAATCATTAAGACCAATAGAGTATAAAGATATAGTTATTTTACTAGATAAAAGTAAAAACTTTGACTTATTTAAAAAAATATTTGAATATTTAGGAATACCACTTACAATATTAAAAGAAGAATCTCTTAGTAAAGATGATGATATCCTAGTTATAAAAAACTTATTAAACTTAATTGTTCGTATTTATAAACAAGATAATTATGACAGTTTAAAATATAGTTTTTTATCAGTCGCCAGAAGTTATTTATTTAATATACCAGATAAAGAAATATATGATTTGTTTGTAAATAATAATTTAAAAGAGTCACCTTTATATCAAATGCTTCAAGAACTTTCTAAACTACTAGAAGAAATGTCTCCTGTTCAGTTTTTTGATAGACTCATAAAAGAAATACACTATGAAGAAAAATTAATTACCCTTGGTAATATGACATCATCACTTGTAAGAATAGAGTATATTCATAACTTAATAGAAAGTCTAGAACAAAATGGATATACCTTAGAAGATATAATTAATCACCTAGATCAAATATTTGAAAATGGTAATGATTTAAAATTTAATGTAAATACCGCAAACAGTAATAGTGTAAAAATAATGACTATTCATAAATCTAAAGGACTAGAATTTCCAGTTTGTTACTTTGCAGGCTTTGCCTCACGTTTTAACTTATTAGAACTAAAAGAAAAAATAATCTTTGATAATGAATATGGTATTATTTTACCTGTAGTAGATGGTTATTATAAAGATACTATTCTAAAAACTCTTGTTAAAGAACGCAGTAAAATAGAAGAAATAGGGGAAAGAATTAGATTGTTTTATGTTGCCCTAACTAGAGCGAGAGAAAAAATAATAATTGTCACAGAAAGTATAGAAGAACAAGTAGAAAAAGAATTAGTCAGTACTTATACAAGAAGTAAATATAATTCTTTTCAAGCAATTATAAAAAGTATTTATTCAACACTTTTACCATATGAAGTAAAAGTTACAACACCAGCTTCTAAAGACTATTTATTGTCTAAAAACAAAAACAATAAAGATAGTTTAGTATTAGCTGATGATAAGTTAATAATAGAAGAAATAAATATTGAAACAAAAGAAATAGAACATGAAAGATTTTCTAAAGATCATCTTGCTTTAATTACCAAAGAAGAAGATGAAAATATGAAAACAGGAACACTTGCTCATGAAGTATTAGAACGTCTAGATTTTAAAAATCCTAATTTAGAAAAGATAGAAGAACCACTTCAAAGTAAAATAAGAAAATTTTTACAAACACCAATTATAAGTAATCATCAAAATGCTAATTTTTATAAAGAATATGAATTTATAGATGAAGATAAAAATGGTATCATTGACTTATTAATAGAAGAAGATAATGAAATGATTATTGTTGATTATAAATTTAAAAACATTAATGATGAAGCATATGATAATCAACTAAATGGTTACAGAAATTATATAAAAAAGAAAACAGGTAAAAAGACTACCTGCTACTTATATTCCATTATGGAAGGAATTTATCGTCTTGTAGAAGAGCAGTAATTGCTCTTTTAATTTGTAACAATAGAACCTATTTTTTCACCCAGTAATAATTTCTTTAAATTACCTTTTTTATGAATATTAAAAACTAAAATAGGAATTTCTTCTTCCATACATAAACTAATTGCCGTTGTATCCATAACTTTTAATTTCTTATTAATGACTTCTAAATAACTAATATTAGAAATAAACTTAGCTTCATTATGCTTTTTGGGATCCATATCATAAATTCCATCTACATTTGTTGCTTTTATCAAAGCTTCAGCTTTAATCTCTGCTGCTCTTAAAGCTGCTGCTGTATCCGTAGAAAAGAAAGGACTTCCCGTACCACATCCAAAGATTGTAATTCGTCCTTTTTCTAAATGTCTAATAGCTCTATCTTTAATATAAAATTCCGCAACTTGTCTCATTTCAATTCCTGTTTGCACTCTGACATCAGCTCCTACTTGTTTAAAAGCATCACCTAAAGCTAAAGCATTCATTGTAGTTGCTAACATACCAATATAATCACTGGTTGCTCTATCCATATAAGGATTAGCTTTACCTCTCCAGAAGTTTCCACCACCTACAACAATCGCAATTTCAACCCCTAAATCAGCACATTCTTTAATTTCTTTCGCAAAACCTAAGACTTCATCAAAAGTAATTCCTAACTTTTTATCTCCAGCTAATGCTTCACCACTAAATTTAAGTAAAACTCTTCTATACTTCATAACATTCTCCTTTATATTAGTGTACCATAAAATTTAAAATTAGATTGAAAAAAAGACCAATTTATGCTAAAATAACGAAACCGGAGTGATTAGATGGAAAATGAAGAGCAAAAACTACTTAAATCTCTAGACGATTTAAGAGCTAGAATAAAAGGTACAAAAGAGGAAATACGTTCTCTTGAACTATTACAATTAGAACAAGTAATTACTACACCTAGACCAATAAGTACAGATTTTTCTATAACAGAAGATTCTGAAGATGAAAATTTATTTGAAGACCAAGTTGCTTATTATTTAAGTAACTTAGAAAATATAGAAACCGAAAGTGAAGAGGAATTGCTTTATTTATTACCAACACCTGATACCAAAAATTTTGACAACTTACTTTTACGACTTAAATTAGAAACAATTAGAAAAATTAAAGCTATAAATGATTTAGTTAGTGAAGATGATACTTTAACTTTGGAAGATTTAACTTTTGTTAAAGAACAAATAGATATCAATAAACGTTTATTAACTGTTATTGATAAATACATGCAAGAACCTGAATTAATAGCAGAAAATACGCAAAACAAATTAATATTAGTACCGTCAACTACAGGGAAGATTACTCCTTTAGAACACTTAAAAAATATACCAATTGATTTATATCCAAGCATAACTTCTTTATTAGAATCTATTAAAAATGGTACTTTTAAAAACGTAAGACACTTCTTTACTGGAAGTATTAGTGAAGTAAGAGACCTTAGTAGAGGAACTAGAATATTATTTGATAGAGTTGGACCAGATAGTTATGCTGTTATTGGTATTTTAGTTAAAAAGACTCAACAAAATAGTGCTTATCGTGAAAGAACTTCGAATCTAGCCAGAAATTATCAAACCGTATTACCAGGTCTAAAAACTGCTATGATGGAAGATGGTTTTGAAGCAGAAAGAACTTTCCAAGAAAAATGTTTATGGGAAGCCTTAAAAACAGATGACAAAGAAAAAAGAGGGAATAGTTATGGAAAAAATAGAAGAAAGTCTAAGTAGAAGAATAAAAAAACTAGAAGAAGAACTAAAAACCCCAGACTCTAGAATAGCTTTTTTAACTGCCTTTTTAGAAGAAATCGACTTTAAAGATTTAGAAAGATACGATTCTATCGATATAAAAAAGGTTTTGGTTGCCTCACTAATTTGTGAAAGCGAATATTATAATAATGTAGAAGAGTTAAATGAAATAGTTGAAAAAATTTCTAGACCACTTTCCATACTTTCATCTGATGATATTGACGCAATGTTACCAATCTTTTATGATCTTGCTGAAGGGGAAGCCTTAAAAAAATTTAACTTCCTACTAGATAAACATCCCGAAGAAAGAACCGGTTTAATCTATGCAATTTTACAATCTGTAAATCCTAATCCTGGAGATATTGAAGAAAGACAAAGAATGGATTTTGTTTCCATGATTTTAGCTGATAGCGATGAACTATTAGAATTTATGGGCGAAATTGATAAAGATAGTGTAAGTTGGCATAATGCCCTTTCTCTAGTCGCTGCTATTAAAGAAATATCAGAACGTAAAAGACATCATATTTTAAATTTAAATGACCAAAAAAATCAATTTCCATACAATCAAAACACTTCTCTTGGTCAAATTTTAGCATGCGAATTTGATATTAGTGAAATAATGAAAGAAGTATCTTTATTTAGAAAAACACTTAATAATTTTAAACGCCAAGCTAAAGGCCAAGAAAAAGCTCACAGAAAAGAAATAAAAGATTTAACAGCTATTCTAAAAGTATTAGAAAATCCACCTTTAGAAATAGAAGACTATCGTTCTTGGGTTAGAAGTATAAATGATGAAAATCTTAGAATAGAACTTTTAAAATATATATATGAACATAATAAAAGTTATTTGGATAAATTAACAAGTCGCTCTCAAGAATTAAGAAGTAATTCTATTCTTAGTTATCAAGAACTTCAGCAACAATATAACTTAAAAAATATGGATACGCAGTTTTTAATGGAAAGATATAGTAGTGAAGACTTAAGAGCTATTTTAGAATCTTTAAAAGAATTAGGAATTACTGATGATAAAAGCTTAGAAGAAATTATCAAAAACACAGATCTTTCTACTGTAAAATCTATCCTTTCTTTAGTTGCAGAAAAAATAATTTCTAAAGATTTAGTAAAAGAAAATATTGCAGTATTAGATGCTGAAAAAAATTATGCCCAAAGAATTAGAAAAAACAAAGAAACTATCGAAAAAGCTACAGGTAGTAATGCCTTATATAAGAAAAGAGATAAAGTTTTATTAATTGATGATAATTCTTTAACTAAGAACTTAAACACTTTAAAAGATTATGACTATTTACCATCTCTAGCAACAACTAATAATTATGGTTTTTTAGCTAGTGAAGATTTAGTAGATAAATTAGACTTAATTTTAGAACTTGGTTTTGAAAAAGCCTTAGAAGAAAATTTGGGCTTACTAAATTATTCAGAAAAGACTTGGATGAGATTACGTATCTTAGAAACATTAAATATACCAGTTACAAATCAAGAACTAGAAGCTGTATTACATACAGATAACTTTTATGTACCAGATGACATGATAGGACAATATCTTGATTTAGAGCTACTCGAATCTCTTCCCGTAAAAGAAGAAGACGTAGTAACAACACCACGTACATATATTATTAATGGTGTATATTTTTCAAAAAGAAAAGTTGAAAGGGTAGAATTACCAGGCAATGAAGCATTCTGTAAAAACAGATTATTTTCTAGTACTGAAAGAGAAAGATTAATGGCTTCAAACAAAATAAATCAAAAAAATTAATAGACGAGAACAATTGACATCTATTAAGCAATATGATATACTCTAACTGTTTGACGCCTCATGCTCAAACCGCATTGAAAAGGTAAAAACAAGATATCTTGTACCTTAAGAGCGAGTCTTAAGTTAAAAAAAGGAGGTATATGAATGAACGCTGTAGTTAAAGTTGGAGGAAAACAATATTACGTAACAGAAGGTTCAGAAATTTTTGTAGAAAAATTAAATGCTAACGCTGGTGATGTTGTTAAATTCGATCAAGTTTTAATGCTTGACAGTAAAATTGGAAGTCCTTATCTTACAAACGTTACTGTAGAAGGTAAAGTTCTTAAAAACGGTAAACAAAGAAAAATAACTGTCTACAAGTATAAATGTAAAAACAGATCTAACCGTAAGAAACAAGGACATAGACAACCTTATACAAAGATTCAAATTACTAAAATTAATGGTTAATTATGATTCATGTAAAAATTGAAAAAAAACAAGCTAAATACAAAAAAGTAACAATTCTTGGACATGCTTTATACGATGATTATGGAAAAGATATTGTTTGTGCTGCTGCTAGTAGCATCGTTACAACAACAGTAAATGGTATTTTAGCACTTGATAAAGGGAGTCTAAGTTATATGATTAGTAAAAAGGGTATGACAATAAATGTTAAAAATGATGATACTACTACCCAGATACTAGTTGGAAATATGGTTAGTCTTTTAAAAGAGTTGGAAAAAAATTATCCAGCAAATATTGAAGTAAAGTAAGGAGGAGAATTATGAAGTTTTTAAAATTAGATATCCAATTATTTGCTCATCATAAAGGGCAAGGTTCAACATCTAATGGTCGTGATTCTGCAGGACGTAGACTAGGAGCAAAAGCTGCTGATGGTGAATTCATAACAGCAGGTTCTATTATATATCGTCAACGTGGAACTAAAGTATTCCCAGGTACAAATGTACGTCGTGGAAATGATGATAGTTTATATTCAACAGTTGACGGAATCGTAAAATTTGAACGCTTAGGAAGAGATAAAAAACAAGCTTCAGTTTATCCAGTAGGAGAATAAGAAACCATGATGGTTTCTTTTTTGTTTATAGAGGTGAAAAAAGCATGTCAAATATATATCAGTTTGTAGGAAGAAAAATGTTCTTTGATGGTTATGGTGAAAATATAAGTCAAAGAAGAATATCAACATCGACTAAAAGAGAAGCTATAGAATCAATGAATAAAGCTTTACTTAGTTATAGTTATGAAAAAATAAGAGCTGTAGAACAACCACCTATGGATTTAAGTATTGTCTTTGATGTAATTGATTCTATAACTTCAGAAGAAGAACAAGAAACATTCTATAGTGATTGCGTACACTTAATGTTAAATGTATATAATAACCTTGAAAATAAAAATGTATTATGGAGTGTTGTAGAAGAAGATATTTCTCCTCAAATGGTGAGGGAAGGAAGATATCTCGAGTTTTTTGAGACAAGTTTTGAAACACCTGGGCGAGAAAGCGCTGAATGGTTATTAAACTTTCTAAATCAAAAATATAAGTGTAAAACATATACTAATATTAAAAATAACAAGTAAAAACCTCTACTTTATGATAAAATAATAATAGAGGTGAATAAGATGGAAGATAATAAAATAACAATAACAACACCAGATAATAAACAACTTGAAGTAGAAGTATTAGATATTTTTAATGTCGAGGGCTATGAAGGTAAAGACTACATTATGTATTCTTTAGGTGAAGAAGTAGATGAGGAAAATGAAAAAGTATATATATCTATCTTAAAGGAAACTAGTCCAGGTAGTTTTGAATTGCAAGGAATTACTGATGATAAAGAATGGGATGCTGTTGAAAAAGCTTTAGAAGAAGAATTGAGTGAATTAGATGGCGAATGATATTAATAATTCTGAGGCTCAATACCGATATTTATTAGAAAATAGTCTTAATAAAGTTACGGAAGAGATTGCCTTATTAGAATTACAAAAAGATACCTTTTTAGGTATCATAAAACAAAATGAGAAAAGAATAGAAAAACTTCGTGTAGAACAAACTCGTCTAAAGCAAGAATTAGAAAATAGAAACAGTAAAGAAATTACAAAAACGGGTGGTAAGGCCGAAGAAGTGATGGATACAGTACACACTATGCTATCAGAAAAGCAAAAAGTATCTAGTCAGAAGATAAATGCCTATCAACAATTAATGGCAAGCGCAAGTTCATCTAGAAGATATCGAAAGATTTCTCGAAAAATGTATCGTGAGAAAAGAAAACAACTAAGACGTGCTAAAATAATAAGAATACTTGATAAACTTCAACGAGCAACCATTATGCCTAAATATTTACTTGATAAGATAAGATTAAAAAGATATGCAAGTGCCCAAGGTAATTATAACTTTGCAAGTCAAAAACTAGCTGAATTAGGACAAAGTCCTAATGCTAGTGCAAGAAAAAAAGAAAAATATGAACAGAAAAAGCAAAAAGCTCAAGAAAAACTAAGGAAATTAAAAGAAAAAGGTGTAACTGCTAAAGTAATTGGTGCAAACGTCGCAGCTATAAATAAAGAAGATACCAAAAAACTTAGACAAAGAATTACTGACCAAAAGACAAGTGAAGCTGAAAAAGAAGAAAAGAAAGAAACACCAGTTCAACAAGAACAAACAAGTGAAGAGATAAAACAAACACCAGCTGCTGAACCTAGTAATATAACAGCTAACGAAGAAGCAAAACAAGAACAAGATACTCTTGTGCCAGCAGAAGTTATGCCGCCACGAGATGACTTTATAACAGCAGAATCTCTTGTAGAAGAAAGTATAAAAGCTATGCCATTAGGACTACCAGCTCCAGAAATGGAAGGTCCTGCTTTAGGAAAGAAGGCAGCCTAAAATAAAAAGTATTATAATATATTGAAAGGAGGGAGAGTATAATGTTTGTAGATGAAGTAGAAATACGTGTAGAAGCCGGAAACGGTGGAGATGGTTGTACCGCATTTCGCCGTGAAAAATTTGTTCCCCTAGGAGGACCATACGGTGGAAATGGAGGACATGGATCAGATATTATATTTAAAGTTGATGAAGGATTACATACTCTTCTAGACCTAAGATATCAAAAATTAATTAAAGGTAAAAAAGGTGAAAATGGAAAAGGTAAAAACCAACATGGAAAAGGTGCTGAACCACTAATTATTAAAGTACCACAGGGAACCGTTGTAACTGATATGGATACCGGCTTAATTATTGCCGATTTATCCAAAAAAGATGATCAAGAAATAATTGCTAAAGGTGGACGTGGTGGACGTGGTAATACCGCTTTTAAAACCCAAACAAATACTGCTCCTGATTACTCTGAAAACGGGGAAGAAGGAGAAAAGAAGAACTTAAAAGTTGAAGTAAAAATGATTGCCGATGTCGGTCTTGTAGGACTACCAAGCGTTGGAAAAAGTACTATTATTTCTATGGTTTCAAGATCAAAACCTAAAATAGCAGCTTATCATTTTACTACTTTAACACCAAATTTAGGTGTTGTTAAAGCTAGTGATGGTAGAAGTTTCGTCATGGCTGACCTACCAGGTTTAATTGAAGGAGCAAGCGAAGGTGAAGGCCTTGGTGATAAATTTTTAAAACATATCGAAAGAACAAAAGTAATAGCACACGTAATAGATATGAGTGCTAGTGAAATGCGTGATCCATATGAAGACTATGTTTTAATTAATAAAGAATTAGAAGCTTTTAATGAAAAATTAATTAAAAAACCACAAATTATTGTTGCTAATAAAATGGATTTACCAAATGCCGAAGAGGAATTAGCAAAATTTAAAGAAAAAGTAAAAGACGTCGAAATATTTGAAATCTCAGCTGCTACCAATAAAGGCTTACAAAGAGTAATAGACCGCTTAGCTGATTTAGTAGATGAAGTTCCAAATAGTCCATTATATGATGATAGTCAAATAGAAAGTCATGTTTTATATAAATTTAAAAAAGAAGAACCATTCACTATAACAAGAGATGACGATGGTACTTGGGCAATTGAAGGAAAAGAAGTTGAAAGAATATTTAAAATGACTAAATTTTCATCAGATCAAGCTGCATATAAATTTGCTAAGAAATTATCTAAAATGGGAATTGATCAAAAACTAGAAGAACTTGGAGCCGAAGAAGGAGACCAAGTAAGAATATTAGATTTTTACTTTGATTATAGAAAATAGTTAAGGAGACGATAAAATGAGTAGAGAAGAAATGACTCAGTGTTTTACAAGTTTAAATAAAGATATAGAAAGAATAATTGAATATATAAAAAATAATCCTAATCAAGAACCAAATGTATATGAGATTGTTGATTGTAATCTTAGAATAGCAGAATTATTAGGACAATATGGTCCTTTTGTAAATAGTGGCGATTTATACGACCAAAAAGATATTGTTGGTTCTCTAGATGGTATTGCGGATATAGAAAAATTAAGAGATATTGAACATCATCCTTTCTTTAAAATAGAAGAAGTTAAAAGCATGATGGATAGAGTTCATAGATCAATAACAAATATGTCATATGACACACCAGCAACAGAAGAAGAAAAAAGTTCAAAACGTGAAATGATATGTAAAAGTATGAGTATCCCATTCTTTATCTGGCAACAAGAACAAAAAAAATCTCCATTCCCTTATACAAATAGAGATGAATTTTATACTTTACAAAGAATGATTGCTGATTATAAAAAAGCTGGTAACGTAGAATTTGTTGATGAATTAGATAAACTATTTGCTGTAATAAGTGAAAAATACTTTGCTTCTATAAAAGAACCTCAAACTGAAGCTGATTTACTTGCAGAAGGGCAAGCCTTACAAGCAAGATTAAGAAATATCAATGCATGGATAAGAGAAAATCCTAATACGGATGTAAACGTCTATGAAATGATGGATTGTCACGTCAGTGTAGCTGAATTATTATCTCAATTTGGTCCCCTTATTCAAGGAAGGGATTTATATCATATTCCCGAAATATCTGGTTGTATTAACGAACTAAGTGAAATGTATATGTTAAGACGTGATAAATTAAATGCTTTTTTAAATACTAATGAACCAGCAAAAGCTTTATTTGACAAAGTAACAGCTTCAATTAATAAAATGGACTATGAAGTGTTTGCTAACCCTGTTGCTAGGGATGCTAAAAAAGAAATGCTTTGTAAAAGTGTAAGTATTCCATTCTCTATTTATCAAGAAGAAAGAAAAAATCCTTTCTATCAATATGATAATGTAAGTGAATATCAAGCAGTAAGACAATTACAAGAAGACTATATCGCAACAGGTACTAGACAATTCGCTCCTGAAATAGAAGCTTTAAGTAAAAATCTTGCCGAAAAAGCACCTAGAACTGAGCAAAACAGTGAAGCTCTATCTAGTGCTAGAAAATAAAATCGCAACTTCCCAATTGAAGTTGCTTTTTTCTGTAAAAAAGTGACAAAAATATACAAAAAAATCAAAAAACAATCTATACAATCTAATAATTGTTTATAATAACAGTAAGGTGATTGTATGAAAAGTATAGAATTTTTAAAAGAAAATGGAATAGATGTAGATAAAAGTTTAGATTTATTTGGAGATATCGCTATGTATAACGACACCATTGGTGAATTTATTTTAGGAGCCTCTTCAAAATTACCAAAATTAGAAGAATATAAAAATAACAAAGATATGAATAATTATGCTGTATATGCCCATTCTTTAAAAAGTGATGCTAAATACTTTGGCTTTACAAAATTAGCAGAACTAGCTGAAGAACAAGAACAAAGAAGTAAAGCAGGTGATGTATATTATATATACGATACCTATGATGCTTTAATTACAGAAGTAAATCGTTTAATATTATTGATTAAAGATTATTTAGGTGAAGCCCCAAGTGATAGATCAACAGAAAAACAAGAAACAAAAGAAGTAATACCTAATACTGAAGTATTTAGTGCCCCAACAATCTTAGTTGCTGATGACTCTAATATAGTTAGAAATTTCTGTATCCGTATATTTAACGATTCTTACAATGTTGCAGCTGCTAAAGATGGCGAAGAAGCAATAAATATTATTAATGCTAATCAAAATAATGATAATCTTAAAGCTATTCTTCTTGATTTAAATATGCCTAAAAAAGATGGTTTTGCGGTATTAGACTTCATACAAGAAAACACTTTATTTGAAACAATGCCCGTATCCATTATTTCAGGTGATTCAAGTAAAGAAACAATTGAAAAAGCTTTCACATATCCTATTGTCGATATGGTAAAAAAACCTTTTAATGATACAGACATTAAACGTGTAGTAGAAAAAACAATTTATTTTAAAGAAATGAACTAAAAAAAGGAATTAATTTTCCTTTTTTTTGTTACCCAAATCAACACGTTTTTTAATTAAATCAATCATCTGATTTTTTAACTCTTGATCAGCACCTTCCCAAATTATTTCTAAAAATACACCTAATCCCGGTAAAGTAACTTCATCTTGTTCACTAACCGCTTCATCAATAGCTTTTCGCAAAGTATCATAATTATCTCCTTTAAAATTATTAATTATATGTTCTCGTATACTTAAATTCATAAATATCCCTCCTAATTTTAATATGTGAGAAAATAAAAAAGTTATACAAAATTGACAATAAAAGATAATAAAAAAGATTGCACAAATTAATAAAAGTTGCCATAATAAAAAGAGAAGGAGATAAAAAATGGAAAATGTAGAAAATAAAAATAGAGGAAGAATTGTTATACCTTTACTATTAACTTTGATTATAATTGTTTTAGTATGTTTTATCTTAGTAGAACATAGTGTTATTAAAATACCAGGTTTTGATTTTTTAGTAATTAAAGAGCAAAAAGAAACTGCACCTTTAGAAGCACAACTAGAAAACAATAATGCCAATGTTAAAAATATATTAAAAACCGTTCATAATCCTGGCGAAGAAATAGACTTATTTATATTTAGAGATGGTGGCGGAAAAATATCATCTATGAGCGAAGAATATAAATTTGCTCTTGCTAGTAACTTAATGCCAGACTTAACACCAGCAAATACTGGTTCATATGCAGGCTATATTAATGAAGATGATGTTAAAAACGCCTATGAAAGTTTATTTGGAACAGGAACTTATCATGAAACAAAAAGTTTTAAATTAAGATGTAATCAAATGACCTATGATATTTCTAACCGTATATATACAACTAATGTTCTTGACTGTGGTAATCCTACAACACCACTTAGCTTAATTGAAGAAGTAACATCCGCAATTAAAACAAAAGATACTTTAACTATAAAAACAGCAGTTGTATTTTATGATGCATCTCAAAACAAAATATTTAAAGACTATACAACTAAAGAAGAACTAAAACTAACAACTTCCGAAACCTTAACAGAAGAAACTATCAAAAACTATATAACTAGTAACACTACTTCATTACAACAATATACATATACCTTTAAAATAGGAACAGATGGTTTCTATTACTATCAAGGAGTAGAAAGAACAAACGCTTAAAAAGAAAGGAAACTTTCTTTTCTTTTCATTTTATAGTAAAATAGTCTTGGTGATAACATGAAACTACAACTTGATGGAAAAATATATCCAATTGAAATTGAAAAAAAGAAAACTACCAAAAACACCTATATTAGAGTAAAAAAAGATTTGACTATTTATGTCACAACCAATCTTTTCACAACAACAAATCAAATAAGTAAATTAATAGAAGAAAATACTGATAAAATAAGAAAAATGATAGATAGTCAACAAACAAAAAATAAAAACAACACTGGTTTTTATTACTTAGGTAAAAAATATGATGTTGTAAATGTTGACTATTGTGATATATCATTTGGAGATAAAAAAGTATTTATAAATAAAAAATTAGATATTGATAAATGGTATAAAAAACAAGCTGAAGTACTTTTCAAAGAACATTTAGATAAAATCTATCACCGTTTTTCTAAAAGAATACCATATCCCACTTTAAAGATAAGAAAAATGAAATCTCGTTGGGGAGTATGTAATGTTAAAACTAAGACAGTAACCTTAAACTTAGAATTAATTAAAAGAGATGAAAAATATTTAGATTACGTTATTGTCCATGAATTATCTCATTTAATTCATGCAAATCATAGTCCAAGATTCTGGACTCTAGTAGAAGAAAATATGAAAGACTATAAAAAGTATCGAAAGGAGATGAAAGAGTTCTAATGGTAATAACAAGTTTAGATAATGACAAAGTAAAAAAATACAAAAAACTAAAACAGAGAAAATATCGTGAAGAATATAATGAGTTTATTGTTGAAGGTATGCATTTAGTTTTAGAAGCATATAAAAGTAATTTAATAGTTGAATTAATTATGGAAGAAAATGAAGCCATTCCACTTCCTTGTCCTTATACTTATGTAACAAGAGAAATAATAGAAGATATTTCTACTATGGATACGCCACCTAATATTATGGCCCTATGTAAGAAAATACCAGAACAAAATGATTTAGGCAAAAAATTATTAATCCTAGATGAAATACAAGATCCAGGTAACTTAGGAACTATTCTAAGAAGTGCAAAAGCTTTTGATATAGATACTATTATCTTATCAGAAAACACCGTAGACTTATATAATCCTAAAGTTGTTCGTGCTACCCAGGGAATGTTATTTCATTTAAATATTATAAATAAAGAACTCTTACCATTTTTAGATATCCTAAAACAAAAAGAAATACCAATCTATGGTAGTTCAGTAGACTATGGAATTGATGTATGTGAATTAGAGAAAAAAGATAAAGAAAAATATGCTTTAATTGTTGGTAATGAAGGTAATGGTGTAAGAAATAGTGTCTTAGAAAAATGTGACAAAAGACTATATATTAAAATGAATGAAAGTGTAGAAAGTCTTAATGTTGCGATTGCAACAAGTATTCTACTATATGAGTTAAATAAATAATGAAAAATATATATTTAGGAATAATTACCTCTACCCACGGAATTAAAGGAGAATTAAAAATAAAAAGTACATTTGCATACAAAGATAAAGCTTTTAAAATAGGTAACAAACTAACAATTGATAATAAAGACTATACTATAAAATCATATCGTGTTCATAAAGGATTTGATATGGTAACACTAGATAATTATCATGATATTAATGAAGTCTTATTCTTATTAAAAAAGAAAGTTTTTATAAAAGAAGAAGAACTAAAACTTGAAAAAGAAGAAGTCTTAGATGAAGATTTATTAGCTTATGATGCCTTGACAACAGATGGAAAAAGAGGAATAATAAAAGAAATATTTTATGCATCAGAAAAAAATAAAATTATAAGAGTCGACTTTGGTAAAGAAGTTTTAGTACCCATGAACACACCATTAATAAAAATAGATGTTGATAAAAAAGAAATAATAATTGATGATATATTAGTAAAGTAGGTGAGAAAATGAAAATAGATATCTTAACACTTTTTCCAGAAATGTTTGAAGGTATATTTTCTCAATCTATTATAAAAAGAGCTATATTAGATAAAAAAGTTGAAATAAATTTACATAACTTTAGAGATTATTCTAAAGATCCTCATCATAAAGTAGATGATACTCCATATGGTGGTGGAAGTGGTATGGTTCTAACTTGTCAACCAATATTTGATTGTGTTGAAGCCTTAAAAGAAGATGATTCTCTTGTTATATTAATGACACCAGACGGTATTCCCTATAAACAACAAATGGCATACGATTTATCTAAAAAGAAACATTTAATTATTATCTGTGGTCACTATGAAGGATTTGATGAAAGAATTAGAAGTTTATGTGACCTTGAAATAAGTATTGGAGACTATGTTTTAACAGGGGGAGAACTTGCCAGTATGGTCTTAACAGACTCTATTGTCAGACTAATTCCTGGCGTAATAGAAACTTCATCTCATCAAAATGATTCCTTCAACAACAATCTTTTAGATTATCCAACTTATACTAAACCTAGAAACTTTAGAGGTATGGAAGTACCAAGTGTTTTAGTAAATGGTGATCATAAGAAGATAGAAGAATATCGTAAAGAAGAAAGTATAAAAAGGACCAAAGAAAGAAGACCAGATTTATTAGAAAAGTAGGTGTAGTAAATGTATAAAGTTATACCCCAGAAGAAAAAATTAAAGAAAATAGAATTTAGTGACAAAATATATGGTTATCCTATGGCAAGCCCTAAAAAAACATTTAAGATAGCTGACGATAAAGTAAGAAATATTATTATATTAAGTTCTAAACTAGCACATCCTCTTGCTGCTGAAGAAGTAGGTAAAAAATATCAAAGACTAATTATGACTTTAATGGAGTTATTAACAAGTGATGATGAGACTGGTGAAACATTTAGAGAAGCCTTAAATCGTATTGAAAAATTCCGTCAAGAAATAAAAAATAAATATCGTCACTTTCTAAAACAAAAAGAATTAGAAGAAATGGGTAAACAACTACAACTATTTCAAAAAGAAGCTAATCTTCGCTTTATGCAATTACAAAATGCTTTATATGAAAATATCAATCAACAAGGAAAAGGTAAATAGTGTCAAGAGCTAGAAAAACTAGTTCTTTTTTTTATTTATAAATAAAAAACTAAGATATAATAATTAAAAGGAGAGTATATATGGAAAAGAAAAATAAAAAATATCATGTTATTATTATTATCATATTAGTTTTAGCCTTACTTGCTACTACGTCATATATAGTTTATGACAAAGTATTTAGTAAAGAAAATAAAGAAGTAAAACAAGAAGAAAGAAAACCTCAAGAAGAAACTACAAGTGAACAAAAAGAAAGTATTACAGAAGCCGAAAAAGAAATTCTAGAAAATCAAATATCAGACTATACTACATATTTTGCTGGTTATTATCCCATTACTAATATTTCATCTCTAGATAATCAAGATGTTTTATACTTTGCTATGATGAAATCAGGTAAAATAGGGGAAGATATAATGGAAAGTGATTTAGAAAAAATCTTAGACCAATATTTTGGTAAAAATCATCCCTTTAAGCATAGCGACATAATGTGTCCAATAGATGATGAACCACTATATATTTACGATAGTGCTCGAAGAGAATATTATTTTGAAGATACTCATCCACATGGTGGTAGTGGAGTATATAGAGGTATAACTTATGAAACAGAAGGAGAAAAGATAGATAATAAGTATATAGTTAGAACCAAAATATTATATAACGACTATTGCAGTGGAATGTGTCCTCCTAGAATAAATTATTATATAACAAAAGATGACAGTAAAAATGGCGAAAACCAAATATTAGGTACTTATGATGAAGATCATGAAATAACAGAAGAGGAATATAACAGCATAAAAGATAGTATTCCTATTACTACATATACCTTTATAAAAGATGAAAATAACAATTATGGATTAGAAAGTGTTACCGTTGAGTAACACTTTTTTTTCCAAAACATAAAAAAAGTGCTATAATAATAAAACATTAATTTGAAGGGGGCAAAATTATGAAATTAATACAAGCACAAATTACAGAACTAAAAGAAATGGTAGAAAGACTAGAGAAACAAACGGATGAACTAATCGTTTCTAAAAGTTTTAGACCAGCGTTATCTGGACCAAATGATGAAGGTGGACTTGATAGAGAAATAATAGACCAAATAGCTAGAAATAATGCAACAATTATGAAAATTAAAATGGCTTTAGATAGTGCTGAAGTAGTAAAAGCAGAAGATATTGCCACAGATCACGCTGATATTGGTACAAGTTTTAAAGTAGTAATGAATACACCGTCTGGTAGAGAAAAAACTGTAGAAGGTACTTTAATTGAAACTAATATAGCAGGAGAAGGTGCACATGTTCTATGTACTATTATAAGTCCCTTAGGACAAGCTTTGTATGGTAAAGAAGTAGGAGATGAATTCTCATATACTATAGAACGAACTGGAAGAAAAATGAATGGAA
>CALVJZ010000016.1 GCA_944332465.1 uncultured Bacilli bacterium | reverse complement strand
ATATGAGCAGCAAGTTCTACTTCAGTTGCGAAATCACTAGTTTGAATTAAATGGTTGTAGCACTCTAGAGGTTGTACTTCAACATAGTCATAAAATCTAATAATATTAGATAATTCGTCATCACTTTTAGATTTAGCTAAAGTAAAAACTTCACTTTCGTAGCAACCACTTCCTACTAAAAGTCCTTCTCTATGTGCTTCTATTTCACTACGTAGTATTCTTGGTGTTTTATATAGATAAGTTGTATTAGCTAAAGAGATAATTTTAAATAAGTTTTTAAGTCCTGTTTTGTTTTTTACTAATAAATTAACATGATAACTACGCCCATATTTATGAATTTCATCTTTACTTACTAAGCTATCTAATTGGTCCATATTTTCTATATTACGATTAGATAATTTCTTTAACATTTTATGAAAGACTAGTGCTGTTCCTTCAGCATCATAATCTCCACGATGGTGTGCACTTTCATCCCAGGGAACATCATATCTTTTTACCAAAGCGGAAAGAGAATGTCTAGCATAAGTATTATCCATTGTTCTAGATAGTTCTAATGTATCAATTACAGGATTTGTAAAAGTTCCTAGATTATATTTTTTATAAGCCATTTCTAGGAAAGATACATCAAACTTAGCGTTATGCGCAACCATAGGACAGTCTTTAAACCATTCGATAAATCTTTTAACAGCATTTTCTTCATTATCTTTATCTTTTAACATATCGTCAGTTATGTTAGTGACTGCTGTTATT
The DNA here is from genome assembly GCA_944332465.1 of uncultured Bacilli bacterium. Lineage (GTDB taxonomy): Bacteria > Bacillota_I > Bacilli_A > RF39 > UBA660 > Faecimonas. The sequence goes on along the minus strand of CALVJZ010000016.1, from coordinate 17,863 downwards.
TTTTCTGGTAATGGACGTCCAGGGTTAATTAATTCATCATAACGTTCTAAGATTTCCCCATTTCTTATTTTAACAGCACCAATTTCAATAATAGAATCAGCACCACCGGCGTTAAATCCTGTTGTTTCAAAGTCAAAGACAACATAAGTTTGCTCTAACATATTTTTATTATTTGGTCTAACAACAATATTTACGGTATCATCAATTAATGTTAGTTCAGCACCATAAATTGCTTTAAATGGTTCTTCTCCTTCTTTTAGTTTTTTATTATGTCCTGTTACAAAGTTAAAAACATGTGGAAAAGCTTGAACTCCATTATGGTCAGTTATAGCAATAGCTTTATGTCCCCAACTAAGTGCTTGTTTTAATAAAGCTTCATCATCTGCTACCCCATCCATTTGACTCATTTTAGTATGACAATGTAGTTCTACTCTTTTCTTTGGAGCATTATCCATTATTTTATTTTCTTTTTTCTCAATTTTTATAATATCTCTGGCATTTAATACTAATTCTTTTGCAAATTGATCTTCTTTAGTATAACCTCTTATTTTAAACCAAAGACCAGTTTTTAGTTCTTTACATAATCTTTGATATTCTTCAGCATCTCTTACAAAGACTTTACAATAAATACTATCTGAATAATCTGTTATTTTTAAAGTAATAATTTTGAAGTCTGTTTTACTTGATTCAAAATAGTCTGTACCAAAGACATATCCTTCTACAACGACATTATTATCTTCACCAATTAAAGTTTTTATTTTTATAGGTTCTTCTTTTATACCTCTTCCTAAAACACTATTAGGATCTTTAGGTTCTCTATGATATTTTTTTTCTTTAGGTTCAGCTTTTACATTATTTTCATGGTTTTCTCTTACCTTTACTTTAACAACTAAATCCTGTTTTATTTCTTCTAAGATATTATCTTCATGTCGTAAGATGATATCAATATTAAATTTATAACCTAAATGTTTATATAATTCATTAATTTTATCAAGACACTCTTCAAGTCTTGTTTTTTCAGCTTCTGTTCCTGCTACTAAAACTAAAAAACCATCTTCTATTTTTAAAGCATCACTATATATTTCTAAAACTTTTAACTTATCTTTTACTTGTTCTAAAATAAATGGATAATAACTTAAATAAGTATTTACATCAATATTTTCAATATTCCAAATAAAAGTTATTTCTTTAGCGTTTTCATCTAAAGACATTTTCTTTTCTTCTAACTCTTTAATAACATCTAAAGGTAGCGCAACATTATTATCTATAAATACTTCCCAGGTAGCACTTTTTCTATGAACTCTTATTTTAGTTAACTTACAACTTGAAAAATATGGATATTTTTCTTTATCCATATTTATTTTATTTAATAATATTTCTATCTTCTCGTCCATAGTAATTTGCCCCCTATAATTAAATAATTTCTAGTTCTTTTATTTTTATAATGTATTTTTGATTTCTTATACAAAAATCAATAAAACCTAAGATATCTTGTTTTTTCAATTCTTTTTCATAGGCATATTTATCAATATCAAATGCTATTTTATCTCTCATCATAAAAGACATCATTTCTTCTTTATCTGCACCTAGATACATTAACCAATATGGATATATTTGTCTTTTTAAATAGTTTAAGGTTGGTTCTCCTGTTAAATAATAACTACGACCAGTTAATCTAGTTGGTAACTCATTTAAAATAGCTAATTCGATGATAGCCTCGACTATTTCTTCATATTCTGCTTTATATTTTTTATATTCTTTTTGTAGTATTTTAAAGATTATTTCAACTAATAATTTAATAGATGTATCTTGGGTTACATGTTTTCCTAAGATAATTGTGTTTACTTTACTATCCTTTGGTGTTGCTGTATCTATTATATCTAATTCTTCTGCTACAACAAAAACTTGATATGGTTTTATGTCTGTTTTCATAATAGATTTAATAATTTTTGTAGTATTCTTTTTATTTTCGTCCCAGATTTTTAATACCTGATTACGATATTTTTCTGTTTTCTTTTTGATAGCTTCATATTCTTTACTTTCTAATACAATGTTGTAAATGGTATCATCGTTTGGAATAAAGTTTTTGGGATCTTTTAAAATCAATTCTTTATCCCTATAGGTGTTATTGTATTCTTTTTTATAATTAATCCACAATTTTTGTTTTAATTTGTGTATTTTTTCATTAATGGAAGCTTGAAAGAGTAAATTCCAGATTAATACGTAATCATTTACTATAAACTTCAAATTCACTGCTATTCCTCCTACATCTTCTATACATAATAATATATCATATTTCGATATTTAGGGAAATAGTTAGCAAAAAAAATACTCAAATATTTTTGAGTATTAAAAGAAATTTTTATATACAAAATATCCAGCTATAGCAAGTACCGCAATAACTAAAAGAATTAAAATTATTTTTATAGCTATTGGCATTTTCTTTTCTTGGAATTCATCATCAAAATCAAAGTCTTTATCTGATAAATCCATACTTCTGGTATAAAAATCAGTATCAGATTCATCCATAATACTACCTTTTTCAGTTCCTTTTAGTTTGTTAACTTTATCAATTTGATCTTTATCTAATATTTCTTTAGATAATGATAATTTTTCTTCTTCAGTAATATCTTCTAGTGTAGTTTCTAAGTCAGTGGTATCTTTTATGTCTTCTTCTTTTTCTGGTGCTTCAATTCTATCTATAGCACTTGTTGCCATTAAATCACTTAATAAATCAACACTTGTTTTTTGATCTAGTTCTCCAGCTAATGTTTTTGAGGTAATAGTATCAATTAAATCTCGTAGTTCCCCTTCATCTGGTCTATTTCTTTCTATTTTTTCTTTACGATATTTTTCTAATTCTTCAGGATTTAGACTAGCTAATATATTGTAATTTGTATTTTTTAATTTTCTTTTTTCTTCAAGAGCATCTTTTTCAACACGATTCTTTTTAGCTTCTGCTATTACACTGTTAATATCATAAATTTTATTTTCATGGTCTTGGTATAGATAGTTAAAGTCATCTAATTCTCTTTTGACCTTTGGTTCACTAATAACTTCACCATATTCTTTCATTTTATGATAACCTTCTCTAGTTTGATACTTCTTTTTAGCATCTCCAATATCAAAGGCATTAGCATTTGTAACATCGGTGAAGTTGGTATATTTGGTGTTTTTTCCAATATTTTCGTATAGTTCTTGATTTTTTCTTGATCTTCTTTCAGTTTCTAATTCATCTTCCTGTCTATAACGATCCATTCTACTTGGCATACCCTTCACCTTCCTATATTTTAGTTTATCACACCTTAGTTAAAAACAAAAGATGTAAATGAGGGTTTACGTAAAACAAAAATTTTAGTATAATGAGTTCGAAGGAGAGATTATTATGACAGTAAAAGTTAATCGAGACGCTTGTATCGGTTGTGGAGCTTGTGCTGCTATTTGTGATAGTGTTTTTGAAATAGATGATGAAGGAATTTCTACTGTAGTAGATGAAAATGTTTCTGAAGAAAATCAAGAAGAAGTTCAAGATGCTGTTGATAGCTGCCCAACTGGTGCAATTGAAGTAGAAGAATAAAAAAAGCAAAGATAATAAATCTTTGTTTTTTTGTTGTGTTTTTACTTTCTATTTTTTATACTTATACTAGAGGTGGAACTATGAAGTGTCCAAGATGTGGTAATAATATGTCAAAAGATTGTGAACATACTTTTTGTACTCATTGTGGCTATTTAGATAATGGTGAACAAATACATGGTTATGAGGAAAAGCAAGCTAGTGATTTAGAAATTTATTTAGGAAAAGATTTTAACAAGTTTTGGAGAAATGAAAATTGTTTTACTAGTTTTATTTTAGGTCCTTTATACCTTTGTTATCGAGGTTTTATTTTATTAGGACTTCTTTTAATGCCTTTAGAATGGTTCTTTTGGGCAATGATGTTTGGTTCTTTTTATCATTTTCGTTATGTCTTGTTGGTTATTGCTTTTTTAATTTCTAGAACAATCTTTATGGCAGTTAATAATATGATTTGTATTTATTTTTATAAAAGACAAATAAAAAAAATTAAGAAGAAATATCCTAATACCTATTTAGATGAACTTAGAAAAAGAAATGGTCATTTTAATAAGTATACATCTTTATTTTTAGCGGTGTTATTATTTGCTTTGTTTGTTATGTCCTTTGTTTTAGTTTATACTTATTTATGGAAAATTTAAATAAAAAATTCCCTTACTGGGAATTTTATTTTTGTTCTAAGGCAAAAACTTTTGCTACTTCTTTTGGAGTTAGTTTTCTAAATTCTCCTGACTGTAAATCTTTTAAGTCAAAGAAAGCTACTTTTTCTCTTTTTAATTTATCTACTAAAAAGCCTACAGCTTCAAACATTTTCTTTACTTGATGATTTTTACCTTCATGAATTGTAATTTGAACCATACATGTATTAGCTTTTTCATTTACTTTCTTTAATTTAACTCTAGTAGCTTTTACTATTTGACCATCTATTTCTACACCATCTTTTAATTTATTAATTTCCTCACCTTTAATTATTCCGTTTAATTTTGCCATATATACTTTTTCTACTTTATCACTAGGATGCATTAAAATATTAGCAAAGTCGCCATCATTAGTTAGAATAAGTACACCTGTTGTATCATAATCTAGTCTTCCAACGGGATAGATTCTTGCTTTAGTAGGAATTAGATCAACAACTGTTTTTCTATGATGTTCATCTTGTGTTGTTGTTACTACTCCACGTGGTTTATTTAAAATGTAATATTCTTTTTGTTCTTTTTCAATGGGTTTTCCATTTACTTCAACTCTATCTTTATTAGAAACTTTTGTTCCTAATTCTGTTACAGTTTGTCCATTAACTTTTACTTTGCCTAAAGTAATTAACTCCTCTGCTTTTCTTCTTGAGGTAAGTCCACTTTCGGCAATTACTTTTTGTAGTCTTTCCATGCTTTCACTTCTTTCCTTTTGGTATTATAGCAAGTTTTATATTAGCTTGCAATTACATTTTTATTATATCACATACTAGCACATTATCTTCTTGTTTTCATACATTATCATAAAGGAGTGTTAATATGTTTTATAGAAATTCCTATGATGTACCTATTACAAGTTATGATGATACATATAAAATCGTAAATGGTGATGTTGGTGAAGAAAGATTTTTCTTAGCTCCATTTTTAGTAGGTGGTCTTGCTGGTACTGCTTTAGGTTATGGTATCGCAAACAACAATCAACTTAATCGTCCACCATATCCTATTTATCCACCAATCTATTATCCACCATACCCTGTTTATACTACAAATTACTATTACTAAAGCATTGTCTTTAGTTTTTTCTTGGTAATAAAAGCGTTACTTTTGTACCTTTTCCTACTTTAGATGAATATTTCATACTTCCACCGTGACCTTCAATAATATCTTTCGAAAGCGATACACCTAATCCAGTACCATTTTCTTTAGTAGTATAAAATATCTGAGTAATCTTTTTTAAATTATCTTTTGTTATTCCCATTCCTGTATCTATTACTTTTAGTTTGTAATACTTAGCTATTTTTTCTATAGTTATGGTAATTTTTAACTTTCTTCTCTCATCTTTTGCTTCAAGAGAGTTTTTTATTAAGTTAATTAGGACTTGTTTTATTCTTTCATAGTCTAGGTCTATATAGATTTCTTCTTCCTTTACATCAATATTTAACTCTACTCTATTTTCCAAAAGTAATGATAAGAGGGTGTTTTTTACATCTTCTAATAGAACTACTAAGTCTACTTCTTCTTTTTCAATTTTAAGTTTTCCATAATCAGAAAAATCATTAATTATTAATAAAGTTCTATTTATTTCATCCTTTATAATCGGTAGATACTTATTTAATTTATCCTTATTATTTATATCAATCATTTCTAAATAACCTTTACATACAGCAATAGGATTTTTAATTTCATGAGTCAATTTAAATAAAGCAACTTTTAAATTTTTCTCTTTTTCCATTTTGATAAGTATTTTGTTTTTGTCTAACATTTTCTTGCCTTCTTTTAATAACATTAAAATACTACTCATAGTAATAATAAGTAAACATATTGTAAATAATAATTGAAGTAAATTAAAAGAAGAATTTAATTTTGTAGTCAAAAATATTGCGGTTAAAAATGATTTAATAGATATAAATATATTTAGTATAAAAGAGGTGTTTTCTTTATTTTTCAAAATTAGATATAAAACAAAATAAATACTATATTCTATTATTTCAAATATTATAGGTATATTTAAAATATTAGTATAGTTATAAATAGTAATTATTATTAATACTATCGAGACAATAGTTCTTTTCTTAGTAAAAGCAACTAGTAAGGGAAAGTTCATTAATATAAGGGAGGCTATTGATGTTTTAGAAGGTGTGTATCTTAACATTAAAAATAATGATGAAATTATAGTTATATCTAATACTATGTTTTTTTCTTTTGTTGATCTTTTATAATTTATATAAATGATATATATAAGAAAAGGAAATAATAGAAATATTAAATTTATAATTAAATATTCAAAAATCGACATTATATCACCCTTTTTTAGTTTATACTTTTTAAAGGTCATTATTTGTCGAATTTTGTAATGTATCCTATCCGTTTACATACTATTTTTATTCTTTGTTTCATAATGGTTTTATGGTGATTACAATGAATGAAGTAGAAGAAAATATTTATGAACAGGTTACGAGAAATATCAAAAAATATCGAAAAAAAGCTAATATGACACAAGCAGAGTTAGCTGAAGCAATTGGTGTTTCACATGAGTTTATTAGAAGAATTGAATCAAAAAAAGGAAAAAAGTCTTTTTCCTTTCAGACATTATGGAATATTTCTAAAGTATTACATGTTAGCCTTGATCAACTTGTAGAAGTAGACACTGATGAATTCAAAAATATTTAATAAAAAAAATATATTGATGATTATTTAAGTCCATCAATATATTTTTTTAATTGTTTTGATTCTGGTCCTAAGATAATTTTTAATTGATTATCTATTTCTACAATACCTTTAGCACCTAGCTTTTGGATACCTTCTTTATTAGCTTTTGTTACATCTTTTAGAGTTACTTTAAAGCGAGATAAATTAATTTCTGTTTTTATTATATTATCTTTTCCACCAAGTAGTTCTACTAGTTTATTAAAGTCTACTTTAGCATCTTTTTTAGTAGCTTTTAAGATTGCTAAAAGGATTATTAACAAAATAATTGCTATAAAGATATATTGTATTATGTTTATATTCATATTTATTCACCTACTCCATTATACTATATATTTTATTAAATTGAAATATATTATTCAGATTCTAATGTTTCTATATGTAGTACTTGATTTTTAGTGATTTCTTCTTGTTTATTAAGGTCTTTAATTCTTGTAATAAAATTATTAGATTCGGTATTTTTGTAGCCAAAGAAGAATATTTGGGCGATTTGATCTTTATTAAATACACAAGTTATGTTAGAGCGAAGAACTCCTTCTGGGAAAACACAGCCACAATAATCATAAATTTTATCTGGTTCTGCTTGGACTCTCATACGATAACCAATAATCATTACTTTTTTCTTTCCACCTTTTAATAAAACTATACTTCCTAATGGTAATACTTCATGTTCCATATTTTTCCCTCTTTTCTATTCATATTCCTCTAATAAACTTTTAGGATCAAATTTTTCTGGTGATGTTTGTTTTTCTTCTTGTTGTTCTGTTTCTTCTTCAGGAAAATCAAAACTATCATCTTCTTCTTTATTGATAAAAGAGAAAGAATTGTGTTTTTTCTTATAATTTTCGACTAATTTTGGTCCTCCTATTCCAGCAGCTGCTGCTAGTCCTGTTGCTCCTAATCCTAAAGCAATCGGAGCAGCTGATGTTTTCACTTCTGTAGTTGGAGTAATATCTTTATCTATTGATACTACATCTAGAGTACTAGGTAGTTCTGTAACATCTGTTAGTTCTCCTTGATTTATTACTTCTTCAGCATCTAAAGTCGGTAAAGTTGCATCAGGTCCAACGCTTGGCTCGGTTTCTGGGTCAAGGGTTGGGATAGAGTCATTTCCAGATACAATACTGTTAATGCTTCCAGCAACACTTTGAGTACTATTTGTTTGATTGATAGGTACTTTAGTATTTGTAGTTATGTGTTCGATATTATCAGCAATTCCTGTAGTTGATTGTGTAGGAGGTGTATTATCCTCTACTACTGGTTGAGAATTACTAGAGTTGTTGTTTTCTGTAGTTGGTGTTTCAACAACTGGTTCTTTTATTGTTCCCTGTGTTTCAGTAACTGTATTATTAACCGGTTCTTGAGTATCTACAACATTATTAGTTTCTACCTGTGGTGTTGTTATAGTCTTGGTAGCAGTAGATGTTTGATTAGTTGGGGATGGTGTTGCTGCTGGAGACTGAGTTCTGTATGATATTGAGTTACTATTGCTTGTATTGGCACTTCCACCACCGCTATATGATCTTCCTCCAGTATTGTTTGTGGTACTAGATGATGATTGTTGAGCATTAGCAGCATCAAATTCTGCTTTTGTAGCATTTAATTCTTGTAAAGCTTTTGTGTCTGTTCCAACTGACCAGTTATCATTTGATGTTTCTACTAAATCTACAGCATCATAATAATCTTGTTCTAAATTAGCAAGTTCTCTAGCTTGTTCTGAAGTATATCCCTGCTGTTCATATTTAGCAATTAAGTCATCTAAGTTATCTATTTCAAAATGACCTCTCATATTAGTAATTGTTGATGATGTTAAACCAGAAACAATAGTTCCTCCTGTCTCTTGCATTTCTCTTTCAGCCATTTCTAACAAAGCCATATCTTTTGCTTCTTCTTCTGAATATCCTCTTTCAAGATATTTTTCTTTTAAAGCATTATACCATGTAGCTCTATTGCGATATTCTAGTGATGGATAGTAATCAGACAAATTAGAATCCATCATTTTATCAACAATTTCCATTTTAGAATCTGTTAATAATTGAAGTTCTTCTCTAGTCATATTATTAACAAAGGATGTTTTAGTATTATAAAAAGTAAAGTCTGTATTTTTAAATGATGCTTTTTCTTCATCAGTAAATAAAGGAGAAGCTTGAAGGAAAGTATTCCATGCATCTTGATTTACAGAGTAATTTCCACCTTCAGCTTCAGTAAAACAGTTAATAGCTGAATTCATAGTATCACTTATAGTGGCAACAGATGCAAATGTTTTGATAATACTATCTTTAACGTTGTTAATACCTGATATTCCAACATCTAAACAGTTATCATTCTTCTTACTTAAATCAGATAAGTCATCAACTTGTTCTAGATCATCAACAATGTTTGGTTGATATTCAACTACACTGTCTACAGAACCTAGACCATCTTGTAATTGTTTTATTAAAACTGATGTTGTAGCCATATTTACTCCTTTCTAACCACGATAGTATTCATCGTTTTCTATAGCGGTTAATTTATCTTGGTATGTTCTTATTTGTCCCTTTATGTTATCAATCTCATTTTGTAATTGGGTTGCAGTTTTTCCATAGGTTTCAGCTTCATATTGTTTATATTGACTTGGTGTAGTACTTGTCCCATTTAAAGCACTTTCATAGGTACTTTTATCAGATTCTAAGGAGGCAATTTTTTGTTCAACTTTGCTATGTAGGACTGATAATTCTTCTTTTCTATGTTCTTCAGCTGATTTAATAAGATTATTTTTATACGTTTCAATATCATCAATGTTTCTTTGTAGTTCAGCGACTGTTTCTTGTGCCTTTTCAAAAAGAATAGGTTTTCCACCAATATTTATTGAATACTCATCTAATGCTCCACCAGAATTCATTTGACGACCTAGTACATCGACAGTTTGAGAAGTATAAGTATTAATATTTATATCTTCTAATGTAGAATTTACAGTTCCCACATTCATTAGTGAAGACAAGTCAGTATCTGCTGTTATTTCTTCTATATTTGCCATAAATTATCCTCCTACTATCCAATGTATTGTAAAGAAAAAGATAATTTTTCTTTACAATACACTGCATATACAGTGTATTTTTTAATTTCCTTCTGCTTTTGACCAGTTTGCCATTGCAGCAACAACGTTTTCTATTTCTTTATTAAAAATATTTTTGTATTGAGGGAATTTTGTATCTGCAAACTCATTCCATTTTGTATTAAATAATTCAGAAGATGTACCATACCAAACTTCTTTATTATTTACATTTTCATCTACTAGGGTATTAAATTCTGATAATAAAGCTGTCAATTCTTCTAAATCTGAGTTAATGGCACCTTTAATTCTATTTAATTCTCCATAATTTAAAGCCATAATCTATCCTCCTATCCATCAATTGCATTCATTGTTTCTTGTTCTGCTTCTGTATATCTATCAACTTGTTGTAAAACTTGGTTTTCAAACATTGTCATTGTATCTTCTCCTTCACGCATGTTTGATTTAAATGTTTGAAATTGAGATGCTAATTTTTGATATACTGCTTCTGCAGCTGCATCTTCAACCCAGTAATTGTGCATTTCATTGATTCTACTTTCTAAAGAATTTATAAGTTCTGCATATCTAGCCTTATCTCTTCTAATATCTTCAGCTAAAGCTTCCATTTTTGCTTTTTCATAATTTGTTTCACCTGAATAATCCATGTGTTCACCTCCTAATTTTAAGAATATCTCTACCCTTTATATTCTTATATATTTATTATAGTTTTTTTAAATGATATCGTCAATAAAGTTGACAATGTTTTAAGATAAAAAGACTTCAGATTATTCTGAAGTCTCTTCATTTTTGTTTTCATTAGATTGTTTTTCAGCTTCAAGCTTTTTTTGAAATTCTGCTAATCCTTCTTTTAGATTATTAGAATATTCTTTTTGTTTATCACTTTGATATCCTAAGAAAATAACTTTATCAATCATATCATGATTAAATCCAAACATCTGGTCACTTTTTATCATTCCTTCTGGATAAAAGCAACCACCATAATCAATTACTTTAGGTACATTTTGTACTTTTCCATCTTTATCATATACTTCACCTGTCGGCATAATGCAACAACAGCAAACCATAACTGGTCTTTTACCACCTTTTAGCATTACTACTGTACCTATTGGTAAAAACTTTTCAGGTATTTTCTTTTCTTCTACTTGATTTGTTTCGTTCATATTATTCTCCTCCTTATTCTAATTCTTCTTTCTGAGGAGCAACAATACTATTTCCGTCATCAAAATTTACGTCTGCTCCATCATCTAATGATAATTCATTCATTGCACCTGCTTTATATTTCGGTACTTCCTCCGCTTGTTGTGCATTATAATCATCAATTGTATCTATATTTTGAGCGTTGTAATTGCTTAGGAATGATTCATCTTGATTTTCATTTGTTTCGTCTGACTCATCTTCGTAATATCCGTCATCTTCTGATTTGTTTTTCTTTTGGATATAATGAATTCCAGCAACTCCAGCTGCTCCGGCAACACCTACTCCTAAAACTGCAGGGATAGCAGATCCACCACTATTTGTTTTAATGTTAGGTGTAGCTGATTCTTTATCTATACTTATAACATCTAATGAGTCACCTCTATCGATGTCAGTTGTTCCAGTTATATCTTCAAGTGTGCCACTAGCATCTTCCTCTGTAACATTTGTAATTTCATCTTCAGGACTTAATGTTGCATCTGGTCCTACTGGTTCATTTTGCGAATTACTGTTGAAGCCACCTATAATTGAACCTGAGACATTTGATGTATTTCCAGTAGGTGCTTTTGATGGTCCGCTGTTATTGGCAATGTTACCAATATTATCAGCAACACCTTCAGATGTATCTGCTGGTGGAGTTTCTTCTACTGGTTCTTCACCTGTTGTTACATCATCACTCATTCCTGGATTTGTATCTGGTTCTTCAACCGTTGTAGTATCAGATGGTGTTTCTGTAGTTGTGTCAGATGGTGTTTCAACTTCAGGAGTTGAAACAGTTGGTGTACTAGTTGATGGTGATGGAGTTGGGGATGAAGTTGAAGATGTTGAAGAAGATGGTGTTTCTTGTCTAAATTGTGTAGATGAACTTCCACCTCCGTTTGATCCTCCTCCACCAGTATTTCCTGATGAACTTCCGCCTCCTGATGATGTATCAGTACCTCCAGAAGTATCAGAAGGTTGTTCTGGAGTTGAATTGTTTTGAGGTTGCTCTTGTGATGCAGTAGCTTCTTGTGGATATACTGTTTCAGGTGCATCTACTGTTACTTCATTTGCAAATTGTTCTGCTGCAATATCTCCAGCATCACTTACAAGAGTTCTTCCAGTTGCATTTAGTACTGCTGCAGTTTGAGCTGGATTTTTAAGAGCTGCCTTTGGTACTGCTACTGCAGCTTTTCCTGCAGTTTTCAAGACATTTCCTGCTGTTTTGACAGGATGTTGAACAACGCCTTTAACAGTTGAACCAATAGTTGCTTTAGCATTTGATGCAGCTGTGCTTATTGATGTTTTGGCATTTGATGCTGCTGCTTTGATATTTGAAGGTGCATTCTTTAATGTAGTTGGTAAATTAGTTACAGCATCACCTGCTTTTTGTAGTCCACTTCCAGCTGCTTTTAATCCGTTTCCTGCCCCTGTAGCTAATGTTGTTCCAACTGTAGTTGCTGTTGCAACTGGATGCGCAACGCTATGAGCAAATATTTCTCCACCCTTTTGACCTGCTTTTGTAATTCCATCTGAATATCCTTGGAAAGTATTCAATTTTTGTTCTTCCATTAGGTTTAGTAAATTCTTCCTACTAACTTTACCAGTTGTTCCTGTAATATCATCAATTGATGATTTTAAAGCTTCTTTCTTCGTTGCATTAATACCCATATCATCAATTTTTGATTTTACAGTATCAGCCTTAAGATTTCCTTTAGTTGATATAGTACCTTTTTTAGTCGTACTAAATTGTTCAATTGCATTCTTCTTAGCAGCTCTTTCTCCTAGTTTACCACCAACAAAGGCAACTCCACCTTGAACAACTCCTTGTTGAAGTCCTCCATTTGTTATTGCTTCATCCAAATTCATTCCTGATTTTAATCCTGCTTCAGTACCACTACCAACACCTGATAAGAAAGCTGTTGCGGTGTTTGCTCTTGTTGTAGAACTTAAGAATGTTCCAGCTGCTTTTAAGGCTTTACCTGCTTTGGCACTATTGGCAGCAACTCCAGCAGCTCCAGATATAGCTCCTCCTAATGCTAAGTATCCAGCTGTTGATCCTGCAATTTCAAATGCTCCAGCAATTGCACTATCTTCAGTGAATGCACTTGCTTTTGCAAAATCACTTTCATAATAGAAATTGAATGCATCGTGTGACCAATCTTTTTCTACAAAATCTGCGGCCGCATTGGCGGCATCTTCAAAGCCAAGTCCGCCAGCAACCCAACCTCCAAGTGAGACAACACCATCACCAATGTCTTCCAATACTGATAATGCTCCTTCACCTACTTTAGCAAAAGCCATGGTAATCGTTGAACCAGCTTTTTCCAACCAAGAAGATTCTTCATATGCTTTGATATCATCAGCTGCTTTAGTAACTGCCTTACCCACTTCACTAATTGCTGTTGCGACTGTATCTAGGGTAGAGTCAAATTGTGTTTCAGGTATTGTTCCAACATATTGCTGAAAACCATTAACATTATTTATTGCTCTAACGGCTTCTTGAATAGCCATTTTAGCATCGTCTACATCATTTTTAGATATTTTACTAATTCTATCTGTTAAATCTGCAACTCTGTCAAAATCTGCATATACATCCGCTGCTTTTGGATCTCGCCCAGTAAAAAATTCATATACTCCATCTAAAAAACTCATTTTTACAATCCCCTTTCTACTATCCTGATACCGTTACAACACCAGACGTAGATTGCACAGCACCTTTCGCACTTTCGTTTAATTGATTTTGAATTTCATCATGTGCTTGAACAGAAGCTGTATATACCTCGCCTAGAGAAGCCCCAAATGACCCTTTAATACCATTTACAGCATTTTGTGTGTCAGATAAAATTGTATCCATATTTGTTCCTTGAATAATCACTGCGTCTTTTTCATCGGCGGTGATACTTTGCATATTAGAAACAATATTTGCAATTTCTCCATCTGCCACTTCATCAAGTGCATCAATTTTTGCTTGAACTTCTTCTGGATTGATATATGTATTAGCATCTGTTGCTGTTTGTCTTGTGATTTCTTTATTATCTTTGTCATATCCAATATATGTCCGTGGTTCTACCATCTTTTCACTCTCCCTCTTTACAATGCATAGTAAATGGAGAAAGTGTTTTCTCCACTTACTATACATTGCGTATAACGCAATGTAATTATCTTTCTTGATCGTATGCTAAAGCTTGATCTACAGCTAAACGTAAGTTAGTAGCTGATAATTTCATATCTGCCATAGCTTGAGGAACATCTGCTGTATAATAACTTTCCCAGTTACCTCTTACTGTATCAGACCAAGAAGTTTGAATTCCATCTGGAATTGTTCTTTTGATAGCAGCATCTAGTGTTTGCATATCTTGTTCCATTTGACTAACGATAGAATCGATTTGAGCAGCATCATCTGTAGCTGCACCTGGATTAATAGTAATATTCATATACTTTTTCACCTTCCTTTATTAAATTATAAAATTAATGCATTCCTGCTTTTGTTTCAGTAATCATATCACCAAACTTAGTAGTTTGTACTCCAGCATATTCAGCAGCTTCATCAATAGTATTTGCTAAACCTTTTAAAGTTGCTTCTTTAGCTTCAAACTTTGTCTTTAAATCTACTGCTAAATCTCCTTGAATATCTCCACTAGTGATTTCTGCGATTAAATTTGTTAATCTTACTAAATTTGATTTGTAAGATTCTCCAGCGTTTGTTAATGCATTTTTTAAATCATTTAATGCTGATTCTTCTACATGAACAATTGCCATATGTTCACCTCCTAAATTATTAAGAATATTTCTACCCTTTATATTCTTATAAATTAATTATAAGAAATTTTATACTTTATAGTCAAGGAAGGTTTACAATTTTTTAACATCTTTTTATATTTGTTTACATAATATTTTATAGGTATATATAAACACTATTTAATTTTTTTAGAATATTTTATATTAGGTATCAATAAGAGGTGGTTGTACGAAGTATAATTTTTGTATAATGAATTTTCTTAAAGTTATTAATTTAATTCAAAAAAAATCACTTAGTACTTGCTTTCCTTTAACTTTTCTAAATTGTAATAAAATTTGTAATACTCGCCCTATTTCTTTATATAAGAAAGATGGTAGTATTTTTAAATATAATAATTACACTGTATTTAGAGTAGAAAAAATAATTTCCGATACAGTAAAGTTAAGAGCACTAGAGGAAAGTAATAATAGTTTTTCTTCTACTTCTATTTTCGTTATAGTTTGTCCTAAAGATTTTTGTGTTATACGCTCTTTTCCTGATACTTCTATTGCTTGTATATAGAAAGGAGGAGATGAAATGAGTTGTGTAGAGTCTAACAAAAAAGATTGTGGTTGTTTAGCAGATATATTAAAAAAGATATTATTGTTGCAAAGACAAGACTATGATAATGAAAGCTATAGTGGTTGTGATAAACCTTATTTAGGTCCTATTTGCAATACTATTTGTTATAACACAAGACCTATTATGTTATACAATTGCTGTACTGGAAATCCTTGGAGCTTTTCTTATACTGTAAATAATCAAACTTCTACTTCTGATGTGTTTAGAATTGAAGCTATAGATGATTGTTGTTGTACATGTAGAATTTTATACTTGGATACTACTACAAATCGTTATTTAGGTACATCTGAGTTCTTTACTATCAACTTAGATTGTGTTGGAGCTCTTCGTTGCCTTCCAGATACATTTATCGATTTATGTTAACAAAAAAAGTCCTAAGTATTGGACTTTTTTATGTGCGTTTAATATCTATAATATCCTGTTTATTAATTATTTCATTATCTATAGTAGTAATTGTTTTTTCTGTTTGTGATACTAAATAAGTATTATATACCTTATTTATAGTTTTTATTTCAAGTGGAATATTAAAAACATATCCTAAAGTATTAAATAAACTATTTATAGTTTTTTCTATTTCTTGTTGTTTATCTATTTTTATATAATCTAGTTTTTTATTATTATCTTTTGTTTTTATATTGGGATTTTTATATAAACTTGGTAGTTTTTTCATAAAATATCTATCTCTCCTTTTAGATATTTTATGTTTATATTCTTTTTCTTATATTTAATAACTAATATATTATAAATAAATATATTTGTTAAATACTTGGTAAGCGATATGCTGGCAATCTCGAATTATTGCTTGCATCATATACATTAGTGTACTTTTCTATCTTTTCAGGTGTTACTTTTATAAAGTTGTAATCTATTTTTGGTTCAACAGAACTTGTTACCGGAACAGCTAAGACACTAGCAAATCCTTCAACAGTTCTACCACTCATTTCTTTCATTTTTGGTATTAAACTATTACTATCATTCCAAGTTACATAGCCACTTAAATCACCAACTGAAAAACCTCTGTTCATATTTTGCCTTGTAGGATGTGTATGTCCAAGTATTACAACATTAATATTTTGATTTTCAGGTGATTGATTTCTTAAAACTGTTTTAATATCTTTGATTGCGCTTGTATAATCTACAGCCGCATTTTCTCCTGCTTCACCAACATAACCTTTAGTGATTTCAATTTTTTCACCATTTCTTCTACCATATAAAACAAAAGGATATTCTTTTTGTGTTTCCATAGTTTTTTGGACAACATCTCCATATACAGATTCTATTACATCATAATTTATATATATGGAAGTTTCTGTATTATCAGGAATATATTCATAATGTATAACCCCCATTGAAGGAAATCCTTGATGTTGCAACTGTCGAACATTTCTAGCAGCTCCTTCTTGATCAGAACTTTCATTAATCATGTAAGCAAGTACATCAAAATAATTTTGCTCATATCCATCTACCATTGGATTAACACGCTTTTGTTCGGTTCTATTTACAGCTTGATTATCTGTAGTTACTTCTGCTGGTGTATTATAATTAAGAGGTGTACTCATTTGATTTGGAACAAATCTGTTTGCTGCATCTGCGGCACCATACCTAAGAGATGTATTCCTTTGGTTTTCAACAAATCTGTTTGCTGCATCTGCGGCACCATACCTAAGAGATGTATTCATTTGATTTTCAACAAATCTCTTTGCTGCATCTGCAGCACTTCTATTTTTTATAATATTTTCTCTTAATGAACTTATGTCATAAATTTCATAATCTCTTGGAGCTTCCAAAACCCCAGGCGGAACATAAATTTCCTGACGTTGTTCGCTTGTCGTTGGGGAAACATGGTCTGTTTTTTGATTATTGACTAAGTTATCTATTTCTACGGCTGTTAAACCTAATCCTGTTCCTAGAGCTGTTTGATCAAATCCATCAACTCCTTTTAATTTTTGAAGGGATTTATTTGTACAGTTTATAGTTAAATTAGGGCTATTAAAGATACCAGCAGTTATGGCTCCGTAGACTGCTGATGTTCCTACTTCATCTATTAGTTGATCCAAATCAATTTCTTCTCCAAATAAAACCGATCTAAAGTAACTATCCATAACTGATTGAACTCCTTCTTGGAATCCTTCTCGTGCTGATGCTTGAAGATAAGTTTTTACTCCTGTTATTGCCACATCATTTAATCCTGGTAATCCTCCTAGTAGTTTTTGAGTTACAGCTTCTGTTGAACCAGTTAGAACTCCATACATAATTGCTTGTGGTGTAGAATATCCTTGTGATAATGCTCCTGCATAGGCATTACCCCC
>CALVJZ010000015.1 GCA_944332465.1 uncultured Bacilli bacterium | reverse complement strand
TTACTATCATCATATAAAGAATTAAATGTATGAAAAAATTCTTGTTGTGTTTGTGTAGCACCACCTAAAAATTGAATATCATCAATAATTAACACATCAATATTTCTATACTTATTTTTAAAGAAATCAATATAATTAAAATTAGTCCCTTTTTCATCCTTTTTATTTATTCCAATAAAATCCTGAATAAATTGATCCGAAGTAACATATAGAACTCTCCTATTACTATTCTTAGTAATATAATTACCAATAGCATGCATTAAGTGAGTTTTACCTAATCCACTATTACCATAAATAAATAATGGATTGTACATATTACCAGGATTTTCCGCAACGGATAAAGCAGCAGCATGAGCAAATTTATTACTATTACCAACAATAAAATTATCAAAAGTATATTCACTTTTTAAATTAGATTGATAATGATTATGAGGAACACCAACATCTTCGAAACTTTCATTAGGTATAGAAATATCAACAATATTATCTTGTTTTTCACTCTTTATTTTCTTTTTTTCTTTCTCTCTTTTTTCAGCTTCTTCTTTTAATAAAAAGACTAATTCAAAATTTGTTCCAGTTATATCATTTAGATGAGAAAGAATTAAGTCTGAATAGTTATCTGCTAAATGTTTTTTATGAATCGGCATTGGAACAATAATAAAAGCTTTTCCATCATCCAATTCATATAATTTAGTATCCTTAAACCAAGTATCAAAAGAAAGAGAAGTCAAATCATCTTTAACTTCTGTTAGAAATTTAGACCACAAAAGTTCCGTATTCATTCGACCATCTCCCCACCAAAAAGTAAAAATTATACCAATAGTTTAGCTCAAAATGTTGAAAAAGAAAATAGAAAAATAGAAAAAAAAACAAATCACAAGTAATTAACAATCTATTCCACAGACAAATACTTTATAAAATAAATAAAAAAAATACTTTTCCACATTTTCCACAAATTTATATTAAACATGTTAAAAAAAGTAATTAACATATCTGTGGAAACTGTTAATATCGAAAAACCAAGAAAAATCAACAGGAAAGATTGACAAAAACCCATTGTTATTATTATAATAATGTAGATTTATGTCTGGAGGTGGAGAGAAGATGAAAAGAACATATCAACCAAATAATCGTAAAAAATCAAAAAAATTAGGATTTTTTGCACGTAAAAAAACTAATATTTTAAATCGTCGTCGTCGCAAAGGACGTAAAAGCCTTTGTAAATAATTTACCGCTGCTAAAACAGTGGTTTTTTACTTATAAAGAGGTGAAAAGATGAAAAAACAATTTGTAGTAAAACATCAATATGATTTTGATAGGATTATAAAAACAAAGAAAAGACTAATAAATGATATATTTATTGTTTATTATGCTGACAATAAAGAAAAATATTCAAGATATGGTATTTCCGTTGGAAAAAAATTAGGAAATGCAGTATTTAGAAATAAAAAGAAAAGACAAATTAGATCTATCATAGATAATTTAGAAAAAGACTATATAAATAAGAAAGACTATATTATAATATTAAGAGAGAAGGGCAAAAATTTAGAATATAGTAAACTAAATGAAAAATTAAAATCCCTTCTAATTAATAGGAAGGAAAGCAAATGAAAAAAAATAACAAACTAAAAATAATAATTGTCTTGTTGTTAGCTATCATCACAACAGGGTGTACAACAACATTAGTAGATGAAAATAAAAAGCCTGTAACAAATGAAACGACAGGACAAAATTTAACAGAAAATATTATCTGTCAACCAACAGATAAAGAAAACAGAAAATTATATAAAGAAAATGGAGTGAAAATAGAAAAACTACCAACTTGTGATGAATTTACTCCAACTTCAGGAAAATATGAAGGTCTATGGACTAGCATATTTGTAAAACCTTTAGCTTTTGTGCTATTATGGTTAGGAAGTCTTGTAGGTAATTACGCTGTATCTTTAATAATTATTACAATTGTTATTAGATTAATAACCTTACCATTAACACAGAAGACCGCTTTACAATCAGAAAACATGAAAAAAGCACAACCAGAAATAGAAAAAATCACTAAAAAATATAAAGATAAACAAGACCAAGAATCTATGATGCGTCAAAGTCAAGAATTGATGATGGTTTATAAAAAGTACAACATAAGTCCAATGGCAGGATGTTTATTTGCCATGATTCAGTTACCATTATTAATAGCTTTTTTTGAAGCAGTACAAAGAACACCTGCAATATTTGAAGACAGTTTCTTAGGAATGCAATTAGGAACAACTCCTGTAGTAGGAGCAACAACGTCTACATTTATTGGTTATATCATTTTAATGTTATTAATAGCAGGGACAACATTCTATACATTTAGAATGAATTTATCAAATGCTAATTTGGATCCAAGCATGAAAATGATGCCAATTATGATGAGTGTTATTATTATAATTACCGCCTTATTTATGCCATCTGCATTAGGTATTTACTGGGTTATTTCTAATATATTAACAATCATCCAAAATGTTGTAGTAAAAAGGAGTGCTGAAAAACATGGAAAAGCATAAATTTACAGGAAAAACAAAAGAAGAGGCAATTGATATTGCTCAAGCAGAATTACAAGAATTAGCTGAGAACTTAATTATAAGAGAAACAGAAGTACAAAAAGGTGGCTTATTTAAAAGTAAAAAAGTAGAAATAGAAGTAATTGAAAAAAGAAATATAGCTACTGAAATAAAAAACTATTTAGCAAAGTTATTAAAAGATTTAGGATTTAATGCAAATATCGAAGTAAAAATGCATGATCAAGTACCAACATATACCATTTACTCAGATAATGATGCATTATTAATTGGAAAAAATGGTAAAAATCTTCATGCTTTATCAATTGTCGTTGGACAATATATAAAGAAAGAAGTAGGGGAAAGTTATAAATTTCTAATTGATATTAATGATTATAAAGAAAAACATGAACGTGCTCTAGTTCGTTTAGCAAAACAAACTGCTAGAGAAGTTGCCTCTACAAAAATAGAAGCAAAATTAGATTCAATGAATTCATATGAAAGAAGAATTATTCACAATGCTTTAACAAACAATAAAAAGGTATATACTGAAAGTGAAGGCGAAGAACCAAATCGTCATGTTGTAATCAAGCCAAAGGAAGATGAATAAATCTTCTTTTTCTTTTACCTAAATATAAAATAATGTGCTATAATATACGAAGAAAAAGGGAGTGATACCATGAACGATACTATTGTTGCTATATCAACAGCATTAGGAGTAGGTGCAATATCTATTGTTAGATTAAGTGGAAATGAAGCAATAGATATTGTAAATAAATGTTTTAAAGGCAAAGATTTAACCAAAGTGGAAAGTCATACAATTAACTATGGTCACATATATGATAAAAAAGAGATTATAGATGAAGTCTTAGTATCTATTATGAAAGCTCCTAAAACGTATACAACAGAAGATGTAGTAGAAATAAATTGTCACGGAGGAATAATATCAACAAAAAGAATATTAGAAACAATGTTAAATAATGGTGCAAGACTTGCTGAACCAGGAGAATTTACCAAAAGAGCTTTTTTAAATGGCAGAATAGATTTAGTTAAAAGTGAAGCTGTTATGGATATTATTGATAGTAAGAGTGAAGAAGCTAACAAATTAGCTTTGTCTCAATTAAGTGGTTCAACTTCAAATATGATAAAAAAATTTAGGGAAAAATTAAAACAACTTTTAGCAAGTATAGAAGTTAATATTGATTATCCAGAATATCATGATATTGAAGTAGTTACAATTGAAAATATAAAAACTGCTATCAAGTCAATGAAAAAAGACTTAGAAGCAGTAATAAAAGAATCTAAAAACATGACATTAATTAAAGAAGGCATTAAAACAGTAATTATAGGTAGACCAAATGTTGGAAAAAGTAGTATTTTGAATCAACTATTGCAACAAGAAAAAGCTATTGTAACGGATATAGCAGGAACAACACGAGATATTGTAGAAGGAGAAATCTATCTTGATGGTATTTTATTAAATATTATTGATACAGCAGGAATTAGAAAAACAGAAGATGTTGTCGAAAAAATAGGTGTTGAAAAAAGTCTTTCAATGATAGATGAAGCGGATTTAGTAATAGTTGTTTTAAATAATAATGAAAAATTAACATCAGAAGATGAAGAGCTATTAGAAAAAACTAAAGATAAGAACAGAATAATAGTAATAAACAAAACAGATTTAGAAGATAAATTAAAATTAGAATCATCTAAATTAAAGAATATAGTTAGAACAAACGCTAATACCGTAGAAGGAATAAAAGAGTTAAAAGAAAAAATTGTTGAACTATTCCAATTAGAAAAATTAAAAACTAAAGATTATAATTACTTAACAAATGCAAGACAAATATCACTAGCCAAACAAGCTTATGAAAGTTTAGAAGAGGCAGAACAAGGTATTACAAATAATTTACCAATTGATATGGTTGAAATAGATTTAAAAGAAACATTTGATTTGCTTGGAGAAATTATTGGTGAAACATATAGTGAAGAAATAATTGATCATTTATTTGCAAATTTCTGTGTAGGAAAGTAGGGGTAAAATGGAATATGAAATTATAGTTGTAGGTGGCGGTCATGCCGGATGTGAAGCATCCTTAGCTTCAGCACGTAAAGGGCATAAAACACTACTTATTACATCAAATATAAATAATATTGCAGATATGCCATGTAATCCATCAATAGGTGGACCTGCTAAAGGTATAGTTGTAAGAGAAATAGATGCTCTAGGTGGAGAAATGGGAAGAAATGCCGACAAAGGTGCAATTCAAACTAAAATGCTAAATACTAAGAAGGGTCCTGCGGTACAAGCATTACGTTTTCAAGCTGATAAAGTAACATATCCAAAAGAAATGATAAAAACTCTAAAGTCTACTAAAAATCTTGAAATAAAAGAAGGTATGGTAGAACAATTACTAGTAAAAGATAAAAAAGTTTACGGAGTAGAGTTAGAAGATGGAATCAAAATAAATTCTAAAGTTGTAATTTTAACTACAGGAACTTATCTAAAAGCTGTAATTTTAAATGGATCAAACAAAACACCAAGTGGACCACATGGTGAAAAAGAATCTAAATTTTTAAGTGATAGCTTAAGAAATTTAGGTTTTACTATTAAGCGTTTAAAAACAGGAACACCTCAGAGAATAGATAAAAACTCAATTGATTATAGTAAAACTCAAGAAGAAAAAGGAGATGATATACCAAGAACTTTTTCTTATGACAATATTATATATCGTCAACCAGAAGACCAAATATCTTGCTATTTAATTTATACTACACCAAAAACACATGAAATAATAAAAGAACATTTAAATGAATCAAGCATGTATGGAGGATATGTAGAAGGAGTAGGTCCAAGATATTGTCCTTCAATAGAAGATAAAGTCGTAAGATTTAGTGATAAAGAAAGACATCAATTATTTCTAGAACCAGAAAGTTTATATTACGACGATATCTAT
Organism: uncultured Bacilli bacterium; assembly: GCA_944332465.1. GTDB lineage: Bacteria > Bacillota_I > Bacilli_A > RF39 > UBA660 > Faecimonas. The sequence goes on along the minus strand of CALVJZ010000015.1, from coordinate 13,665 downwards.
GTCCAAGGATTTTCTACAAGTATGCCATATGAAGTACAAGATTTAATGGTTCACAGTCTGCCAGGTTTAGAACATGCCAAAATATTAAAATATGGATATGCCATAGAATATGATGCTATAGACTCTAAACAATTAAAACAATCACTAGAAACCAAACTTATTGAAAATTTATATACCGCTGGTCAAATAAATGGTACAAGTGGTTATGAAGAAGCAGCTGGTCAAGGATTAATAGCTGGTATAAATGCCTCTTTAAAATTAGAAGGAAAAGAACCTCTAATATTAAAAAGAAATGAATCATATATTGGTGTTTTAATTGATGATTTAGTAACAAAAGGTGTAAAAGACCCATATCGATTATTAACATCACGTTCTGAATATAGATTACTTTTAAGAAATGATAATGCCGATTTAAGATTAAGAGATTATGGTTATAAAGTAGGTTTAATTGATGAAAAAAGATATAAAGAGTTTCAAGTTAAAAAAGAACATATTAAAGAAATTACTAATATTTTAAAAGAAACAAGAATAACACCTAAGAAAGAAATAAATGAGTATATTGAAAGTATTCCATCACCAGCACTAAAAGATGGTATATCACTTTATGAGTTTTTAAAAAGACCAGAAATAAGTTTAGAAAATATAGAACATTTCGTTGAATTAAACTACACTAAAGAAGAAAAAGAACAAGTAGAAATTAATACAAAATACGAAGGATATATAAAGAAAGCTAACAAGGAAGCACAAAAAATGTTAGACTTAGAAGAAAAGAAAATTCCTGAAGCAATAGATTATGAAACTGTACCTAATTTAGCTAGCGAAGCAAGACAAAAACTAAGTGAAATTAGACCTACAACCATTGGACAAGCATCAAGAATAAGTGGAGTAAATCCAGCCGACATTTCTATTTTGATGGTTTATTTAAGGAGACAGAGTAAATGACTGAACAAGAATTTGTAATTGCAATAAAAGAATTAGGAATAGAAGCTACAACAAAACAATTAAATCAACTAGAAAAGTTTTATAATTTACTTGTAGAATGGAACAAAAAAATAAACTTAACAAGAATTATAGAAAAAGATGAAGTATACTTAAAACACTTCTATGATAGTTTAACCATTGTAAAAGAAATTGATTTGAATAAAATAAATACTTTATGTGATGTTGGAACAGGAGCTGGATTTCCAGGAATAGTGCTAAAAATATTTTATCCAAATTTAAAAATAACTTTAGTAGACTCTTTATTAAAAAGAGTAAAATACTTAAATGAAGTAATAAAAGAATTACAATTAGAAAATATAACAGCAATTCATACTAGAGCAGAAGATTTACATGAAAAATATGATATTGTAACAGCCCGTGCCGTTGCTAATATAGAAAAACTTTTAAATTACACAATGCATTTAGTAAAAGCAAATGGATATTTAGTAGCTATGAAAGGAAACATTGCAGAAGAGTTATCACCTGATGTTGAAAATAAAATAAATAAAAAGTACAAGATAATAAAAATTAATAAATTTTTCTTACCAAAAGAAAATAGTCATAGGAGTTTAGTTATAATAGGAAAAAGGAATTAGCCTTTTTCTTTTTTTTATTGAAAGAAAAACCAAAATAGTCTATAATGATAACATAGGGAAACTTTAAAGAATAAAGAGAGGGATGGCCATGCAAGGAGATACAAAAGAAGAAATTGTATATCTATATTTAGATGACATCATACCAAATAGGTTTCAGCCAAGAGAAGTATTTGATGAAAGAGCCTTAAAAGAACTTGCTATTTCTATAAAAGAGCATGGTGTTATCCAACCAATTGTAGTTCGAAACGTAAATGGAAAATATGAAATAATAGCAGGAGAGAGAAGATATAAAGCCTCTGCTATGGCAGGATTAACAAAAATACCTGCTATAATTAGAAACTTAGATGATAAAGAAAGTTCTAAGGTTGCTTTACTTGAAAATTTGCAAAGAAGAAATTTAAATCCTATAGAGGAAGCTAGAACATATCAAAAAATACTAGAAATTGATCAAATGACTCAAGAAGAATTAGCAAAAACAATGGGTAAAAGTCAATCTGCTGTTGCTAATAAAATTAGACTTTTAGGATTATCAGACGAAGTCCAAGAAGCACTTTTAAAAGAAAAAATATCAGAGCGTCATGCTAGAACTTTATTAAACATTTCTGATACAAAGAAACAAACCGAAATGTTGAACAAAGTAATTGCTAATAAAATGACTGTTAGGCAATTAGAAAATGAAATAAAAAATCTAGAACCAAAACAACAAGAAGAGAAAGGAGTAACTATGAATAATAACGAACAATCAATTAATTCAATTAATTTTGTAAATAATAGTCCTCTATCTCCAACTGCCAAATTACCAGAGCAACAAGAAGAAATAGGAAAAATAAAAATTGCTCCACCAGACGGTTCACAATCAGATGTTCCAAGATTTATTAATTATGGAGAAATAAATGATGATGACGATGACGATGATGAAACACCTATAATTGGTGGAACAAATCCAAATAGTGGAGGAACAATACCAAATATATCAGATATAAAAGCTAACGCCGTAGATATAAATGCACCAAAGGCCCCATCACCATCAGGAGATTTAGATAGTCTTTTACATATAACATCTATTCCAACCACAAACAATAAAGATTTTAAATATATTACCCCAGCTGAAGCAATTGTAAAAGAAGATGCTAATAATCTAAATAATAAATCAAATGAAGATTATTTTCAAACTCCAAGTTTAGTACCAATAAATTTACCAGATTCAGTTCAAACGTCAAATACAAAAGGCGTTTCTATCAATGAAATAGAAAAAATAAATCAAAAACAAAACTTACTTAATAACAACAACTTAAAAGAAGAAGATACACCAAAATTGAAAAAAACATCGGAAGAAGAATCAAAGAATGACTATTTTTCTTCAACAGAAGAACAGGAAAATACAATTCAAATAAGTAAGTTAAAGAAAAATGAGCAATTCAACATTCAAAAATCAATTGATATGATTAGAAATTTAGTCGAGGAATTAAGAAAACATGGAGTGGCTGCTGACATTGATGAAATGAATTTCTCTAAATCATATCAAATTATCATAAAATTAGATAAGACAGCAGAACAGTAATAAAGTAGATAAAAATCTACTTTTTTTTACAAAAGCATTTTAAAAACGCTTTATATTTGATACAATATATTAGTAAAAATGGAAACAGGTGATAACATGGGAAAGGTGATATCTTTAGTAAATCAAAAAGGTGGAGTAGGTAAGACAACAACTAGTATCAATCTTTCTGCATCTCTAGCAGTACTAGGTAAAAAAGTTTTATTAATAGATTTAGATCCACAAGGAAATACTACAACAGGAGTAGGAATAAACAAAGGGGACATTGAAAGAAGTGTTTACGATGTTCTTATTGGTGAGTGTAAAATTTCAGAAGCAATGATTAAAACTAAATATAAAAATCTATATGTTTTACCAGCTACAATTAATTTAGCAGGACTAGATATAGAATTAGTAGAAAAAAGCAAACAAGAATCTGGGTTTTTAAAAGGAGAACAATTAAAAATACATTTAATGGATATAAAAGATAGTTTTGATTATATTATTATTGATTGTCCTCCATCTTTAGGAATTATTACAACAAATGCTTTAACTGCATCAAATTCCGTAATTATTCCTGTACAATGTGAATTTTTTGCTCTAGAAGGAATTACTCAATTATTAAAGACTATTATGTTAGCTCAAAAAAGTTTAAATCCAACCCTAGATATTGAAGGAGTACTTCTAACAATGCTTGATTCTAGAACAAATTTAGGATTTGAAGTAGTAGAAGATATTAGAAAATTCTTTAAAGAAAAAGTTTATAATACGATTATTCCAAGGTTAGTTCGATTGACAGAAGCTCCATCACACGGAGAACCAATCATTGCGTATGATCCAAAGAGTCGTGGAAGTGAAGCATACCTAAATCTAGCAAAGGAAGTGATTGAAAGAAATGGAAAATAATAAAAGAAGAGCTTTAGGTAGAGGATTAGAAGAATTATTTTATAATGAACCAATTGCTTATGACAAAATGGAAGAAAAAATATTAACAGAAACACCAAAGGAAGCAATTATTAACGTTAAAATTAGTGAATTAAGAAGCAATCCTTATCAGCCTAGACAAGTTTTTGATGAAGAAGCATTAAAAGAATTAGCAGCATCTATCAAAGAACATGGTGTTTTTCAACCTATTATTATCAAAAAAAGTATTAAAGGATATGAAATAATTGCAGGGGAAAGAAGAGTAAAAGCTTCACAAATGGCTGGATTAGAAGAAATACCTGCAATTGTTAGAGATTTTACCGATGAAGAAATGATGGAAATAGCATTACTTGAAAATCTTCAAAGAGAAAACCTTAATCCTATGGAAGAATCACGAGCTTATAAAAAGTTATTAGAAACACTACAAATTACTCAAGAAGAATTAGCTAAAAAACTAGGTAAAAGTAGAAGTTATATAACTAATATGATAGGATTACAAACATTACCTGAAAACATTCAGACAATGATTAGTAATAAACAAATGACAATGGGTCATGCGCGTGTTCTAAGTAAATTAGAAAACGTAAGTCAGCAAGAAGAATTAGCAGAAAAAATTATAGCAGATGGTATGAGTGTAAGAGAATTAGAAAATTTAACACAGTCAAGTGAAAAATATGAAAGAACTCATAAAATTCAAAAACATACTCCAAAAGCAAATGAATATCAATACTTAGAAGAAGAGTTATGTGATAAACTTGGAACAAAAGTAAAAATTAAATCAAATAAAATAGAAATTAGCTTTGTTAATGGAAATGATTTAAATAGACTCCTAGAAATAATGAACTTAGAAACAAGGGGGTAGTTTAAATGAAGTTATTTGATGCCATTACATTAGAATTAAAACAAATTATTTTCCCAATAGTTTATGTAGCTATTGGCTTTGTTGTCTATTATCTCTTAAAAAAACTAATAAATAAGTTAGCTCCAAAAACAAAAAAGATGAAAAAAAACCATCGTCAAAGAGCAGATACTATGAGAATTGTTTTAATAAATATAACAAAATATACAATTGTTGTAGTAGTTACTTTAGCTATTTTAGCTAATTTTGGTGTAAATGTTAAATCAATCGTTGCTGGACTAGGAATAACAACAGCATTATTAGGTTTGGCATTTCAAGATATGGCTAAAGATATAATTGCGGGTGTTTCTATTATCACAGAGAACCAATTTGATGTAGGTGATACCATAGAATACGATGGTTTCATGGGAGAAGTTGTCTTTTTAGGTCTACGTACAACAAGAATCAAAGATTATCGTGGAGCTGTCAAAATTATCGCTAATCATAAATTAGATAACGTAATAAACTATAGTCTTAATAATTATTTAGCTATAATCGATGTGGGTGTTTCATATGATGAAGATCCTGATAAAGTAGCAACCGCTTTAGAAGAAATTCGTAAAGAACTAAATGGAAAAGTACCAAACGCTACCGGAGATATAGAAATCTGGGGACTTGATGATTTTGAAGAATCAAACATGAAATATCGCATAGCTGTAGAAACAAAATCAATGCAACACTATGGAGCGCAAAGGTTTTTAAGAAGTGAATTTAAAAAACGTTTAGATGAGAGAAATATCAATGTAACTTGTCAACAGATAGAGGTGACGCATGGAAAATAATACATACACAATAGGAACTAAGGTAATTATGAAAAAACAGCACCCTTGTGGCGCAAATGAATGGGAAATAACCAGAGTAGGAGCAGATATAAAAATTAAATGTCTAAATTGTGGTAGAACAGTACTAATACCAAGAATAGAATTTAATAAGAAATTAAAAAAAATAATTTCTGAGGAAGGATAAAAATATGAAAGAAAAAAGAAAATTAAAACTTAAGAAATTTTATTTTCATCCAATAACGGTATTTCTATTTTTAACTTTTTTAGTAATGATATTAAGTGGTATCTTATCAGCATTTCAAATGCAAGCCACATATAATACAATTAATTTAAATACCAATGAACTAGAACCAACCTTAGTAGCTGTAAAAAATCTATTAAGTTTTGATGGAATGAAATTTTTGATAGGTGGCGCAACAACTAACTTTATCAGTTTTTCACCACTAGGAACATTATTATTAGCATTAATTGGAATTACAATAGCAGAGGCAACAGGATTTATTGAAGCACTATCAAAAAGATGTTTTAAAAATATGCCAAAAGAGATATTTACTTTTATAATCCTTTTTATAGCAACAATATCCTCTTTAATTAACGAAGTTGGATATGCTATATTAATTCCCTTAGCTGCCTTAATTTACTTTATTAATGGAAGAAATCCAATCTTAGGTATTGTTACAGCATTTTGTGGTGTTGCTTTTGGATATGGTGTAACAATATTTGTGGGATCTATGGAAGTAGCATTAATGGATTATACCAGAACAGCAGCATGGTTAATTGACGAAAATATGCATATATCTTTAACATCTAACTTGTTCTTTATAATAGCAACCTCTGTTATTATTTCTATTATTGGAACATTTATTATAGAAAAAATAATAGCTCCAAAGATTGGAAAATATAAAAAAGAAGATGAATTTGCTAAGACAGAACAATACAGAGTTATTAATTTAGAAGAAGAAGAACAAAAAAGAATTGAACGCGAAAGATATGAAAAAAGAGGATTACGCTTTTCTTTCATCGCATTTATCGTAGTCTTAATATTATTTATTTATGCCTTAATACCAGGTCTTCCATATTCCGGTATGTTATTAGATATGAATGAAAAAACTTATCTAAATCAAGTATTCGGAGATAATTCATATTTCCAATCTGGGTTCACTTGCTTAGTTACAATTATCTTAATAGTAGTTGGTCTTGCCTATGGTTTTGGAGCAAGAACAATTAAAAATGATAAAAAACTTCTAGAAGAAGTTGGAAATAAATTTAGTAAAACAGCAAACATCTTTGTTTTAATCTTTGTAGTATCACAATTTATTGCTGTATTTAAAGAATCTAATATTGGTTTAATTATAACTGCTTGGCTAGCAAATTTATTAGAACATCTAGAATTTACTGGTATTCCACTAATAGTTGTAACATTAATAATTATAGCTATAGCCAATTTATTCTTAACAAGTCCTACAACAAAATGGATGGTATTTTCTCCAATTGTAGTACCAATGTTTATGCAAGCAAACATTTCTCCTCAATTTGCTCAAGTAGTAATGAGAGTAGGAAATTCTATGACTAATGGATTTACTCCTATATTAGCTTCATTTGTAATTTTTATAGGTTATCTAAATATCTATAACTTAAATAAACAAAAACCATACACAATAAGAAAATCATTACAATTAATTACACCATATTTTTTAATAATATTTGTTGCATGGATTTTAATAGTAGTAGGATGGTACATTACAGGATTACCAATAGGTCCAGGAGTATCTCCTACTTTATAAACACCACAAGGTGTTTTTTTCTTGCCAAAAGTTTTAAATTAAATATAATATAAACAGACGAGATTATAAGTACAATAGATAGAAAAATACAAGAAAAGGTAAAAAGACAAAATTTTAACATCACCTTTAACTAAAGATATATTTTCTATGCTATAATATAAAAAGAAAAGAGGTAATAAGTATGAGTTTAACAGCAGGAATTGTAGGTTTACCAAATGTTGGAAAATCTACACTATTTAATGCAATTACAAATCAAAAAATACTAGCAGAAAATTATCCATTTGCGACTATAGAACCTAACGTAGGTGTTGTAACTGTTCCAGATAGCAGAATGGATAAACTAAAAGAAATGTATGAGCCAGAAAGATTCATTCCAACTGCATATGAATTTACTGATATTGCAGGACTAGTAAAAGGAGCAAGTCAAGGAGAAGGACTTGGTAATAAATTTTTATCACATATTAGAGAAGTTGATGCTATTGTTGAAGTTGTTCGTTGTTTTGATGATGGTAAAATAATTCACGTTGAAGGAAATATAGATCCAATAAGAGATATTGAAACAATTAATCTAGAATTAGCAATCGCTGATTTAGATGTTATAAACAATCGTTTAGAAAGAGTATCTAAAAAAGCACGAACGACCAAAAATAAAGATGACTTAGTAGAAGTAGAAGCCTTAGAAAAAGCAAAAGTAGCATTAGAAGAAAATAAAGCATTAAGACAAGTAGATTTTACAGAAGATGAGTTAAAGACTTTAAAATCATATAGTTTTTTAACATTAAAACCAATTATTTATTTAGCAAACATAAAAGAAAGTGAATTAGGAAACCCTGATAATGAATACGTAAAACAAGTAAAAGACTATGCTAATAAAGAAAATGCTGAAGTAGTAAGTTTATGTGCTAAAGTTGAAGAAGACTTAAGCGAGCTAACTAAAGAAGAAAAACAAGAAATGTTAGAAGCTTTAGGTCTAGAAGAATCTGGATTAGATAAACTTATTCAAGCAACATATCACATCTTAGGTTTAGCAACATATTTCACTGTTGGAAAAGATGAAGTAAGAGCTTGGACATTTAAAAAAGGAATGAATGCTAAGCAATGTGCTGGTATAATCCATACAGATTTTGAAAAAGGATTTATACGTGCAGAAGTAATATCGTATGAAGACTTAATTGAGTATGGAAGCGAACTAAAAGTAAAAGAAGCTGGTAAAGCAAGGCTAGAAGGAAAAGATTATTTAATGCAAGATGGAGATATTTGTCACTTTAGATTTAATGTTTAAGTAGGAGTATCAATGAAGAAGTTTGAATTAGTCATTTTTGAAAGTAACAGAACAGATGGAAATATGAGTCGAAATGAAAAGTTTTATCCAAAAGATTATAGTGAAACAAAAAGAAGAACTATACTAAATGGTGTAAAAGATAGAATTGGTAAAAAATATGGATTTAATGGTAAACATATCTTTCAGCCAAAACAAAAAGACGTTTCTCCGACGAATGATTATCCTGACGGAAAATACATAAAAATATCCGAAGAAAACTTAAAACACAACGATTTCTGGGATGAAGATTTAATATGCGATATTGTTATGATAGATACTAACTATCCTAATATAGTTATAGGTCATATACAAGGAGACTGTCCTGTATTAATTGCTGAAGATAGAAAAAATCAGGTTGTTGCAACAGCACACTGTGGCGCTAAACAAATTAATAGAGAAGTTCCTAAATATTTAATTGAATCTTTATATAAAGAAATAAATAGTAAACCAGAAGATATTTATGTATATATTGGAAGTTGTATAAAAAAAGAAAGTTATATATATGATTGCTATCCAAATTGGGCAACAAATAAAAATCTTTGGCAAGACTGTATAACACAACAAGAAAATAGCTATTACATAGACTTAAATAAAGCGATTAGAAAAGAATTACTAGCAGAAAAAATAGATATAACCCATATTATAGAAAGTAAAATAGATACTTATACTTCCCCAGATTATTATTCACACACAGAAGAAGTAAGAGATAAAAGTACTAATAACGGTCAAAATTATGTAGGTTGCTTCTATAGAGAGAAAGAAGAGTAGAAATACTCTTTTTTTTACTAGACAAAACAATAAAAGCTTGCTATAATACTAACGAGTATTTTAAATACTCCTTGCTACTTCGGTAGCCATTAGTCCAAAAGGAGGTGTAACAAATGAGAAAGTATGAAATTATGTTCATCGTAAGACCAGATATGGAAGAAGCAGAAATTAATAAAACAGCAGAAAGTCTAAAAAAGGTTTTAGAAGATGGAAAAGCTAAAATGGTTGAAGAAAAAAATATGGGACAACGTGAATTAGCTTACGAAATCAAGAAGTTTAAAACTGGATATTATTACTTATTCGTAGTAGAAGCAACTCCAGAAACAGTTGCAGAATTCGACCGTGTTGTAAGAATTAATGAAAACTTACTTCGTCATTTAATTGTAAAAGTAGAAGACTAATAAAGAGGTAGAATTATGAATAAAGTATTTTTAATTGGAAGATTAACAAGAGACCCTGAACTTAGATATACAGGTTCTAACACTGCTGTTGCAACATTCTCTCTAGCAGTTAATAGAAATTTTACAAATGCTAGTGGAGAAAGAGAAGCAGACTTTATAAATATAGTAGTTTGGAGAAAACAAGCAGAAAACGTTAAAAATTATTTAACACAAGGAAGTCAAGTTGCCATTGATGGTCGTATTCAAACAAGAAGTTACGATGATCAAAATGGTCAAAAACGATATGTAACAGAAGTAGTTGCGGACAATGTAGAATTTTTAGGTTCAAGATCCTCTTCAAACAATGCTAATTCTGCACAACAATCATCAAATAGTGCAGAACCTACACCATATGACTTTGGACCAAGTAATAGTGAACCAAAGGGAACAGATGTAGATAGCAATCCTTTCGCTGATTTCGGCTCAAGTATCGAAATAAGTGATGATGAATTACCATTCTAATAAAGGAGGAATAAAAATGGCAGAATTTGGACGCAGAAAGAAAAAAGTATGTATGATGTGTACTGGTGCTACAGTTGACTATAAAAATCCTGAAACTTTAAAAAGATATGTAAATGAAAAAGGAAAAATAGTTTCAAGAAGAGTAACTGGTAACTGTGCTCGTCATCAAAGATATATTTCAACACAAATTAAAAGAGCTAGAGCAATCGCTTTAATGCCTTATACAAGATAATTTAAGAGTTCACATGAACTCTTTTTTTTATTTTACAAACTATTGAAATTATTATATAATACTTGGTAGAAATACAGGTGAAAATTATGAAAATAGTAGAACAAAAAAGACATTTAAATAAATATATAAATAGTTCTAAAGTAGTCTTTTTAATGGCCCATAAAGATTTAGATTTAGACGCCTTGGGAAGCTGTATAGGACTTAGTATTATCTTAAAACAAAAAAGAAAAGACTGCTACATAATTATTGATGATAAAACACATGAATTAGGAGTAGAAAAAATTCTCAATGAATTAGAAGGATGTATACCTATAATAAGAAGTGAAAATATAGATAAATATTTATACCCTAATAATAAAAAGAATTTATTGATAATTTTAGATACAAATAAACAAGAATTAGTTCAAAATAAAGAAGTACTAAAGAAAATAGATAAAAAAGTAGTAATAGACCACCACGAATTAGGTACAACAACTATACATGATGCGTTTTTAATAAATGATCCAGAAGTATCAAGTACTTGCGAAATAGTTACAGAATTAACAGAAATATATGATATAGAACTTGATCCATATTATGCAACATTATTGTTATCAGGAATTGTTTTAGATACAAACAATTTTACTTTAAATACAACAGCAGAAACATATTATACTGCATATTATCTAGCAAACTTAGGCGCTAGTGCCAAAAAAGTTCAATACTTATTAAAACAAAATATAGAAGAGTATACAGAACGACAAAAATTATTAACAGACATTGAAAGAGTAGGAAAAAAATGTGTTTTTACTAAAGCAAGTGCTAAGACAATATATAGAAAAGACGATTTAGCTAAAGTAGCAGATACATTATTATTCTTTAATAATATTGAAGCATCTTTTGTTATTGGTAAAATAGATAAAAATACTATAGGTGTAAGCGCTAGAAGTCTTGGTAACTTTGATATTTCAAAAGTATTAGAAACTTTAGGTGGTGGCGGAACTGATTATCAAGGTGCTGCCCAAGTAGAAAATGAAACATTAAGTAAAGTAGAACAAGAGCTAAAAAAAGCAATATTACAAGAAGAGGGTGAATAAAATGGAAGTAATTTTTGTAAAAGATTTAAAAGGACAAGGTAAAAAAGGAGATATAAAAAACGTAAAAGATGGTTATGGTGAAAACTTTCTTATAAAAAATGGTTATGCTGTACTAAAAACTAAAGAAAATTTAAAAAAATTAGAAAAAGAACAACATGAAAAACAAGTAACAGATGCAAATAATAAAAAAGAAGCAGAAGAAATAAAAAAAGAACTAGATAAATTAGTACTAGAGTTTAAAGTAAAAACTGGAGAAGGAGATAAAGTTTTTGGAAGTGTAAGTCTAAAACAAGTACGTGATGCACTTGCTAAAGAAGGATATAAAATAGAAAAAAGTAAAATAGAATTAACAACAGCAATGGCAAGCTTAGGCTTCCATAAAGTAAATATTAACTTATATCCAGGGGTTCAAGCAACATTAAAAGCACATATCATAAAGTAGAGGTGAAAATATGCCAATCAAATCATTACCAAATAATATAGAGGCAGAACAGTCTGTATTAGGAGCTTGTTTTCTTTCTAAATATGCCTTACAAAAAGCCTGTGAAAGTTTAACACCAGACTCTTTTTACGATGAGAAAAATGGTAAGATTTTTGCTGCCATGAGTGCTTTGGTAGAAGAAAAAACGCCAATAGATATTACTACAGTTACAGGATATTTGAAAAAAAATAATGAGTTAACTGAAGTTGGAGGAGTAGAGTATTTAACTGAAGTGTTAAATTTTGTTCCAACTGCCAGTAATATTGATTACTACATTAAAAATGTAGAAGATGCATCTATTCTACGAAGATTAATAGAAACCGCAACAGATATAGCATCTGAAGGATATCGTTCTGATGAAACGGTAAATGAAATCTTGGATAATTCCGAAAAAAAGATATTAAATATTGTTAAAAACAGAAAATCAAGTGAATTTAGAACGATAAAAGATATTTTACAGAAAACTCAATCTGATCTTGAAAGATTATCAGAGCATAAAGGAGAAGTAACTGGTTTAGCAACAGGATGGTATGATGTAGATAAATTAACAACAGGTCTTCATCCAAATGAATTTATAATAATAGCTGCTCGTCCTGCTATGGGAAAAACAGTATTTGCCTTAAATTTAGCAACACATGTGGCAATGACACAAGATAAATCTGTAGCTTTATTCAACTTGGAAATGAGTGCTGAACAAATAGCTATGAGAATATTATCATCTCTTGGTCAAATAGATGGTTTTAAATTAAAAACAGGAAATTTAATGAACAACGACTGGAAAAGAATTAATGAAGCAGTTTCTCAACTATCAAATACTAATTTGGTTATGGATGACACACCAGGTATAACAATAGGTGAAATTAGAGCAAAATGTAGACGTTTAGCAAGTAGTGAAAAAGGTCTAGCTTTAGTAGTAATTGACTACCTACAATTAATATCAGGTGGTAAAAATTATGGAGCTAATAGACAACAAGAAGTATCTGATATTTCACGTAGCTTAAAAACTTTAGCAATGGAATTACAAGTTCCAGTAATTGCTTTATCACAATTATCACGTGGCGTAGAGTCTCGTGAAGATAAACGTCCAATAATGAGTGACTTACGTGAATCAGGCTCAATTGAACAAGATGCTGATATTGTTGCTTTCTTATATCGAGATGATTACTATAAAAAAGAAGCTAGAAACGAAGATAATACAAGTATTGTAGAACTAATCATTGGAAAACATCGTAATGGACCTACTGCTACAGTTGAACTACTATTTAAAAAAGATACTTCTACAATGCTTAATTTGAGTAAAGGAAATAGAGGTGAAGAGGGGTAATGAAAAATAAACTTACATCTATATTGGTAATATTAGTATTAGGAATAACACTTCCTTTT
>CALVJZ010000014.1 GCA_944332465.1 uncultured Bacilli bacterium | reverse complement strand
TTTTTAGGATTTTTTAAGAAATCAATTAATTCTTTAACTTCCTCTTTTTCTTCTTTTAATCCTGCAACATCTTTAAATGTTACTTTATTAGAATCACTATTCAATCTAGCTTTGCTCTTTCCAAAATCCATAGAACTCTTATTTCCTGCCATTTGACGACTAAAGAAATAGAATGCAAAACCAATTAATAGTACAAAAGGAAGTACATTAACTAAAATAAATAAGAATGAAGAAGAACTAGGATCATCTTGTGCTACTAGTTTAAAATCATAGTTTTCACTAGCATTTACTATTTTCTTCATTACCTGATCACTTAAAGGTAATCTAGCATAAAAAGATTCGTTATCACTATACCCTTCTAGAGAACCTCTTACCTCATAAGTATAAGCACTACTTCTAGCTGTAATTTCAACTTCTTCTACATTACCAGAATTTAGTTCACTCATAAATTCATTATAAGTTAAAACGTTAACTTCATTATTCATTACACTTACTACATATAATACACCAAGCATAATAATTGCTAAAAACAAATAAGGTAAAAGACCACGTTTAATTGTTTTTTTATCAATTGTTTTATTCACAACATTTCCTCCTTAACTATATCTTAATATTATATCATAACTTTCTGATTTTTTCTTATCATATTTAGACTTTTTTAAACCTGGAAGCCAAACTACCACACCTTTTGCATCTACAACTACAGGCCATAAATCTCGATCACTTAACTTAACTTTTTTATCAATAAAAATATCTTTAATCTTTTTTGTACCATTACCTTTAACTGCCATACGATCCCCTAATCTTCTTGTACGAACTGTTAAAGGCAAACTAATCTCACTACTAAGCAAACGACATGTATCATTACCATTTCCATCTAATTCATCTACTTGTTCAATTATATGGTTATTTGGTAATTCTACATATTTAGAAAGTTCAACTTCATATGAAGTTATTTCATTAGTTATCTTTTTTAATTCCAAATTTTGATAAGTCTTTATTGCAATGACTTCATTAGGTAAATTAATAAAGGCATTCGCTCTATTACTATATATTAAATTTAATAAAAGTTCAATATGTTTATCATTAATTAAAATTAAATCATCCTGATAGTAATCGTTTAAAATATAATATAAAACTTCTTTTTGAATAAAACTATCTAACTCTTTAAACAAATCAATATTCAAATTGTTTTTATTAAATACTTTTTTTAATGCTTTATCACGTTCATTTTCAATAAACTGATTTGCTTCTTGTAAAACTGTACTAAATTTTAAATATTTAAGATGGACATTAGGATCTTCCTCTTTTAAAAATGGCAAAATATACTTGCGATAACGATTTCTTGTATATTTATCTTTAGCATTTGAATCATCCACATAATACATTACATGATTCTTCTTATCATACTCTTCTAACTCATCTTTAGTAAAAGAAAGTAAAGGCCTAATAATTTTATAATCACCTAAATCGACTACCTTTTTAAAGCCACTATAACCATTTAAATTAGAACCACGTGTAATTCTCATTAAAACAGTTTCCACCAAGTCATCACCATGATGGGCCGTCATTAAATAATTTGCATGATATTTATAAACAATATTTTCAAAAAAATTATAACGAATATTTCTTGCCTCATTATGAAAATTATCATCGCCATACTCCGTAATCATCATCGCTTCAAACATAATATGATTCTTTTCACAATAATTTCTTAAATACTCCTCTTCCTGAGCACTTTGCTTTCTTAAGTTGTGATTAACATGTGCCACTACCAAGCTCAAATTATATTTCTCTCTAATTTTTAATAACATGTCAACTAAAGCCATAGAATCAGGTCCTGCTGAACATCCTACAACAATAACATCATTATTATGAAATTTAAAACATTCTTCGATAGATATCACCTAACATTACCTCCTCACTCAGAAAAAAAGAAAATTCCTTTATTCCTCAGGAATTTTCAAAATAAATTCACCATCTTTGGAATAAAGATACTTTTCTCTTGCATATCTTGCTATATAATCAGGATCTTGCAATTTATTAGCATCAACTTTTAACTTTTTTTCTTTATTTTTTAAAGAGACCAACTCTTTTTCCAAAGTCTTTTTCTCTTGGTACTTATCATATATTTCTACCCAATATTTTCCAATCGTAAATGTGGTAGCAACAATAACAATAACTGAAGACAAACCTAAAAAAAGCATTCTTCTACGACGTTTCATTTTAGCTTTTGATTTTGCCATGTTACCACCTACTCTTTCACAATAAATTATAGACCACTTTAAAGTATAGAGCAAGAATACCAAAAAAAAAAGAGAAATTTGACACTTCTATTTACGTATTTTTTTTAAAAATGGATAACTTATAAAAAAGCCTAATAAAAGCATTACAAAAAAATAAAGATGAATTGCTCCACTATTAATAAACTGCAAACCTAAAAAATATAAAAGAGCATTATCTAAAAAAAAGAACAAAATCATAACAAACTTATATAATCTTTTAGGAAACATTAAAAAAGAATAATTTAAATTAACCATAAAAGATAAAAACACACCATAAAAAAAAGAAAAAATTAGTGAATAAATCTGTTCGTTAAGACTCATTTAAATAATCGGTTAAACAAACTACCTTCCTTATCTTTTTTTATATCTTCAACATAATTAATTCCATAAACCATTCCCTTTATCGTAACATTTCCTTGCATAGTATCTAACTTTACCAATTCTAAACCTTCGCCTTTAATAGATAAAAATCCTTGTAATGTATCTAGCAAAAACTCATTACTATCAAAATTCTCTATTTTTTTTACACCCGTGATAACTAAATTCTTTCTTTCAAGTAAACTTATTCCATGATTATAATTACTAATAGTATCTTGTTTATCCATATAATCCTCCTATTAGATTATATGAAGAAATAAAAAAATTATACAAAAAAAAGATGCCTAAGCATCTTATTCTTCTTCCTCAGTTGGATCTTCAGCTTTTTCATAAGCATCTAAAATTGCTTCTTCAAACATTGCTCTAACTTCAGGATTAATTGGATGAGCAACATCACGGTATCCACCAGTAGCTGTCTTTCGGCTAGGCATAGCTATGAATAGACCGTTGTCACCATCAATAATTCTGATGTCATGTACTGCAAAACTATCGTCTAATAATACAGAAGCAATACCCTTCATACGAGACCCTTCCTTGTTGATTTTACGTACATTTACAGATGTAATTTTCATGTAATATTCCTCCCTCATAAAGTATTCAACTTTATATCTTCATTCTATAATATTTATACAAAAAAATCAATAATTTTTAAAGAGAAAAAGGGAGTTTTAAGCTACAATTTCAAGGCTTTGAATTAAAACATCACTATAACTAAAAGTTTTAATCACATCATCTTCAGTTAACACAGTAAAAACAGCAGGATATAAATAAGTTATCTTACCCTTAAATTCATCTATTTGGTTTCTACCACCATGAAAACGAAAAGTACAAGTTTTACCAACATTCTCTTTAACTTTACTTTTTATTGTCTCAATCATCATCTTGGATACCCCACGTACATCGTTCCGTTTGTAATAATTCCACCCATACCATCTTTTCCATATTTTGTCTTCTCTAAAATAGATATTAAATCAATACTTTTATTTCTATCCGAAAGAGATAAAGATGTTGCTAAAATCGCAGGGTCCAAAGCATGTATATTAATTCGTTTAGGACTAGAAGCAAAATTTGCTCCTGCTTTAATAAGTTCTTCATAATTAGATTGACAAGCACCTGCTATAATAATTAATTTATCCTGACTTTTCTCATATTTCCTAGCTTCTTTCACAGCATCAATAAAATTTATAGAATTTTGATAATCACGTCGATTTTTCTTTAAATAGGCATCATGCCCTGTAATAACCACAATATCTGGTTGAAACTCCTCTAACAATTCTTTTATTCTATGAGGTATTTCCTCTTCTGAAATCGTCAAGCCATTTGCTTTTACATTCATCTCTTGATAAAAATTCATACATCTTTTTAAATATCCATTATCTCCATCTATATGCAATATTTTCCCCGGTAAATAAAAATATTGACTTCTGTCCATTTGTAAAGACCTTAAATTAGCCTTTACAATTTCTTGATCACTAGTATTCGGAACTTCACTATGAACTAAATCATCTAAAAAACTATCTGCATATAAACGCAAATCCACACCTTTTAAATAAGCTATATTTTTTTCAATCGAAACAATCTGAAAAACAATATCATGATTATGAGAAATTCTCGTTACATAATCACCAATTTTTAAATTCATATCATTCCTCCCCTAAATTTTATGACAAAAAAAAATAAATATTACGCTAAAGCATTAGCTAAAGCTACAAATATTTCTACAGATAACTGTTCTGCCCTAACACTTAAATCAAAGTCAAAATCAGAAAGCACAGAAGCTATAACATCTAAATTATATTTTTTTAAATTATTACGTATATTTTTTCTCTTAAATTGAAAACTATCACGTACTAATTTAAAAAACAATTCTTTGTTTTTTAATTCTAACAATTTATTCTTCTTAGTAAAAGAAATAACTACACTATCAACATTAGGTTCTGGAACAAATTCTTTTCTAGAAACTAAGAACTCTTTTTTTATATCATAAAAATAAGCTAAAAAGACACTAATAGAACTATAATCTCTACTACCAGGTCGTGCAGAAAAACGAACACCCACTTCTTTTTGAACCATCATACATATTTTTTTAAAATTTAAATTACTATCAATAATTTTCATTATAATAGGTGTCGTTATATAATAAGGAACATTACTAATAAAATAAAGATTAGAAAAAGAAAAATTAGAGATATCTTCTTTTATATTACTTTCCAAAAAATCTTGGAACAAAACAGATACATTGGAAAAATCAGCTAATTTAGTTGAAAGTTCATCCTTTAAATCAGTATCTATTTCATAAGCAAGCACTGCTCCAGCTTTTTTTGCTAACTCTTGTGTTAAAATTGCTCCTCCTGGACCTACTTCTATAACTAAATCATCTTTTGTAAGAGGGCAAGTAGAAACAATTCTTTCTACAACTGCTCTTCTCTTCAAAAAATTCTGACCAAATTTCTTCTTAAATTTAACATCATAATGTTCCACAAATATCACCACACAAAATATATCATAAAAAAAAGAAGAAGGCAATTAACTAAATAATCTCGAGTTCTTCTTGTTCTCTTAACATCTTTTTTCTATTAGAAAGCATTTTTCTAACTCTCACTACCTCTGTCATAATTAAATATAAAATAGGTAGCGCAATACATAATATCCATCCAAAATAAGTAGATAAAAATTGTCTAACATAACCTAAAAAAGGTATTCTAAATAAAACTTTACCATAAACATTATCTTCATTAACCAAAACCCCATCTGCAACATTATTATTATCACCCTTAGTACGGAATAATAATTCACCATTAACATCTTCTATACCAATAATACGATGTGTAATAACCTTACCACTGTAATAAGAATCTGTTGCTAAATAACTAATAATATCACCTTGTTTTAAATCATTAGGATCTGTTCGACCAATAATAATAGCATCTTGTACATTAATATTAGGAACCATACTAGGTGATACAATAATATAAGCATCAAACAAAGGAGGTTTATCCTCACCAGATTTTATGTTATATAATAAATCAACAAAATAAAAGATAAAAAGTAAAAAGAAAATAACTAACAATAAAAAAAGAACATATAGGAAGATTTTAGTAATTAAATGAAAAAAGAAAAAAATTACTTCTTTAACAGAAACAACATCATCATGATTTGTATCAAAATATTGTTTCATACACTAAACCTCCTATCTTTTATAATCATAATACCACGCAAAATATAAAAAAACCACAAAATACCATAAAAAAAAGAAGTGATTGACACTCCCTATATTGCTTTTGCTACAACATTTAATTTAACATTAAAATCTCTACTAACAGAATCAATAATAGCATCTTGAGAGACCCACATACGTAATTTAAATTCATCTTCCATAAATTTTTCTTCATCTGAAACATTAGATAAAGTTCCAGAATAAATAACCATAGAACCTTTTTTACTTCCCAAAAAACTATCTTTCTCTAATGGTATAAATGCTTTAGGTTCTAAAACTTTCTGATAATCTTTGTATTCAAACTTTTCTAAATAAAATCTCACCAAGTTATTATCTAACATATTTTTAGAATCTTCTTTTTGTAAAGAAACTTCATAATTCAATGTTGTTTTAGGAGAAAGATTAGATTGAACCTTAAAAACATAAACATTATTATCATTTAAAGACATACCCTTTTCATCAGTCATAGGCATAGCATTATTCATAGATATTACATCACTATTTTCCTTTAAAGAAACAGAAATAGTTCCTGTCGAAATACCATTTGATAAATTACTAAATAATGAACTATGAAAAGCAGCATAACTAATACCAACAAATGCAATAATTAAAATTGATATACCAACAATTGATAAAATAATTTGCTTAGATTCGGTTTGTATCATAACAACATCCTCCTACGATAAAACTATCATATCACATATAAAGCAAAATAAAAAGGCTAAACGCCTTATTTTGCATCACCGTATACTTTAACTTTTACTTGGAATGAAGCTGCAGGATTACTAACTTTAGCACCTTCTCTTACCCAGATACGCAATCTATAATTATCAACTCTATCACCAGATAAAGATACTTTGTTTAAAACCATAGAACCAGTTGGACTTCCTAATTTACTTTTCTTTTTTATTGGTGTAAAAACAGATGGTTCTTCTACTTTAGCATAACTACCGCTACTTTCTTTTTCTAAATAAACCATTATATCACTATCTAAAATAGTTGATGTTTCATCCTTAATTAAAGCTATCTCATAAGAAACTTCAGTATCATCATCCATCTTTGAAGAAACTGAAAAATCAAAATAAGTACCTTCGTCTCTTAAAGATTTTCCTAAATCATTACTAAGTGGTGTTAATTTAGCAAGACGGAAATCATTAGTAGCACTTTTATAATTCATAGAAACAACACCATTCTTTATTTCTTCTGTAACATTATTTTTTTGTTCTTTAAAAAAAACAAAAAATGCCAAAGATAAAATACCAACTAATAAAACACTTATTCCTAATACAATTAAAACAACATTTTTATCTTTCATAGTTCCTCCTAATCAACAACTTTTACAAACAAAGCAATTTTAAAACTTTTCATTTCCGGAGTTATAGGATATGCTTCATCTAACCACATACGTAACTTAAAGTTTTTCTTTTCACCTTTTTTTAGAGTTCCAACATATAATTGTTTTCCATCTGCATTACTTTCTGAAATTTTCAATTCACGATATGTAGGAATATCATCCTGATAACCAAGTAACGGTAAATCATTATCTCCATCCGTCAAATACATTCTAACATAATCTGTAGGAAGCAAAACTGCAACACCTAAAGGAACAGCGTATATTTCATAATTAAGAGACTTAACTCCATTCATATTCGTTTCTAAAGAAAACTCACTATAACCATACTTTGTTTGATCTGGTGTATATTCTAACTTCTTACCAATAGCTACAGTAACAGGCATAGAACTATCTACAGTAAGTTCTGAAGACTGATTAGCATATGAAACAAGAATAGTAGCATTCTTTGAAGCCCCATCATTTCCTCTAAAGTACAAAAACAAACAACCAGTAAAAGTACATATTGCTAGTAATATTAAAGCTATAAATATAAATAGAGACTTATGATTATATCTACCATTCATAAACTCAACCCCTATCTTAAAATAAGAATACACTATTTTAACTATTTTTTCAACTTATTCTAAAAATATTCTTAGCATTTTCTGTAGTAACTTTTCCTACCTCTTCTAAAGATATATTCTTACATTCCGCAATTTTTTCAGCAACATAAACCAAGTATTTTGAACTATTAATTTCTCCACGATAAGGATGTGGAGTTAAATATGGACTATCTGTTTCCAAGACAATCCTATCCAAAGGTATCTTAGATACAACTTCAGAAAGCCTACTATTTTTAAAAGTAATAACTCCACCTATTCCAAAAGAATAACCAAGTTTAATATATTCTTGTGCTGTTTCTAAGCTACCACTATAACAATGAATAATACCTGTAACCTTATATTTCTTTAAACAATCTATTGTATCTTTTGTAGCATCTCTACTATGTATAACAACAGGCTTTTTTAAATCTTCAGCTATTTTTAATTGTTTTTCAAAAAGAATTATTTGTTTATCTCTATCTTCTTTTCCGTAATGATAATCTAAACCTATTTCCCCAACTCCAACTACTTTTTTATTTAATAAATCTTTTTTTAACTTTTCTAAATCAGCATCACTAACTTTTAAAACCTCACTAGGATGATATCCAATAGTAGCATAAACAAAAGAATAATCATTTATATATTCTAACGATTCTTTTATACTTTCTTTATCACAACCAGAAATAATAATAGTATCTACATCTGCTTCTTTGTTTTCTTTTAAAACTTGGAAAATATCAGCATAATATTCCTTAGATAAATGACAATGTGTATCGATAAACATAAGTTTCCCTCCAAAATAAAAATATCACATTAATGATATTTTTTCCACTGTAAAGCTTTATAACGAAAATAACTAAATAAAATAAACAAAAAATAATAAAAATCCAAAGTATTATTTGTAATACCAAAATATAAAAACAACAATATTACTACCATAAAACACAATAAGTCAATAAAAATATACTGCCAAAAATTATGGTTCATAAATTATCCTTTCAAAACTACAACTACTCTAAAAATATAACATAAGAAAAAAAAGAAAGATAGTAAATAAAACCTTTCTTTTTAACATTTACAATTTATTTTACATTTTCTTTTAAAAACTTTTCTTTATCAATTCTTTGGAACAAAGGACTTGGTTGTCCTAATAAATAATGATTTTCTTTACTATAAGAAGTTGTATTATCATCATTATTTAATTGTCTTCTAATCTCTTCACTTGTATTTGGCATAAATGGTTCTAAATAAAGAGCACACACACGAATAGATTCTAACAAATGATAAATAACATTTTGCAATTCATCTTTCTTACTTTCATCTTTAGCAAGTACCCAAGGAGTAGTCTCATCAATATATTTATTAGTAAGTCTTAAGACATTAAATATCTCTGTAATTGCATCACTAATTTGTAATTTATCCATTTTTTCATCTACAACTTTATCTAAAGCATTAATCTTTTCTTCTAGTTCTTTATCAAAATTAGTAGTAATATCTGTAGCTTTAATATTCCCATCAAAGTATTTATTACCCATTGAAATAGAACGTTGTACCAAATTTCCTAATACATTAGCAAGTTCTCCGTTAATATGATCTATTAATAATTCATAAGTAATATTACCATCACTTGCAAAAGGAATTTCATGAAGTAAGTAATAACGAACTGCATCTACTCCAAATGCCTCTACAAGTTCATCAGCATAAATAACGTTACCTTTAGATTTACTCATCTTATCATTATTCATTAATAACCAAGGATGTCCGAAAATCTTCTTTGGAAGTGGAAGTCCTAAAGACCATAAGAAACATGGCCAATAAATAGAATGAAATCTAACTATATCTTTACCAATAATTTGTAAATCAGCAGGCCATAACTTTTTAAATTGTTCTGTTTGGTTATCAACATCATATCCAATATTAGTAATATAATTAGTTAATGCATCCAGCCATACATAAACGACATGCTTTGAATCAAAATCAACAGGAATTCCCCAATCAAAAGAAGTTCTTGATACACATAAATCTTGTAACCCAGGTTTTATAAAGTTATTTAACATTTCATTTTTTCTAGCCTCTGGTTCAATAAATTCTGGATGTTCCTTAAAATATTCTTCAAGTTTCTTTTGATATTTACTCAAGCGGAAGAAATAAGCTTCCTCACTAGCCTCTTTTACTTCTCTACCACAATCTGGACATTTTCCATCTACAAGTTGAGACTCAGTCCAAAAAGATTCACATGGAGTACAATAAAGACCTTTATATTCACCTTTGTAAATATCACCTTGTTCATACATTTTTTTAAAAATATGTTGAACTACTTTTTCATGCTCTGGATCAGTAGTCCTTACAAACTTATCATAACTAGCACCCATTAAATCCCAAATTCTTTTTACTTCACTTGCTTTTTCATCAACAAATTCTTGAGGAGTAACGCCTGCTTCTTTCGCTTTTACCTCAATTTTTTCTCCATGTTCATCAGTACCTGTTTGAAAATACACATCAAAACCTTTAAATCTTTTATATCTTGCAATAGCATCTGATAAAACAATTTCATAAGTATTTCCTATATGTGGTTTCCCAGATGTGTAAGCAATAGCAGTTGTTATATAAAATTTTTCTTTCATAATATCCCTCCTAAATAAAAAAAACTATTATAACGTAAGGACGAAATCTCGCGGTACCACCTTACTTTATAATAGTCAATATTATACACTTGAATAGTTAACGCCTATTTACGATTATACCTACATATCGATATAATAGTTCAGAAGCCATACTTTATAGAAAATTTATATCTGTTCTCACCTACCAGACTCTCTTTAATAAACTAGCTCTATAAAGCTCTTCGTCATCACAATCAATATGCCCAAGTATAACATAAAATATATTATTCTTCAATATGTTTTCCTAAAAATTTAGACACAACATCTGCCATTTTTTCTTCTACTTGTCCTACACTTTGTACAGAAACAATTAAAACAAGACCAATTGCATCTCCATTCATAATAACTGGACATATAACATAAGAATATTTTTCTGGATTATCCTCTATTAATTCTATAACATGAGGTTCATGTTCAACTACAGTTTTACGATCTTTCATAATTTTTTCTAAAGTTTTTGAAATAGATTTATTTAAATATTCCTTTTTTAAAGAACCACTACCAGCAATAAAACTATCACGATCTGTAATAAAAACATTTTGACCGATAACAGAATTAACAATATCAACTAACTGCTTTGAAACTTCATTCATATCAGACATTTTAGAAAATTTCTTTAAAGCAATCATTTCACGGTCAACAAAGATTTCCAACGACTCCCCATCTCTAATTCTAAGAGTACGGCGAATTTCCTTAGGAATAACAATTCTACCTAAATCATCTACTCTTCTTACTACACCTGTTGATTTCATACAATTATTCCTCACTTTCCCATACTACTATTGTTTCTAAATTTTTTTAATTTATACGCTTTTCATACTTTATTATAAACAAAATTCCCAATTTTTCCCTTGGTAAATATTTCCATATTTTTTAACAATAAAAAAAGAAGACTAAAAAGCCTTCAATAATAACTAACAACCGTTTAATAAATATGAATTTTTTTTAGTAAACAAATAGCGTTCACCTTGTTCCTTAACCCTATTAATTAACGTTGTATCCTTAACAATAATCTTAAAATCAACACTTTCTAACAATTGTTTAATATAAGTAGTTTGTAAGAACTTTACCATTTCTCTAGAGAAACTTTGTTCTCCATCTGAAGCCAAATTTTTTGTAAATAATTTATTTACATTTTTTACAATATTTTTATCTATTATATCTAAAAGTGATTTTTTTAGCTGATTTTTTATTTTTTTATTTAAAGTGTTAAAATCTTTTTTATTAAATTTTATAACATCTATTTCCTTATTAGGTTTAAACAACATAATTTTATCTTCAAAAAAATTAATTCTTTCTTTTTCTAACTCATAAATAATTTTAATAGCATCTTGACGATATAAATTTAAACATCTATCTAATTCTTCTGTTACTATTAATGTTTTATATTTTTTTGCTACATTTAAAAATTTACATTTAATAATATCCATAGAATCAAGAGGAGGTTTCTTTAATAAAGATAAAATATCTTCTTCGAATAAACATTTTGTATTACTCTTTAAAATTTCATAGACTGCCAACTTATAATTTTCTAAATGCTTATCTTTTAATTCCTCCATTGTTTGTTTTTCCATACTACACACATCCTAGCATTGTAAGTTTAACAAAATATTTTAAATAGAGTCAATACTATGACAAAAATTTACAATAAATTAAATCAAGTAATTTTGTAAGATAAAATATAGGATGTTTTTCTAATTTAATTATATCTAAAATAATTACTAAATTTGATCCACGACTTAAAAATCTAAAAGAT
Organism: uncultured Bacilli bacterium; assembly: GCA_944332465.1. Classification (GTDB taxonomy): domain Bacteria; phylum Bacillota_I; class Bacilli_A; order RF39; family UBA660; genus Faecimonas. The sequence continues at coordinate 7,062 of CALVJZ010000014.1, read as the reverse complement.
GAACTTATTTCATATGAATCCATAAATATTTCATCTACTTTAAGTCTAGAAACAACATTTTCTGGAAATACCATTTCAATAGAGTTCTTTGTCTGAGAAACTCTTTTTACTCCAACTTTATTAGCAAGTTTTTCAAACCATTCTTCATACATATAAACTAATAAATCTAAAGAAATCTTACCAAATCTATCTTCAAGTTCGTTTTTAACAGATTCAAGTTTCTGATAAGAATCAATTTCATTAATTTTTCTATGAATTTCTATTTTTAACTCATCTTCGGATACATACTTATCTTCAATATGAGTACTTACATTTAATAAAGGTTTAACATCTTCTTCTACTTCCTCAGGTAAAGAAATATTTTTCTTTCTTGCTACTTCTTCATTTAATAATTTTAAATACAAGTCTATACCAACAGAATCAATAAATCCAGCTTGTTCACTTCCTAAAATATCACCAGCTCCACGAATAGATAAATCCCTAGTCGCAATACTAAAACCACTACCCAAAGCCGTAAATTCTTTAATAACATTAAGTCTTTTAACAGCAGCCTCAGTCAACACTTTAGCTGGATGATACATCAAATAAGCATAAGCAAACTTGTCACTTCTACCAACACGCCCACGAATCTGATATAACTGACTAAGTCCAAATCTATCAGCATCCATAATAATTAAAGTATTAACATTAGGAATATCAATACCCGTCTCTATAATAGTTGTACAAACTAAAATATCATACTCATGATTAACAAAATCCATAATCCTACTTTCTAATATATTTTTATTCATTTGCCCATGAGCAGTAATAATTTTAGCTTCTGGTACCAAATTCTGTATTTTGAATTTTTCTTCTTCAATAGACTCTACTTTATTATAAAGAATAAACACTTGTCCATCACGTGACAATTCCTTATAAATAGCATCTTTTAATATCTGATTATTTTCTTCAATAACATAAGTTTGAACAGGATAACGATTTATTGGAGGCGTTTCAATTAATGATAAACTACGAATACCCACTAAAGACATTTGCAATGTTCTAGGAATTGGAGTAGCCGTAAGAGTCAAAACATCAACGTTAGTTTTATAATGCTTGATTTTTTCTTTGTGCGTAACACCAAAACGTTGTTCTTCATCTATTATTAATAATCCTAAATCTTTAGGTTTAACATCATCACTTAATAAACGGTGCGTACCAAATACTAAATCAATAGTACCATTTTTAATTCCCTCAATAATTCTCTTTTGCTCTTTTACAGAAGTAAATCTATTCAATAATGCAATAGATACAGGAAAATCCTCAAATCTTTCTAAAGCATTTTCATAATGCTGGTTAGATAAAATAGTAGTTGGACATAAAAACAATACTTGTTTAGAATCTAAAATAGCTTTAAATGCAGCGACAAAGGCAACTTCTGTTTTACCAAATCCCACATCACCACACAACAAACGATCCATAGGAACTGGTTTTTCCATATCCTCTTTAATTTGAGCAATTGCCCTTATCTGATCAGGAGTTAAATCATAAGGAAATTCTTTTTCAAAATCTAAAAGCATATCACAATCAGCAGAAAATGGAAATCCCTTTCTAGCTTCCCTTTCTGCATATAATTGCAATAAATCATTAGCCATTTCTTGAACTTTCTTTTTAACTCTATTCTTAGTTTTTTGCCACTCATTACCACCTAATTTATTAATCTTAGGTGCATATCCTTCTTTTCCAGTGTATTTACTAATCAAATCAATTTTTTCAACAGGAATATATAACTTATCTTCCCCTTGATATAAAACCTCTATATAGTCTTTCTTAATTCCAGAAAAAGATAAAGTTTTTAAACCATTGTAAACACCAATTCCATGAACATTATGAACAACATAATCTCCAACTTCTAACTTGTTTAAATCAGAGATTGAAGATGCATATTTAAACTTCGTATTATACTTTTTCTTCTTTTCTTTAACTTTAAACAATTCATTAGCTGTCAAAAACACATAATCATTATATATAAACCCTTTATTTAGTGGATACTCAACTACATTAACTTCATGAAGTAAAATATTAGAAATATCTCTTTCAACAACTTTCATATTTAAAAACTTCATAGCACTAAATATTTGATATTTTTTTAAACACAAAACAACAGTCTTACCATTATCAATTTGTTTACGTATAAATTGATTAATGCTTTCTGCATTTTCATTAAAATTATTAATTGTTTTAACTGAAAAATCACATATATTATTACCATCATAATGATTTATATTCATATAATAAAGTGGAAAGTGAGGAATAATACTCTCAAAATCAAACATATACTTGCCAGTAAAATCTACATCTCTAGTACTTTGATAAGTAAATACTTCTTCCATTATTTGTGAAAAACTAACTTTTAACTGATCATAATCTTTATAAAATGTATAGCAATCCTCCAAATAATCAGCAATAGATTCAACTTTACCATAACCAGGTAGAAATTTTTGTTTTCTATATTCTTCATCCACAACATTATCTGTCAAAAATTCAGAACAAGGTCCAATAACAATATCAGCTATAGTTGACAATGATTTCTGTGTATCGGCATCAAAATAACGAATTGAATCTATTTCATCATCAAAAAATTCAATTCTCACAGGATTATCACAATCAATCGGAAAAACATCAATAATAAATCCACGTACAGCAAACTCCCCTGTTTTATTAACAATCGTATCTCTTTTATAACCTAATTGTAATAATTTTTCTACTAACTTGTTTGGTGCAATAACATCGCCAACTTTAATTGATAAAATACTATTTAAATAGACTTTTTTACTTGGTAAAAATCGCAAATATCCCATTAAATTAGTAATTACAATAGAAGGTTTATTTACAACTTTGTTTAATGTATCTAAACGACTATATTCTAAATCAGGACTTATTGCTAGAGCTTCACTAGTTAAAAAATCATCCATGGGAAATAAAGAAACATCATCTAAATAGTTAGATAAAGATGAATATAATTGGTTTGCCTCATATAAAGAATTAACAACAACTAAAATATTTTTATTTTCTCTCTTAAAAAGAGAATATAATAAAACACAAAAAAACTCATCGGTAACCCCAGTGATACCCATGCCTTTTTTTAAATCAAAATTACCAATACTTTGAAATATATTCATAAAATCACCTATTCTTGCGATTATAACGATTCATTAAAGATAAAAAATCAATAACAAAATAATCATCTAAAACAGATACTAATTCTTGAAACAAAGAATTTAACACATCTTTTTCTGTTTTTGAAAATCTACCCAAAACATAATCTTTAGTATCTTTAGATTTATCATTAGAAATTCCTATTTTTAAACGTTTATAATCCCTAGAATGTATACAATTCTCAATATTTCTTAAACCATTATGTCCACCACATGAACCCTTATCTTTAAGTTTAAAATTACCAATATTTAAATCTAAATCATCAGAAATAACAAACAAGTCATTAACATCTATTTTAAAGAAATTCATAAATTTATTAACAACAGTACCTGATAAATTCATATAAGCTTGAGGTTTTAAAAATATAACTTTATTACCGTTAAAATTATATTCGCAATATAAACCCTGAAACTTAGATTTCCAAGCTGGTGCTATACCTTTTTTTTCTAAATAAAAATCTAAAAAAGAAAATCCCACATTATGTCTTGTTCCTATATATTCTTTATCAGGATTTCCAAGTCCCACAATAAGTTTCATATACTCACCTCCATTAATTTAATGCTTATTATCATGATATTCTTTATAAACAACAGATTTAGGAACACCTCTTTCTTTAGCAACAATTTTAATTGCTTCTTTTTCAGAAATTCCATCATCTAAATAAAGATTTATATGTTCAATAATAGAAATACTAGAATAATCAACATTATCATAATTTCCATCTACAACTAAAACAAATTCCCCTTTTAATTCTGAAACAATAGGAATTAATTCTTGTATTGTACCACGACAAATTTCCTCATGCAACTTTGAAATTTCTCTATGAATACTTATCTTTCTATTACCAAATATTTCTAACATAGCTTCAAGCGTCTTAGAAATTCTATGAGGTGCCTCATAAAAAATCAATGTATATGGTAATTTTTGTAATGATATTAACTCTTTTTTTAACTTTGCCTCTTTATTTTGTAAAAACCCATAAAATAAAAATGGAGATGGAGAAATTCCTGAAGAAGTAAGTGCAGGAACAAAAGCTGTTGCTCCTGGTAAAGAAATAACATTAAATCCTTCATCTATTACTTTTCTAACTACAACAAATCCTGGATCACTAACAATTGGAGAACCTTGATCAGTAATTAAACCAATATTTTTACCACTTTTTAATTCTGAAACAACGTAATCTTTTACTTTTTCTTCATTATATTCATGACAGCTGACTAGCTTTTTCTTAATATCAAAGTGATTCAACAATTTACTACTTTCTCTAGTATCTTCACATAAAATAAAATCAACTTCAGAAAGTACTTTTAAAGCTCTAACTGTAATATCATCTAAATTTCCAATAGGTGTTGGAATTAAATATAAACTAGGACTATTATCATAACTTTTTTGTCTCATTACTTTCTCACCTCTACCAAAAACTTTTGATACATATCAGTTAAACTACCATCTTCATGATACATAATAAATGGAGCCTCAACCTTTAAACCACTATTTCCATTATGAGTACCTTCAATTAATACTAATGTAGATGGTTTTGATTCTTTTTCATATACAAACTGTATCCTCTTTGGTTCAATTTTATATTTACGAAATAAATCAAATATTTCAAGTAAACGCTCAGTTCTATGAACCATAGCAAAAGTACCATTATTTTTTAATAACTTACTAGCTGTTTTTATAACACCTTCTAAAGTAATAGAAACTTCATGTCTCGCTATCATTTTTTCTTTACTTTCATTAAAGAAATTTTTAGAATTCAATTTAAAATATGGAGGATTACATGTTATAATATCAAACTTTTCTACTGTATTAGGTGATACATATTTTAACATATCAACACACATAATAGATATTTGATTTTCAAGATGATTATAATTAATAGATTTAGAAGCAAGAGTTGCTAACTTTTCCTGTATTTCCACACCAACAATAGTTTTAGTGGTTCTCAAAGATAAAATCAAAGGAATAACTCCATTACCCGTACCTAAATCCAAAATATTTTTATCGCGCAACCTAATAGTTACAAAATTAGCTAACATAACACTATCTAAAGAAAAAGAAAAGAATGTATCGTCTTGATATATCTTTCTATTAGGATAACCCAAGATATCATTTAGAACTTCCACGATATTCTTCCTTTCTAAAATCAACATAACCATTTTCTTTTAAATCAACACGAAAAGTCCCTTTAAAAACATCTATTGAAGACACTTTTCCCGTACCGTTTTCTGTCTCATAAATAGTACCAATTTTAGGATATCCTTTTTTCATTTCAGTGTATAAATCATCTTCATACCCCAAACAACATAAAAGTCTACCACAAATACCATTAATTTTAGATGGATTTAACGCTAAAAACTGATTCTTTGCCATATTTATTGAAACACTATTAAAATCTGTTAAAAACGTGTGACAACATAAAAACAATCCACAAGGTCCAAGTCCACCAATCTTCTTTGCTTTGTCACGTACACCAATCTGTCTTAATTCAATTCTAGTTTTATACTTTTGTGCTAATTTTTTAGCTAAATCTCTAAAATCAACACGATTAGCAGAAACAAAAGAAAAAATCAATTGACTTTTATCAAAAGTATAATAACAATCTACAAAATTCATATCTAACTCTAAATCATTACTATATTTTTTAGCAACTATTAAAGCTTCACTTGCCTTATCATTATTATCTTTTATCTTTTTTAAATCAGAAGAAGTTGTTTTTCTAATAATTTTTTTTATATCTGTAGGTAAATTTTTTTCTTCTTCTAGGTAAGTCGCTTTTTTTACAACTGCATACTCTTCACCATAGTCTGTTTCAACAATAACGCCCATATCTATATCAAGTTCAAAATCACAAGAATCAAAATATGAAAAAATCTTTGTTCCCGGAAACATCACTTTAACAACACTTTGCATCAACACACCTCCACAAAACGCGTATAAATTGAATCAAGCCACAATTTATAGTTAATATTATACACCAGTTTTGGTATTTCTTCTTCTATAATTGAAACATATTTTAATAAAGTCTTTTTTTCAATTTCCTTGAAAATTGTTAAATCATAATCTGAATTTAATTTTCCACCCAAATAACCAAGAATAATTTTCTCAACTTGTTCAAAAACTTCTTTTGCTTTATTCTTATCAACTAATATATTATCTAAGATTTCTTTATAATGTATAAATAAATCTTTACCATTAAATAAATATTTAATAAATAAAGCTATTTCATCATCATATCTTATCATCATAGAGGCATCATTCAATGTTAATATCTGACACCTAGACAAAATAGTATCTAAAACCTGATACCTATTTCTAGTTAATAAAATAGCAATAATATTTTCTTCAGGTTCTTCTAAAAACTTTAGTATAGTATTAGCAGAAGAAGGATTAAGTTTTTCTGCATCTTTAATAACATATACTCTTCTTTTACCAATTAAGGAAGTTTTTTGAAATTCATCTTTAAGTTCTAATAACTGATTTTTTTTGATTTGATTACCATCAGCTTCAATAATTTCAAAATCTGGAAAATTTTTCTCATCAATAAGTCTACAAACATTACATTTAGAGCAATTTAACTTATCACATTTATTTATTTCTAAAGGGCATAATATCATTTTTACAAACAACAAAACAAGAGGAAACTCTGTCGATGAATCCTCTGTTTCAATCAAATAAGCATGAGATAATTTATTAGATATCATGATTTTTTCAATATAACTAACAAACTTATTTTGAATATCTGTTAAATTATTCATACCATCACCCTTATAAAACTATAATTTTAAATAAAACCAAAGCAAGTAATGCTGGTGAACCCAATACAGTAATTAATAATAAAGTAATTACATTAATTGGCAA
>CALVJZ010000013.1 GCA_944332465.1 uncultured Bacilli bacterium | reverse complement strand
ATTAAAAGTGTATCAAAATAGTTGAAAATCTTTCAATTATTAGATAAAATATATGTTGTAAATGAAAAAGGAGGAAAAATTAATATGGCAAAAGAAAAATTTGATCGTTCAAAACCACATGTTAACATTGGTACAATTGGACACGTAGATCATGGAAAAACTACATTAACTGCTGCTATTAGTAAAGTTTTATCTGGTAAATATGGTAATGAAGCTGTAGCTTTCGATAATATCGATAAAGCACCAGAAGAAAGAGAACGTGGTATTACTATTAATACTGCTCACATTGAATATAGCACAGAAAAAAGACATTATGCTCACGTTGACTGCCCAGGACATGCTGACTATGTTAAGAACATGATTACTGGTGCTGCTCAAATGGATGGTGCTATCTTAGTTATTGCTGCTACAGATGGACCTATGGCACAAACTCGTGAACATATCTTACTTGCTCGTCAAGTTGGAGTACCTAAAATGGTTGTATTCCTAAACAAATGTGATATGGTTGACGATGAAGAATTATTAGATTTAGTTGAAATGGAAGTTCGTGACTTATTAAATGAATATGGTTACGATGGAGATGAAACTCCAATCATCCGTGGTTCTGCTCTTAAAGCTCTTGAAGGTGATCCTGCTTGGGTATCTAAGATTGATGAATTAATGGATGCTGTTGATACTTGGATTCCAACTCCTGAAAGAGATAATGACAAACCTTTCTTAATGAGTATCGAAGATGTTTTCACTATCACTGGACGTGGTACTGTTGTTACAGGACGTGTTGAACGTGGTATGTTAAAACTTAATGATGAAGTTGAAATCGTTGGTATTAAACCTACTAAGAAAACAGTTGTTACAGGAATTGAAATGTTCCGTAAACAATTAGACTTTGCTGAAGCTGGAGACAACGCTGGAGTTTTACTACGTGGTATCTCTCGTGAAGAAGTTGAACGTGGACAAGTTCTTGCTAAACCAGGAAGTGTTACTCCACATCACAAATTCAAAGGTGCTGTTTATGTATTAAGCAAAGAAGAAGGTGGACGTCATACTCCATTCTTCACAAACTATCGTCCTCAATTCTATTTCAGAACTACAGACGTAACTGGTGTTATTTCATTACCAGAAGGTGTTGAAATGGTAATGCCAGGTGATAATGTTGATATGGAAGTTGAATTAATTCACTCTATCGCACTTGAACAAGGAACTAAATTCTCTATTCGTGAGGGTGGACGTACTGTTGGTGCTGGTAGTGTTACTGAAATTATCGAATAATATCATTAAAAGAACCTTAGGGTTCTTTTTTTTTGCAAAAAAAGAAAGTATTATTTAATACTTTCAAGATTACCATGTAATTCTTTTACGTGCCATCCACTTAGTTCATCTAAGTATGGTTCATAATAATTGTTTAAAACATATATTTTCTTTTTAAAGTAAAAAGCAAAGGCTATTTCGGCGAAAGAATTAGGCCCAATATAGTTTTTTATACCATTTTTGGTACTGTTTACGATTAAGACATATTCATTTTTGGGATTTTCTATTCTTGCAAAGTGAGCTCTTGATGCTATTTCTTTTGGTAAACCTTGCATACATTCTATTGGTAACAACACTTCAAAATCAAGTTTTTCTAATTCTTCTTTAATTCTTATAATATCGTTTTTTACTTTCATACTACCACATAGTACGATGATTCTTTTTTTCATTTTATCCCCTGTTTCTATTTATCTTTGTTGAAATTTTTATAAAGTCCATATATAAAGTTATTTAATATTATATCAAATTCTCCGATATATTCTGTAATTATAGAATTAAATCCTAATTTCATTTCATTTAGACCACTATATTTATTCTTTCTTTCAAATTCTCCTACGATAGCATTTAAATTAAAATATTTCATTTGTTGTTGATTATAATCATCAATCATTTTCCATTTTAATAAATAATTAGGATTCAAATTACTAAAGTCAGTATTATAACCGTCCATATATAGGAATGCAGAATTATCATATTTAATTATGATTGCTCCCGCGACAATAACACCATTCGGATATTGCTTTAGAAGGTTTGTTGCTTGTACCATATTGTTTTTATAAGTATTTAGTAGTTTGTCAGATTCCATTTTTTTGTTTAATAAAGCATTTTTAGCTTGTACAGATAAATTTAGTTGTTGAATCTTTTCCGCAATTTTATCGTTTTTATCCATTTCTCTTTCATATGCTCTTCTACTATTAACAACATATACTTCTGTATTAATTCTTGCATAATATATATCACAGTTATCTCCAAAGTTACTAATTAGCTCACGATAAAATTCGATAGGTTTTGGAGCTTTTCTTTTTATAAATTTATATAAAGCATTAATGTTTTTGCTTGCATCTTTAAAGCATTCTATACCACTTGTAGCAGCTTTTCTAATCTTATGTCTTGTTCTTTTATCAAAACTGTTAAATATTTCTCTTATATCTTTATTTAACATTGTTAGAGCTTCCCATCTTGGTTTTTCACCTTCAAAAAATAAAGTTCTACCTTGGTGTATGAAACCTGCACTTTTTAAATTGGCCATAATCAAATTTACTTGACTATTAAAATTCATAATGTTGCCTTTATTGTCTCTGATGGTTGCGGGAATATAAGGATCTATTTTTAGCATCATAAAACCTTGTTTTCCTAAAACTTTTTTAAGTAGTTCTACAAGTTCATGTAGTTGACTAGGATTGTCATAGTTAAATAGTATTCCGCGTGGAGCATAAGCAATCTTATGACCCATAAATACTTCACGATAAATTATTAAGGATGCACCTATTAGGGTGTTTGACTCGTCTGCAATACCTAAAAAGTGTATATTAAATCCAAATTTTCGCATTGTTTTTCCATAGACTGACGATTGGTAATAATTACGATATCTATGTTTAGATGCAAATTTATCAAATTGTTCAGGGCTTAATGTTACTATTCTCATAGACGGTCTCCTATTCTCTGTTCATTATATCATATATTTCTTTGTTCTTTCAATATATCTGTGGTCAAAATATTTAGTTTATAGTATACTTATATTGGTGATTATATGTTTGAAAATCAAAAAATTTTAATTTTAGGTTTTGCTCGTAGTGGATATGAAGCGGCTAAAGTTTTGGTTGGTCGTGGTAATAAAGTAATACTTAATGATAGTAAGGAAGAAAGTAAGCTAGAACAAGACAAAATAGTAGAATTAAGAAGTCTAGGAGTAGAGCTTGTATTTGGTTCACATCCTGATGATTTATTAGATTCTTCTTTTGATTATTTAATAAAAAATCCAGGGGTACCGATACATCATAAATATGTTTTAAAGGCTAGAGAACTTGGTATAGAGGTTTTAAATGAAGTAGAAATGGCGTATAGATTATTTCCTGAAGGGGTTAGACTAATTGGTATAACAGGTACTAATGGAAAAACTACAACTACTTCTTTAACATATGAAATCGTAAAAAAAGCATATGGAGAAAAAGCATTCTTAGCTGGTAATATAGGTTATCCTTTATCTAGTATTTTAAATGATTTAAAGAGTGGGGATATTGTTGTTATGGAGGTTTCTTGTCAACAGTTAGCTAATTTATCTACTTTTAGACCTAATATTGCAGTAATGACTAATTTAAGTCCAGCACATATTGATTTCTTTGGTAGTTATGAGATTTATAAAAAAGTAAAAGCAAGACTATTTCAAAATCAAACAAGTGATGATGTTGCGATATTAAATGTTGAAAATGAAGATGTTTTAGATGAAACAAAACATATTCAAGCAACTAAGAAGTTCTTTTCTAGTGAAAACTCTATAAATGGTTGTTATTTAGATGGAAAAGATATTTATTATTATGGCAAAAAAGTATTGAGTCGTGATGATATTAGAATTGCTGGGATTCATAATGTTGAAAATGTTATGGCTGCTGTTATGGTTGCTAAAGAACTTAATATTAGTGATTCTATTATTCTAGATGTAGTACGTAATTTCAAAGGTGTTGAACATCGTCTTGAATATGTAGATACAATTTGTGGACGTAAGTTCTATAATGATACGGAAGCTACTAATACTAAGTGTACACAAATAGCTTTATCATCTTTTGATGATGATATTATTTTAATTTTAGGTGGTCTAGAAAGAGGGCAAGATTTCTATGATTTGGCTGATTATTTAGATCATGTTAAATGTGTTGTAGCAATAGGTGAATGCCGAAATCGTGTTGTCGATTTTGCGAAAGTTATGCAAAAAGATGTATATTCTTATGAACATTTGGTTGATGCTTTTAAAAAATGTTACGAAGTATCTGTGCCAGGTGATGTGATTTTATTAAGTCCGGCTTCTGCTTCCTGGGATCAATATAAGGAATGTGAAATTCGTGGTACAGAGTTTAAAAATTGTGTAAAAGAATTAAAAAACAAGGTAGAGAGTAATAAAAATTAGTGATATAATAGTCATTGGGAAAGGATGGATTATATGAAAATAAAAGATGTAAAAGCTAGGGAAATATTAGATTCTCGTGGTAATCCTACTGTTGAAGTGGATGTTATTTTAGAAAATGGAGTTTTAGGACGTGCAGCTGTACCAAGCGGTGCTTCAACTGGAGAAAGAGAAGCATTAGAAATGCGTGATGGTGGTAGTCGTTATAATGGTAAAGGTGTTTTAAATGCTGTTAATAACGTTAATACTATTATACGTGATAAAGTAATTGGAATGGATGCTGCTGATCAAAAAACACTTGATTATACAATGATTGAATTAGATGGTACTGAGACTAAATCAAATTTAGGTGCTAATGCAATTTTAGGAGTTAGTATGGCTGCTTTAAAAGCTAGTGCTATCAATGAAGGTAAAGCATTATATGAATATGTTGGTAATGGTAAAACTTTACCTGTTCCAATGATGAATATTATTAATGGTGGAGCTCATGCTGATAATAATCTTGATTTTCAAGAGTTTATGATTATTCCACAAAGAGATACTATTCATGAAAGAGTACGTGTTGGTGCTGAAGTATTTCATGCTTTAAAGAAAGTGTTAAATGATAAAGGTTATTTTACTGGTGTTGGAGATGAAGGTGGATTTGCTCCAAACTTAGGTTCTAATAAAGAAGGATTTGACTTAATCATTGAAGCTATTAAAAAAGCAGGATATGAACCTAAAAAAGATGTTTGTATCGCAATAGATGTTGCTGCTTCAGAATTTTATAGTGATGGTGTATATCACGTAGATGGAAAAGAATTAACTACTGATGAATTAATTGATTTTTATGAAGAGTTAGTTAATACTTATCCAATTATATCTATTGAAGATCCTGTTGATGAAAATGACTGGGATGGATTTACTAAAGTTACTGAACGTTTGGGAGATAGAATTCAATTAGTTGGGGATGATTTATTTGTTACTAATAAGAAGTGTCTTCAAATGGGAATTGATCATAAAGCTGGAAATGCAATTTTATTAAAAGTTAATCAAATTGGTACAATTACTGAAACACTTGAAACTATTGAACTAGCTAAAAGTAATGGTTATAAAACTATTATTTCACATAGAAGTGGTGAAACAGAAGATACTACAATTGCTGATTTAGCAGTTGGACTTGATTTAGGTCAAATAAAGACTGGTTCAATGTCTAGAACTGATCGTATTTGTAAATATAATCAATTAATGAGAATAGAAGAAGAGTTAAATTAATTGTTGACAATTTAATTTATTTATATTATTCTAATTCTATCGTTTAAAGCCATAAAAAGGCCATAATATAATTTGCTCTTATAACAGTGATTTGAGGATAGTGTGAACTCAATTATAATCAAGTTATATTCCTACCTTTTGGGTGAAGTTTAGCTTCCGGTGTTCTTACATCGTTATGAAATTAAGTATAAAAGGATGGTACCGTGCATAAGCACTCCTTTGGTATCATTCTTTTTTTATTATAGGAGGGGAAAATATGAAAAATGAAGCTATTACTAGTAGAGATGTTGATTTTGCAAAGTGGTATACAGATGTTGTGAAAGCTGCTAAGCTTTGCGATTATTCAAATGTTAAAGGTTGTATGGTTATTGAACCTAATGGTTATGCAATCTGGGAAAAGATGCAAAGTGTGATTGATGCTATGTTTAAGGAAAGTGGACATCAAAATGTCTATATGCCTTTGTTAATTCCTGAAAGTTTATTACAAAAAGAGGGAGAATTAATTGATGGTTTTGCTCCTGAAGTTGCCTGGGTAACACATGGTGGAGATAAAGAATTAGAGGAAAGACTTTGTGTTCGTCCTACTAGTGAAACTCTTTTTAGTGATTATTATAGTAGTACAGTTAAGTCTTATAGAGATTTACCAAAGAAATTTAATCAATGGTGTAGTGTTATGAGGTGGGAAAAAACTACAAAACCATTTTTAAGAAGTAGAGAGTTTTTATGGCAAGAAGGTCATACTGTTCATGCGACAAGCGAAGATGCAGAAGCTGAAACTAGATTAATGCTTGAAATCTATAAGAAGTTTTTTGAAGAATATTTAGCTATTCCAGTTATTACAGGTCGTAAAACAGATAAGGAAAAGTTTGCGGGGGCTGAATATTCACTAACAGTAGAAGCTCTTATGTATAATGGTATTGCTTTACAATCTGGTACTAGTCATTATTTTGGGCAAAAGTTTGCAAAAGCTTACGATATTACATTTACAAATAAAGATAATGAACTTGAATATGCTTATCAGACTTCCTGGGGTGTCACAACACGTATGATAGGGGCATTAATTATGGTTCACAGTGATGATTATGGCTTAGTATTACCTCCAAAGATCGCACCTACGCAAGTTGTAATTGTACCTATTGGAAATGTTTCAGAAGAAGTAGATAAAGTATATAAGGAACTAAAAGATAAAGGAATTTCTGTTACAGTAGATGATTCTAATAAGTCTCCTGGATTTAAGTTTAAAGAGTCAGAGGTTAATGGTATACCTGTACGTATTGAAATAGGAGAACGTGATTTAGGTGAGGGTGTTATTACCGTTGCGAGACGTGATACACATGAAAAAATGAAGATTTCTCTTGATACAGATATTACATCTTATGTTATTTCTTTAATGGATGAAATACAAAATAACTTATATAATACAGCGAAAGATAGACGTGATAAGATGACATATGAAGTTGAAACGAAAGAAGAAATTCGTGATATAGTATCTAATCATCCTGGTTTTATTATTGCTGACTGGTGTGGGGATGTTAAGTGTGAAGAGTCTTTGAAAGAAATAGGTGGACTTAAGTCTAGATGTATTTTAGAAAATGTTAAGCCAAAGAATAAGTGTGTTTGTTGTGGAAAGAAAGCAAAACATCGAGTTGTTTGGGGAATACAATATTAGATAGGTGATGTTATGAAGTTAAAAGGTAATTATTTTCTTACATTAAAAGAGAATGTTAAAGATGAAGAATCAATAAGTGCCAACTTACTTGTTCGTTCAGGGATGATTAAGAAAGTAGGTAGTGGTATTTATACTTTTTTACCTTTAGGGTATAGAGTTTTAAAAAAGATTGAAAATATTATTCGTGAAGAGATGGATAATATTTCTTCAAATGAACTTGTTATGCCAAGTATTTTACCTGAAGAGTATTATGAGAAAAGTGGTAGATTAGAAGCTTTTGGTGATGATATGTTTCGTCTTCATGATAGAGCGGGACGTGGTTATGTTTTAGGTCCTACTCATGAAGAATTGTTTGTTGAAGTTGCGAAAGATGTTATTCAGTCTTATAAAGACATGCCACTTAGTTTATACCAAATAGCTAATAAGTATCGTGATGAGCCAAGAAGTAGATTTGGATTGATACGTACTCGTGAGTTTATTATGAAAGATGCTTATACATTTGATAAAAATGAGGAAGATCTTGCGAAAGCTTATCAAGCTATGTTTAATGCTTATCATAAGATATTTAAAAGAATAGGACTTTCTTATGAAGTAGTGCAAGCTGATACGGGAGCAATGGGTGGTAGTTTATCTGAAGAGTTTCAAGCTATTTGTGATATTGGAGAAGATACATTAGTTATTTGTGATGATTGTGGTTATGCTACAAATCATGAAGTTTGTGAATGTATTTCTAGTGATAAAGTAAGTGAAGAAAAAGAATTAGAGAAAGAATTATTACATACTCCTAATACGGGAACTATTCAAGATTTATTTGATAATTATGGTATTGCTCCAGAGAAGACTGTTAAGACTTTACTTTATAAAGTTGATGATAAATTTTATGCATTTTTACTACGTGGTGATAGGGAACTAAATGAAAACAAAGTTAAGAAGTTATTAAAAGCAAGTACTGTAGAAATGGCTACTCCTGAAGAAGATGAAGAAATTACTTCTGCCAAAGTAGGTTTTGCAGGACCAATTGATTTAGAAGTTCCAATCATTATAGATCAAGAAGTTTTAAATATGAAGAATTTCTTAGTAGGAGCAAATAAAACTGATTATCATTATATTAATGTTAATTTAAAAGATTTTACTTATAGTCAAGTTGCAGATATTAGATTTATTGAAGTATCTGATTGTTGTCCTAAATGTGGTGGCAAACTAACTTTTAAAAAGGGTATAGAAGTTGGTAATATTTTTAAACTTGGTACTAAGTATTCCGAATCATTAGGGTTATATTATACTGACGAAGAAAATAAACTTAAACCTGTAGTGATGGGGTGTTATGGGATAGGTGTTGCAAGAATATTAGCCGCTTATATAGAACAACATCATGATGATGATGGTATTATATTTAATTCCGAAATAAGTCCTTATGATGTATCTATTGTTATTGTTAATACAAAGGATGAAGAACAGGTTAAATTAGCAGAAGAAATTTATGCTACTTTAGAAAAAAGAGGTGTATCAGTATTATTAGATAACCGTGATGTTCGAGCTGGTATTAAGTTTAAAGATATGGATTTAATTGGCATACCTAAACGAATTACAGTTGGTAGAGGTGTAAGTGAAGGTGTTGTTGAATATAAAGAAAGAACTTCATCTGAAGCTACATCTTATAAAGTTTCTAATGTTTTAGAACTTTTTGAAACAAAATAAAAAAGGCTTAGCCTTTTTTTATTTACAACTATATCCAGAGTCTTCTAAGCTTTTTTTGATAGCGTCATAACTATTATCTGAACTGTTGAATCCAATTTCATTTTTTTGTTCGTCTGACATTTTGTCGAAGTTAGCATCAATTACTACTTTGATTGTATCATCTTTAGTAGCAATATCTAATGACATGCCATTTTCTTCAAAGTCTTTAAACTCATCTTTTAGTGTATCAGCAAAAGTATCCATATATTCTTGATATTCTTTATCTACTTTCATATCGATATTTGCTGTAACACTACTTGCTTTGTCATTTTTGAATTTTACATTCATAGTTTGTGTCATTTTCATGCCACTTTGTTCTTCTGTTATACTACATTTAAGAGTTTTTCCACATCCTGTTAGAGATAATAACATAACTCCGGCAATAACAGTCATAAATATTTTCTTACTCATATACTCCTCCTTTAATTTAATTTTATATATATTTTTTGTTTTTTGCAACTGTTTTTATATATAAAATTGTGGCTCTTTTTTTCTTTTGATTTTATTGTTTTGAATGTTTATTTATGTTATACTCGTTATGATAAGGTGTGGTATTTGTGAGACTATATATTCAAGAGAAAAATAATTTAGTTAAATTTAATTTACCTGCTAAAGTTGATGGCTCTATGCTATTTTCTTATAAGTCTTCTGATTCTGGTATAGAAAATTCGATTAACATTGATACTGCTAATGGCAAATGGATATTAAAAAGTAACGGAAATGTTAATATAGTTTTTAATAATGCTATTCTTCCAGAAATTGAATTAGAAGATTATATGTGTGTACCATTAAGTGTTTCTGGCAGAAATGATTATATATGTTTGTTTTGTTTACCTTCTATTGAAGAGGCTGAGTATTCTTATAGTATCGAAGGAATTGATACGGTTACTATTGGTAAAGATCAAAATAATAGTATTATGTATGATCAAAACATGATGCTTCCTAACCACGCTATATTAAAATTACAAAACAATGTATGGTATATAACACCAACTAATTATGATGCTAATATTTATATTTATGTTAATAATAAAAGAGTCGTTTCTCCAACTCCGATTTTTATTGGGGATGTAATTTTTATGAATGGATTAAGACTTGTTTGGATGCAGAAGTTTATTAAAATACCAATGGCTCATAATCTGTATCGTGTTAATGGCCTATCTATTTTTGGTGGTGTCTCATCTGTTAGTAATAAGGATTATACTCCAGTTTCTGAAATTGATAGTAATAAACCTTTATATAATGAAAATGATTATTTTTCTCATATCCCTAGAATTCGAACAGTTGCCGAAAAGGAGGTAGTAAAGGTAGACGCACCTCCTGGTAGGCAAGATAAAGATAATGATATGCCATTTTTACTTAGTATTGGTTCAAGTTTTACGATGTTAGGTATGTCTTCTATTAATATGTATAATATTGGTAGTAATCTTTATTCTGGAGAAGCTGATATTAGTACACAAATTCCTGGCATTATAATGTGTGTTACTATGATTATTGGTTCTCTTATTATTCCGATTATTACTAAACAATTTCAAAAAAGATTAGCTAAGAGGAGAGAAAAGAAACGTCAAGAAAAATATAGTCAATATTTATTAGAAAAAGAAGAGGATTTTAATTCTATTAAGAAAAAACAAGAGCAGATATTTATTGATAATTATCCAGATTTAGCAACATGTTTTAATATTTTAGAGACTAAAAACAGGTTATTATGGAATAAAGAAATTAAAGATGAAGATTTTATTGAAGTTAGATTAGGACTTGGAGATAGACCTTCTTTAATTGAATTATCTGCTCCAGAAGAAAAATTCTCTTTAGACGATGATAATTTGTATCAAGCGGTGTGTTCTTTAGGGAAAAAGTATGATTTGTTAAATAATGTTCCTATTACTGTCAGTTTTAAAGATCAAATTGTTACTGCGTTGATTTTATCTAATAAAAATTCTGAAGATTTTATTAATAGTATTATGTTGCAGTTAATTACATATCATAGTCCTCTTGATTTAAAATTGATTATTATTACAGACGAAGAGAAAGCTTATCGATGGGATTATGCTAGATATATTCCACATTGTTGGAGTGATGATAAAACAGTTCGTTTTTTTGCTAGTAAACAAGAAGATTTCAAAGTTTTGAGTTCATACTTAGATAACGAATTTTCTCAAAGAGTTGCTAAAAAAGAAGAGAGAGCTCAAGCTAGTAAAGAGGTAAATAAAGAACGTTATGAAGAGTATGAATTGTATGATTCTTATTATTTGATTATTACCGATAATTATAAGTCAATTAGAAATTTAAAATTTATTAATAGTCTTTTAGAGAATCAATATAATTACGGATTTTCTCTAGTTGTTATTGAAAAGGACATGAGAAACTTACCAAAAGAGTGTCAAAAGTTTATTGTTATTGATGATGTAGAGAGTGGAATGTTTTCTGGCAAAATTACAGAAGAAGATACAATTAAATTTAAAGCAGATTATGTTGATGGATTAAATATGCGTAATATAGCTAGAAGAGTTGCTAATATACCTGTTCAAGGCAAGGATGCAGATAGTCAATTGCCTACGTCTTTATCTTTTTTAGAGTTATTTAATGTCGGTAAGATTGAGCAGTTAAATATTAGGAATCGATGGTTAAGTAGTGATCCTATGTCGACGCTTCAGGCTCCTATAGGTGTACATACTAGTGGCGAAATATTTACTTTGGATTTGCATGAAAAAGCTGATGGTCCACATGGGTTAATTGCAGGTTCTACTGGTAGTGGTAAATCTGAATTTATTATTACGTATGTTTTATCTATGGCACTTAATTATAATCCTAAAGAAGTACAATTTGTACTTATTGATTATAAGGGTGGAGGTCTTGCTGGTGCTTTTGAAAATAGAGAGCAGGGTATAGCTATACCGCATTTAGCGGGGACGATTACAAACTTAGATACTGCAGAGATGAATCGTACTTTAGTTTCTATTGATAGCGAGTTAAAAAGAAGACAAAGAATGTTTAATGAAGTTCGTGAGCAGACTGGAGAAAGTACTATGGACATTTATAAGTATCAAAGATTGTACCGTGAAGGTGTTATTGATACTCCAATTTCCCATTTGTTCATTATTTCTGATGAGTTTGCAGAATTAAAAGCACAGCAACCAGAGTTTATGGCTCAACTTGTTTCTACTGCTCGTATTGGACGCTCTTTAGGAGTTCATTTAATTTTGGCAACACAAAAACCTAGTGGTGTTGTTAATGATCAGATTTGGTCAAACTCTAAATTTAAAGTTTGTTTAAAGGTTCAAAGTAGAGCAGATAGTATGGAAATGTTAAAGCGCCCTGAGGCTGCAAGTATCAAAGAGACAGGTCGGTTTTATTTGCAAGTTGGATATGATGAGTATTTTGATATTGGGCAATCCGCTTGGAGTGGAGAAAAATATGTTCCCGTGGAGCGTATTATCAAAAAAGTTGATGATTCCATTGTATTTGTAGATAATTTTGGAAATAGTATTAAAAAGGTTAATGATGTTCAAAAAAAGGATACTCCAGTTCAAGATTTGGGAGATCAATTGACCAATATAGTAAAACACTTACAAAAGATTGCTGAAGAAGATGGTTTTGCTCCTAATAAATTGTGGTTACCTTCTTTGCGTAAAACTATTATGTTGGATGATTTATTAGAAAAATATCATTATACTACTAATGAAAATGAATTTGTTCCTGTTATTGGTGAATATGATGCTCCAGCTTTTCAAAAGCAAGGATTACTTACTTTTGACTTGCTAAAAGATGGCAATGTATTGATTTACGGGTTACCTGGAGTAGGTAAAGAAAATATTATTAGTACGATGATTTATAGTTTGTCATTGTATCATAGTCCTAAGGAAATTAACTTTTATATTGGTGATTTTGGTGCGGAAACATTAAAAATATGGCAAAAAGTTCCTCATGTTGGTGATGTTTTTGTTACAGAAGAAGCAAGCAAATTACAAAATTTGGTTAAAATGCTTAATAAGGAATTAGAGCGTAGAAAGAAAGAATATTCAGAATGGGGAGGAAATTACCAAGAGTATTGCAAATTGTCTGGGAAAAAGGATCAAGTTATTGTTGTTGCTCTTAATAATTATGAGAACTTTAACGAAACATATGCACGAAGTTCTGATATGTTTTTTACCTTGTTCCGTGATGGTGGTAAGTATGGTATTTTCTTCATTGTTACTACTACTGTTAGTAATGCAGTTAGGGGAAGAGTTGCGCAGAGTTTCTTAAATAAAATATGTTTAAAAATGCCTAACGATTATGATTATATAGATTTATTAGGTAGTCCAAAGGGACTAATTCCTGTTGATAATTATGGAAGAGGAATTGCTTCTGTAGACAATAAAAATGCTTATCAATTTCAAACGGCTGATATTTGCGATAGGGAGAATAAAGTACAATTTATTAGAGAATATGCTAAAGAAGTTAGTAAAAAATATCCTGATATTAAGGCAAAACGTATTCCGGTGTTGCCAGATATAGCATATGTTGATGATGTTATGTTTGAATTAAAAGGATTAAACTGTGTACCAATAGGTATTGAGAAAAATAGTTTGGAAGTTTATGTTTATGACTTCTTGGAGCATAAGATCAATTTGATTGCTGCTAAATCATTGAAAAATCATATTTACTTTGTATATGCTTTAATTAGACAGATGATTTCTTTAAAAGATGTAAAAGTTCACGTTATTGATGCTATGAGTATATATCGTGGTAACTATGACGGAGTCGAAGTTTTTAGTGATAATTTAGAAGATGCTTTTATTTCTGCTTACAAAAATGTTAGAAATGATGAAAATCAGAAAATAAAACATGTTTATATTTGTTTAGGAATTTATGAATTCAAAAGGCAATGCTCAGCTAAATATAAACAATATTTTGAAGCTTTGTTTAAGGAAGTTAGTAAATGTAAAAATAATACGTTCTTATTTTTCGATGATTCAGATAAATACAAACAGATTCAGGCTGAGCCTTGGTATAAAGATAATATTAATAATACATTTGGTATTTGGTTGGGCGAGGATATTGGCTTACAAGTGGCATTGGGAGTTATGTCGTTGAGTATGGAAGATCGTCAAAACTTATTCCCTTGTATTGGTTATCCTATATATCAAGGAAAACATATGGTTATTAAATATGTGATAGATGGAGTTGATCGGGAAGATGAATAATAAGATTTTAGTTGAATTGGTTGTTCCTGTACTCGAAGAAAAATATGATGTTTATATCCCAGTAAATAAGAAAATAGGAAATGTTATTATTCTATTATCGAGAGTAGTTAGTGAACTTTCCTTGGGATATTTTCAAGCTAATGACAATAACTGTTTATATAGTGGAGATACAGGTGAGAGATATGATATTGATGTGTTAGTACGTGATACTGCAATTAGGAATGGTAGTAAAATAATATTAATGTGAGGTGTAATATGGCAAGTTCTAGTTATTATAGAAATAGAAAAACACAGTATATTAATTGCTTGAATGGTGTTGTAGCAACTGCAAATAATTTGCAAATGGCTATTAGTTTGCTTGAAAGGATGATTGATGCTCAAAGAAGAGGTTATTCTGTTGATGATGTTAGTGGAGGATCTAATTATCTTTCACATTTACTTGAAAAGGAAAGAAAGATTTATTCTAATATTGTTAATACGGTTATTCCAGGGACAAAATCTATTATTCGAAATTTAGATTATCAAATTGCTGATGCTGAAGCTCGAGAGGCTATGGAATCTTAAAAGTAGGAGGTTTATATGAAATTGAGTATGGAGGCTAATAGTATTAAATCTGCTGGTGAAGATTTAAAAACTATAGCTAGAGATTATATTAATATTGTAAATGGTGTATATTCTAAAATTCAGAATATGGAAAATAATGGTGTTTGGATGAGTGAGGGATCACAAGGTGCTGCTAAACAATTTATTTCAGCTACTTTAAAAGATCAACCAAGTGCTATAGCTTTAGGAAATTCTATTTCTAATTTAGGAAGTAGAGTTTGTGAGTATGCCAGTGATATGAATGTTATTTCCGATAACAAATTGTAGGAGGTGGTATTATGTCAAAAGTAACTGTTGATACAGATGTAATAAGTAATAGCTTATTACCTTTAGCTACAAGTGAAGTGGATAAGATTTCTAATGCAATTTCTTCTGCTAATCGTGTACATTTTCCTAATGGAGAGTACGATTGGTCTGGAATTGTAGGTGAATTAAGTGATTGTAGTGAAGAAGCTAGAAAATATGCTAGATGGGTTGCGGATATTAATGATAAGTACGTAAATCATATGGTTAATAGAGTGGATGATATTAATTCTATTTCTGTTGAGGAACTTAAAAAGCATATTTCGGTAGTAAAATAGTGTAAACTATCTCTTCGTTTCTTGCATTTTATATTTAATTGAGTTACTCTTATATTAGGATATTTAAGATAGGAGTGAGCATCAGTGGCTAGTGGAATTAATGAGGAAAAAGTTAACTCTTTAAATGTTGAATTATTAGATGCTATAGAAAATCTTAATTCTATATCTAATAGGTTAGATATTTGTATGGAGACTATTAAAGGTAATATGGATGGTTATGGAAAAAGTGAGATTTTGTCTAAACTTTCTGCCATAAAACAGCAATTACCTGTTGTTTCTTCTAATATTTCTGCTTACATTGATGATTTGGGGAAAGCCGTTAATAGGTATAGAAATAATGATGAAGAAGTAGCAACAACTCTTATGAATAATATCGGCAAATTGGATGAAGGGAGAGAATAATTATGCCAGCAATTGGAGATATGTCATACGGTTATAGTACAGCAGGAGTTGCAGATTATTTAGAAGCTATTAAATCTGAGGCTCTTAATTTAGCAAAGGAAGCAGTTTTAGATACTTCTGAAATTAAAACTTGTTGTGAGAATGAGTGGGAAGGTAAAGCTCGTGAGAATTTCGTAGCTAATTTAGAGACAGATGCTAAGCATGTTGCTGAACAATTTGATACTTTATATAATATTTTAGTTAGTGAAATTAATTCTGTAAATGCTGCTATGGCAAACAAAGATGAAAGTTTAATAAACGTTGAATAGGAGGTAAATAATTATGGCAATTTCAATGAGTGGAGCAACTGTTGATACAAGTGAAAGAGATAGTTTATTACAAAGTAATGTTGATGGAGGAGTTGTTCAAGGCGGTGTAACTGCTAATACTCGTGGTACTGGATTTTTAGGTTTAGGTGGTCAAGAGGCTACCGGTGCAGCTTTAGCTGGTATTACTGAGTCTTTTGCTTCTCATGTATCTACTGCAATTGAAACATACAAGTCTAACGTACAAACTGAATTAGATAAGCTTCAATCTGTAGAAAGCAATGAAGCATTTAGAGGTAGTGCTATTAGTCAAGCTTTAACTAATTTCGTTAATGCTGTTCGTGAAGTTGGTACTCAATATTTAGAAAGACTATCTAGTGCCGAAACACAAATTATTAACAGTGTTGCTCAAGCATATCAAACTCAAGATACAGATTTATCTGGTAATCTTAATTCTGATTCTGGTAGTATTGGAATTAGTGGTTAAAAAAGACTTAAAAAAGTCTTTTTTTTTGTTCTTTTTAGTATGGTATAATCTTTGTTTGTAATCTATCCTTTACTAAATCACTATTTTGTGGTATAATATGGAACTTAGTAAGGGGTGTAAATGTGAATAAATTTAATGTTAATAAAAGAAATGTATTAAAAGTATTAGTTGGTCTTGGAGTAGGAAGTGTACTTTTACTTTCTTCAAGATGTATTGATCAAGTTATTAATTTTTCTGATTCTACTAATATTGTTCAATTGAGCAATGATGAATTGCTATCACAATTTCAAGATGGTTTTAATGAATCGTTAGAACTGAAAAGTGAATTAGAAGAGGTTTATCCTACTGCTTGTGAATTTATTGCTGAGTACGGTCAATATTTAGATCAAGAACAATTACTTGATACTGTTTCGACACTTGAAGCTGTTATGTTACCTGATGAAGAGTTTGGTGATGGTTTGTTGGCCGAATATGATCCTAATAAGAATGCAATTTATTTAAATAAGTGTCTTAAATATAAGAAGGATTCACAAGTTGTAGAAGTAAAAGAGCATGAAATGTATCATTACTTATTATCAGGAGGATTTAGTTTTAATAATAATAATTTCTTTCATACTGGTCTTTCTCTTGATGAGGGGATTGCTACACTTTTAACACAAGAGAGTGGAAGTTTTGATAATACGGTTTATTATACTAAAAATGCTAATTATGTTAGAGTTATCTGTGAGTTAATTGGTTCTGATAATTTTATAAGTGCATGTGGAAATCATGATTTATCTGAGCTAACTGATTATCTTTCAGAGTATTCTAGTAAGTCTGATGCTAAGAAATTAATTAAATTGATTGATGAAGCTTGTCTTGATTACGGAATTATAGCAACAGATGAAGATATAGAAGCATGGGATATTATTAATGATATGTATATTAATAAAAATGGTGTAAGTATCGAAGATAGTAATGATTTAGTTATGAAAGTTTATAGTAATAAAATGGCGGGTACTTCTTATGGAATAGATAATAAGCCTTCATTTTCTGTTCCTAAAGTATCTAAAAATTATTTTTTGAATACTGATATGGAACCTAAGATAATTTTTGAATCTGGTGGAGAGTACTGCGGTGAAGTATTATTAAATAATAGTACTCAATATAAAAAGTAATGATTTTGAGTTAATTAGTTGTTACTTCACTTATGATTTCTTTCCCAGTGGTTGCAATAAATAAAAAACTATGGTATTATATTGATATTGTTAACGGAGGTGTCATATGGTAACAGTACTCTTAGTTGTATCAATTTTATTAATTATAATTGTGCTTTTACAAAGTAGTAAAGCAGAAGGCGCTGCTCAAATTATATCTGGTAGTACTTCTGAGTTGTTTACACATCGTAAAGAAAGAGGGTCAGAGTTGTTTATTACTCGTTTAACTTGGGTATTAGGTTTAGCTTTCTTTATAATTTGTTTAGTATCAATGTTTATATAGACTCTTTTAGAGTCTTTTATTTTTATAAAAAACCTAGTGTTCTTTGTTGAAATAAAGTATAATAAAGATAGAAGGTGATACTAATGAGAGATGATATAATTAATATATTAAAAAATAGTGATAAAGCTCTTACTATTTATGAGTTAGAAGATGCTTTAGATTTACATGATGTAGATAGTGTTAAAGAATTAAGTGAAGAGTTACGTAAAATGGAAGAGGATGTCATTATTTATTGTTCTAATAAAGGGCGTTATATGATGCTAGAAGATAGTCACTTACGAAAAGGTGTTTTACGTGCTAATAAAAAAGGGTTTGGTTTTGTAGAGATTGAAAACTTAGAAGACGATGTTTATATTGCTCCAGAAAATATGAATGGAGCAATTCATGGAGATATTGTTTTAGTAGAAATAACAACAAAAATAAATATTGATCGGATGGAAGGGAGAATTCTTCGAATCTTAAAAAGACAATTTGAGCACTATATAGGAGAAATTAATTTTGATAAAAGTGGACTTGGACATATTACTTTAGATGATTCTAAAATAAAGTTAGATATTGTTGTTAAAAAAGAGAATTCTTTAAATGCAGTTGATGGACATAAAGTTGTGGTAGAACTTGGTAAAAAGTTAAATAAACAATCTAAGTATGATGGAAAAGTTATTGAAATAATTGGACATAAAAATGATCCTGGTGTTGATATTTTATCTATAGTTTATAAATATAATATTCATACAGATTTTCCTGAAGATGTGAAAGAAGAAGTTAAAAATATTCCTATGGAAGTAAAGGATACTGATTTACTAGGAAGAAAAGATTTAAGAAATTGGGAAATATTCACTATTGATGGTGATGATACTAAGGATATAGATGATGCGATTTCAATTGAGAAAATGGCCAATGGACATTATAAATTAGGTGTTCATATTGCTGATGTCAGTTATTATGTAAAAGAGGGTAGTCCTTTAGATAATGAGGCAATGGAAAGAGGAACGAGTGTATATTTAGTTGACAGAGTTATTCCTATGCTTCCTCATGAATTATCAAATGGAATATGTTCATTAAATCCTAATGTTGATCGTTTAGCTATTTCTTGTATTATGGAGTTTGATCATCAAGGTAAACAACTTGATTATGAAATATTTCCAAGTGTTATTCGTTCACGTATACAAATGACTTATAAAAACGTAAACTCTATTTTAGAAAAAAATGTTGTACCAGATGGTTATGAAGATTTTGCTGATTCGTTAAGAAAAATGAAAGAATTGGCAGATATTTTACGTAAGATGAAAGAAAAAAGAGGTTACATAGATTTTGAAGTTGATGAAGCTAAAATATTAGTTGATAAAGATTGTAAACCTACAGAAGTTGTTTTAAGAGATCGTGGAGCTGGTGAAAAACTTATTGAAGATTTTATGATTGCTGCGAATGAATGTGTTGCAACACACGTATATTTTATGACATTGCCATTTATATATCGTGTACACGAAGTACCAAAGGAAGAAAAGTTACGTAGTTATTTAAGTTTTGTAGGAAGTTTAGGTTATCAAGTTCCAGGTGATTTAAAAGATACTAGTCCTAAGACTGTTCAAAAGATTATTAAGTATCTAGAGGATAAACCAGAGTTTAAAATTTTATCTAGTTTATTACTTAGAAGTATGCAAAAAGCTGTTTATCGTCCAGAAAATTTAGGACATTATGGTTTGGCTAGTCAATGTTATACACATTTTACATCGCCAATTAGACGTTATCCGGATACAACAGTTCATCGCTTATTACGTACATATTTGTTTGAAAGACATTTAGATATGGGTACTGTTCGTAAATGGGAAGAAAAATTAGTTTATATTTCTGAGCATTCTTCTGATAGGGAACGTGCTAGTGTTGATTGTGAACGTGAAGTAGAAGATATGAAGATGGCTGAATATATGGAAGGTCATATAGGTGAAGAGTTTGAAGGTATGATTTCAACTGTTACAAGTTTTGGGATGTTTGTTGAATTAGATAATTTAATAGAAGGTTTAGTTCCATTACGAGATATGAAAGACTTTTTCCATTATGATGAAGAACATATGACATTGACTGGTGAGAGAAGTCATGTAAAATATACAATTGGTGAGAGAGTATTAGTTAGAGTAGTAAGAGCTTCTAAGGAAGAAAAAATTATAGATTTTGAGGTAGTAAGGAAGTTATAGTATGGCAGTAAAGAAAGTTAGGAAGTTAAAGTTCGTGGGTAAATTGGTTATTGTTATTTTTATAGCAATATTAGGTTTAGGAATTTTATGTCTTTCTAGCTTTTTCTTTTGCGATAAAGAAGTAAAAAAAGAAAAGATTAAAAAAGTTGTAGAAAAAGAGAAATATCCTAAAGAATCAAGCTTTAAACTTTTTATGGTAGGAGATGCTTTAATTCACAGTGCAATATATGAAGATGCAGAATTAGATGATGGTAGTTATGATTTTAAACCAATGTTGGAATTAATTAAACCAATATCTTCATCATATGATATAGCTTATTATAATCAAGAAACTATTCTAGGAGGAAGAGATTTAGGATTTTCTAATTATCCTATGTTTAATTCTCCTGATGAAGTAGGGGATGCTTTTATTGATGCGGGATTTAATCTTGTTTCGCTTGCAACAAATCATACGATGGATAAAGGAGAAAGAGGAGTTATTCATTCAGTTGATTATTGGTCTAATAAAGAAGATGTGGTTTGGGATGGACAACGTACTTCCTGGGAGGAAAGAAATAAAACTCGCATTTACGAGTGTAATGGTATTAAGTATGCTTTCTTTTCATACACAACTTGGACAAATGGTTTGGAAACACCTAGTGGTAAAGAATATTTAAATAATGTCTATTCTCCAGAAAAAGCAAAAAACGATATAGATAAAGTACGAGATAAAGTAGATATTATTATTGTGGCGATGCACTGGGGAACAGAATATTCTTTTGATGTATCTAGTAGTCAAAGAGAGATTGCTGATTATTTATCTTCTTTAGGTGTTGGTCTTATAATTGGTGCTCATCCTCATGTTGTTGAACCTGTAGAATATATTAATGATGGTAAAACTTTTGTTATTTATTCTTTGGGTAATTTTATTTCAGATCAAGTTGGTGTAGAACGATTGACAGGTTTAGCGATGGAAGTTACAATAAATAAAGTGGAAACAAAGGATGGTGTTAGCGTTACAGTTGATTCTCCTAAAGCAGAACTTTTATATACTTCTTCTAGTTATGGAGGAAAACGTAATTTTAAAGTATATCCTTATTCAAAATTAAATAATTCAATTTTACCTAACTATGAAAATTATTATAATGAATATAAAGGTATTGTAACAGCTTATTATCCTGAACTTACCTTTGGACTAAGTGGGAGTTGATAATATGGAAATTATAAATAGAAAGGCACAACATGATTATTTTGTGTTAGAAACTTTGGAAGCTGGTATAGTTTTAACAGGTACGGAAATTAAATCTATTCGTGATGGTAAATGTAATATTAAAGATTGTTATGGAATAATACGTAATCATGAAGTTTTTCTTTTAAATATGTTTGTTTCACCATATAAAGAAGGAAATATTTTTAATCATGA
>CALVJZ010000012.1 GCA_944332465.1 uncultured Bacilli bacterium | reverse complement strand
ACTAAATATCCTAACTAATACCTCTAACACGTTTTGCCATCTCCTTCTTTTTATTCCTTGATATATCTTTAAATTCTTCCCCATTTTTTAATATTGCGATGTTTTTACTATTGTTATATCTTTTTACTTGTTCAACGTTTATTATAACTGCTCTATTACATTTAAAAAATCTATTATCTAGAAGAGATAGTATTTCATCTACTGTGCCTTGTATTGGATAATTTCCATCTTCTGTATAGATAATACATCTTTTACTATCAGACTCTTTTTCTATTTTTATAATTGATCTAAACTCTATGTTATAAATATTATTTTTATAACTATATTTTATACTTTTATATTTATTGTCATAGTGTTTCATACTGATAAGTAGTGCATCCTGTAGTTTCTTTTCAAACCTAGTGTTTTTATTTATAAAGTCTACTAGCATTAATCTTTTACTTAGTGCTTCGTATTTATATTCAGAATACGCAGATATCATGATAATCATAGATACCCAGTCATCAAACTCTTCTCTTATTTGTCTAGCTGCATTTATTCCACTTCCACTTGGTGTTTTGATATCTAATAAATATATTTTAAAGCCTTTTATGGATTTAATTTCTTTTTCCCAGATTTTGTCATAACAAGTATAGGTATGACACTTATACTCTATGTCATATTCCATCATAAATTTATCTATTTGTTTTATATATTCATTTAGTAACTCAATTTCATCTTCACAAATAATAAAGTGAAGCATTACTATCAACTCCTTTTTTATTTGGTAAATTTTTCCAATTTAGTTTTAAATAAAAAAACTGCTTCTACATGAGCAGTTTTGTTTTAGGATTTTTTGCGTTTAAAGAATGTTATTTTTTCTTCTATTTTTTTGGTTCTTGATGGGGTTTTATCAGAAATAATTGTTGTATGTAATACAAACCATAATACTATAATAAAGATAATTATATATATTATTTTTCCTAAAACTGGATCTTTAATTGTATAAAGAATAGATGCTGCTGCAAACAATAGGTTTATACCATAAATAATTAAAACTGTTGTTCTTTGTGAAAAGTTCATACCTAATAGTTGGTGATGAAGATGTTGTTTATCTGCTTTAAATGGTGGTTGTCCTTTTAATAACCTTCTAATTATTGCAAATAATGTATCTAAGATAGGTATTCCCAAAATCATTATTGGAACAAAGAATGAAGTTAAAGCTGGACCTTTAAACTCTAATAAAGTAATTATTGATATAATGAATCCCATAAATGTTGCACAGTCTCCAGCAAATATTTTAGCAGGATAAAAATTATGTAATAAGAAACCTAGAGTTGAACCTAACATGATAAATGCTAGAACCATTACTAGACTTCCACCTCTTCCTTGATAGAAACCAATTATACCGATGGTTAGGTAGAAAATAGAACATACTCCTCCACTTAATCCATCTAGTCCGTCAATCAAATTAATAATGTTAGTACAGGCGACAATAAAGAATATAGTAATCCATGGAGCAAACATACCAAAGTCAAGTGAATAGCCAAATGCTGAAATATTATCTAGGGTAATCTGTCCATAAAAGACGATAATACAAGCAGCAATAATATGACCTATCATTTTTTGATAAGCTCTTATAGGTTTTACATCATCCATAATTCCTGTAAGAATAATAATAAAGCTACCAATAAGTATTGCATTCATTCTTACGCTTTGTTCTCCAAACAACATATATCCAAATAAGAAACCTAAGAATATTCCTACCCCACCAAACATAGGTGTTGCTTTTTTATGAATATGTCTATGTCCCTCATCTGCTCTAGGAACATCAATTGCTCCTACATGAATCGCTATTCTTTTTACAATAGGCATTATTAGTGCCGTAAATACAAATGTTACTAATACTATTTTACTAGCATCTAAAATTTGTTCCTTCATTACTGTCACTTCCTATTAAAATTATATCAAAATTATTTTTAATAGAAAAGAAAAAAACCAATTTTATTGGTCTTCTTCTAATAAAGCTATATTATTTAATAGCATACCTGTTCCTTCAGCGACACATGTCAATGGTGATTCAGCAATTAATATTGGAACTTGTAATTCTTTTTCAAGTAAATTTGGAAGTCCTCTTAACATTGCACCTCCACCTGTAAGAATAATTCCTTTTTCAACAATATCTCCAGATAATTCAGGAGGAGTTTGTTCTAAAACATTTGTTGTTGATTTAATTATTTTTTGAAGACTTTCTTCTAAAGCAAGTTTTGTTTCTTCTTGATTTATCTCTATTGTATCTGGTAATCCAGTTATTAAATTTCTTCCACGCACTTCTAATTTTTCTTTTTTGCTTGGATCAAATATATTTGCAAAATTTATTTTAATATCCTCAGCAGTACGCTCTCCTATTAATAGTTTATATTTATCCTTAATATACTTTATAATATCTTGGTCAAATACATTGCCCGCAATACGAACTGAGGCAGATGATACTATATCATTTAAAGATAGTATAGCAATATCTGTTGTTCCTCCTCCAATATCTATTACCATATTAGCCGTTGGTTTAGAGATATCCATTCCTGCTCCAATTGCCGCTACCTTTGGTTCTTCTTCAATATAAACTTTTCTAGCACCAGTTCTTTCAGCAGCTTCTTTAATGGCATTTTTTTCAACAGGTGTAATATTGGTTGGACAGCATATTAAAATTCTAGGACGAGAAAATAATTTTTTTGCTTTTATTTTCTTTATAAATGAATTTAGCATAATCTCTGTTATTTCAAAGTCAGCAATTACTCCATCTTTCATAGGTTTAATTGCTTTTACTTTTCCAGGAGTTCTTCCTAACATTTCATTAGCTTCTGTTCCAACGGCAATTACACTTTTTGTATCTGTATCTATGGCTACTATACTTGGTTCATCTAAGACTATTCCTTGACCTTTTATATATATTAAGACATTAGCTGTTCCTAAATCTATTCCAATATCTTTTGCCCACATATATGTCACTTCCTTTTCTGTCATTAATATTTTAACATAAAACTAGCATTTTATAATAGAATATTATTCATATTTTTTCTCTTTATGAAAAAAAGAGACTATTGCTCTTTATTATCGGAAGTTTTTAGTTCTTTATTAAGATATAAAGTCGGATTTACCACTTGACCGTCAAGATATAGTTCAAAATGCAAATGATTACCTAGCTCTTTATCTAATTCATTGGTACCACTCTTACCAATTACTTGACCTTGTTTTACCATATCACCTTTTTTTACTGATACTTCGGAAAGACTTTGATATAAACTAATATAATTATTGTCATGTTTAATTTCAATAACTTTGCCCAAAGTCTCGTCTTCTTTAACATCAGTAACACTACCTTCTAGTATAGATATAACATCAAAAGTGTTTTTATTAACAAAATCGACACCTGAGTTTTGCATGTAAGTATTATCATGATAGATAATTGAATTTTCTTGAGTCTTAGAATCTGCTTTATAATCATAATAGTTTTTACCAATTGTTACATTCTCATCTAAATATGGATTTAATATTTTTGTTGTTTCATTAATTACCGGTTGTTCTTCTTCAAAAATTGTATTTGTTACATAACTTGTTGGTAACTCTTCTTGTTCTGGTAGTAGTGTTTTTTGTAGCATAGCAACTCCTAACATCATACTTACTATTCCTATTACTAAAAATGTTGGTAATACATATGGTCTTAGTTTTCTTCTTCTCATTTTTTTCACCTCATTATAAGTTTTGACCAAAAAAAAAGATTTATACTTCTTTTAAAAAATTTTAGAAGAAAGAAATAAATCCATTATAAAGTTTGTAACTAAATAAATTAGTGAAATACCTAAAAGAAAATAAAATACTCGTGCTTGAACAATATGATTTTTTTTGAATATTTGATTTATATTTACGGCATCCATAGACCAAATAACAAGTATTGTTACTACAATATATACAAGTAATTTACCTATCATTAGTTTTCTTCCTCATACCTTTTTATCTTTTCACGACGACGAATATGTTTATCTTCTTCTGAGGCTTTTGTTTCTATAAACGTTTTTATTAATTCTAACGCTTTATCTAAGGGCATTTTTTCACCAAAGGCTATAATATTAGAATCATTATCATTTCTTGTTGCAATTACTTCTTCTTTAGTAGTTACTTTAGCACAACGAACACCTTTTACTTTGTTACAGGCAATACTAATTCCAATTCCTGTTCCACATATTGCTATACCAAAATCCACATCATTATCTGCTACTAAATTACCCAATTTAAAAGCATAATCTGGATAATCACAAGATTCTTCAGAATAAGTACCACAATCAGTAATGTCATACTCATTCATTAATCTATCTATGATTTGTCCTTTTAGAATATATCCACGATGATCACTAGCAATTCCTAATCTTATCATTTTTACCTCCATATTTTTATTTTTCTTGTTTAATTATATCATAAAACAACACTTTAATTTTGATTAATAGATAAAAATAGTTTTAAGTTTTGAAGTAAAGTTTTTATTTTTTGAATTCTATATTGTCTAACTAATTGTTTAATCTCTTTATTTTGTGTTGTTGTTTCTTGGGCAAGATTTCCATTAACAATAACTTCTGGACTTCCTATTCTATATAAATTTTCTTTAATATCTGTAATCTGCCAACCAAGTCTTCTTCCTATTCTCGTAAATTCATGAAGTTTATCGAGTGGTATAGTTATTAAAGGTTTTTCTTCTTCTAAGTAAGCGATTGCTCTTTCCACAAGAATAGTACCTATTTTATTTTTTTGAAATCTTTTTTCCACATAAAATGTGCATATCTTTTTTTCTTCTTTTGTTTTCTTTAAAGAAACAAAACCGACAATTTTATCTTTAATATGAGCAATAATAATATTTCTTGTACCATCATATAGCCCTGGCACATGAATAGTTGTATACCACTGTTTATAATCAGGATAATCAGTTTTTACTTCTAGACTTAATAACAAAACATCATTTATTAGTTTTTCCACAAAACTTTGTGGATAATTACTACTTATTAATTCATTTAAGTCATGTATTTCTATTTTTGACATATTATCACCCATTTAATTTATTTAATAAATCTAATGCTGCTTTCTTTCTAGCAGATATGTTGTTTTTTTCTTCACTAGAAAGTTCAGCTAATGTCTTATTATTATACTCAAATATTTCATCAAAGCCAAATCCATTTTCTCCCTTTGGTGATAAAGTTATATTACCTGTTATTTTTCCTTCACCTGTTATTACTTTTTTGCCATCATAATAAACTAAGATGCATACTACTTCCGCCTCTTTTGAGTGTAATTTTTTAGATTTTTCTATAATAGCTAAGTTTCTTTCTCTATCTGTTTTATTAGGCCCTAAAAAACGGTGGGTATTTACTCCTGGCCAATCTTTTAATTCTTTAATACATAAACCAGAATCATCTGCTAAAGCAGGTTGCTTAGTAATATTATAAATTGCTTTAGCTTTTTTTAAAGCATTTTCATAAAAAGTTTGTCCATCTTCTTCTACTTCAATAGAAATATTAGCTTCTTTAAGTGATATTATTTCATAATCTTTTAATATACTTTTTATTTCTTTTATTTTTCCTTGATTGTTACTTGCAAAAATCATTTTCTTCTCCTTTAAAATAAAAAACTGCTATTACTCAGCAGTTTCTTGTTTATCAAATCCATATTTTTTATTAAATTTATCAACACGACCAGCACGAGATGCTCTGCTTTGTTTACCAGTATAGAATGGATGACATTTAGAACAAACTTCAACACTTATTTCTGATTTTGTTGATTTACAAGTAAAAGTTTCTCCACATGCACAAGTTACTGTACAATCTTTTACTTCTGGATGAATTCCTTTTTTCATTATTATCTCTCCTTCCGCCATGACTGTATTTCGCCATAGTAATTAAACTAGCGTTATTAATATATCAAATATTTTTTTCTTTTGCAAGTTTTTTTATTACTTCTCTTGCAATTTTCTGGTATCCTTCATTACTTATATAGTAACTTGCGGGATTTTTAAAATCTTTTTCAGTTATTATTTTTGTTGTTTTTATATATATTATATCTTTTTTCTTAGATAAAAATTTATTTAAATATTCTAGTCCTTTTTTTAGATTAGGTGATGCATTAGGTATATTAGGATATCCTATAATATATATTGTTTTAGGATAATATTTTTTTATTTCTTTTAGTAATTTGTTATAATCAGATGTTATTTTTTTTAAAATATTATGATAATTTTCTTCTGTTAATTGTTGTTCTATAGCGAATTGATAAATTAAATCATTTAATCCAATTGATAAGGTTACAATATCTGCTTCTCTTAATAACTGCCTTACATTATATTTTGTGTTTTTATAAGCCATTTTTTTGTTGATAATTATTGTATCAATTAAAGATGTAATAGTTGCATCGTTACTTGTAAATTCTTTGGTATAAAATTTTAATTTTTCTCCTTCTTTGATTTTATCTTTTAGATAATCACCATATCCATAATCTATTATGCCATATGAATTTTTTCCTTGGGCATAACCATCTCCTAAAGGAATATATGTAAGATAGTTTTTGTGATTTGTTTTATATATTAAGAATATTATAAAAATTATTAAGATAAAGATTAATAATTTGAAGTGTTTTTTTAACATAGATCCTCCAAAAAAAAGAAATATAACTATTTCATTATATTTCTTTTATATCTATTTTAGCACCTACATTTGTTAGTTTTTCAACAATCGATTCATATCCTCTTAATATATGTTCTACATTTGTTATTACTGTTTTTTCAGTAGCAAGTAAACCTGCTGCTACCATAGCAGCTCCAGCTCTTAAATCTGTAGCAACTACTGATGTACCTGTTAATGGTGTTGGTCCAATAATTGTTGCTGTTTGATTTTTTACTGTAATATCAGCTCCTAAATCTTTTAAATATGGAACATGCATGAATCTATTTTCCCAGATGGTTTCTGTTACTTTAGATTTACCATTACATTGTGTTAAAAGAACACTAAATGGTTGTTGTAAATCTGTTGGGAAACCAGGATATACTAATGTTTTTATATTAGTTGACTTATAATTTTTACCTTTTGATACAAGAACATAGTCTGTTCCTATTTCTAAATCAACACCTATTTCTTCTAATTTTGATAATAGAGAATCTATGTGTTCTGGAATGATATTATCTATTTTTAAATTATTACCACATAAAGCTCCAATGATAATATATGTTCCTGCTTCAATTCTATCAGGGATTACTTCATGGAAACAGTTATGTAATTTTTCTACACCTTCTATTTTTATGGTAGAAGTTCCTGCTCCACTAATTTTTGCTCCCATGTTATTTAAAAATGTTGCAACATTAACTATTTCTGGTTCTTTGGCGGCATTATCAATAGTAGTTGTTCCTTTGGCTTTTACAGCTGCTAACATAATGTTAATAGTTGCTCCTACTGATGCAATATCTAAATAAATGTTAGCGCCTTTTAATTCTTCTGCTTCTACAATATACTTATTTTTCTCATTTTTTACAGTTGCTCCTAGAGCTTCAAAACCTTTTAAGTGTAAATCAATTGGTCTAGCGCCTATAGAACATCCTCCCGGAAAATACATAACTGCCTTTTTAAATTTACCAAGTAAAGCTCCCATGAAATAGTATGATGCTCTTAGCTTTTTTGAATATTTTTCAGCAATCTCTACATTTTCCATATTCTGTGGATTTATAATAATACTTTCACTAGCTCTTTTAACATCAACATTTAACTCATTTAAAATATCACATAAAGCATCGGTATCAGTAATTTCTGGAACATTACATATTGTTGCTTCTTCATCAGTTAATATAGCAGCTGGTATCAAAGCAACTGTTGCATTTTTAGCACCACTTATTCTAATTGTTCCATGAAGTTCTTTGTTTCCTTCTATTTCCATTATTTTCATTATACTATCTCCTCGCTTTACTATATTTTATCTTTTTGTTCCAAATAAAGTAACTATTTCTTCAATTCTATCTTTGATAGCTTTTTCTCCACTACCAATTATTTTTCTTGGATCATAAACTTCTTTATTTTCTTCTAAGAATTTTCTTACTGCTTTACTCCATACTGATTGTAAATCTGTATTAATGTTTATTTTTGAAATACCACATGATATTGCTTTTTTAATTTTATCATCAGGTATTCCTGTTCCTCCATGTAATACTAGAGGAATTGGTAGATTCTCATTTATTATTTCCATTGTTTCAAAATCTAAGTTTGGTTCTCCTTTATAAAAACCATGTACGCTTCCTAAAGCTGGTGCTAAAGAATCTATTCCTGTATTATTATATAAAGTTAAGCAATCTTCTAATGTTGCATTAGTAGCACTTGAAGTAATATTATCTTCCGTTCCTCCAATATGTCCTACTTCTGCTTCTACACTTACTCCTCTTTCATGAGCATAGGCAACTACTTCTTTGGTAATTTTAATGTTTTCATCTAACTCATGGCGAGAAGCATCAATCATTACAGATGTAAATCCAGCATCTATTGCTTTAATACATGTTTCTTTGCTGCTTCCGTGATCTACGTGTAAACATACAGGAATGGTTATATTTAAATCTTTCATCAAACCTTTAACCATACCAGTAACTGCATTGTATCCACCCATATATTTAGCAGCACCTTCACTGACACCTAAAATTACAGGTACATTTAGTTCATTACATTTTTCTAAAATATATTTAGTCCATTCCAAATTATTAATATTAAGATGTGGAACGGCATATTTTCCTTTTTTGGCATTCATTAACATTTCATTAAAATTTACTAACATTTTATACCACCTTTCATATATATCATAAGCAAAAAACAAGGCTTTGTCAAAATAAAACGTGGTCTTTACTTGTTTTTTGATTTAACTTGTCTTAATTATTAAAAAATATATATTTTAATCCTATAATTAGAAAGATTATTCCTCCTAAAAAATTAGCTTTTTTTGCAAGATAAGTTGATAATTTGTGGCCTAGTTTTAACCCTAACATTGTAAAAAGACAACTTGTTATAGAAAAGATAAGAAAAGCTTTAAATATTGTTTCTTCTCTTAAAGATAGTGCTAGTCCAACTGAAAAACTGTCTATACTTACAGTAGTTGCAAAAAAGAAGATTGACCAAATATTTTTTAGCTTTATTATAGTAATTTCTTCTTTATCTCTTAACATTTCAATACTAAGAATAATAAAGATAATGCCTATTAAATAATCTGAAAATTCAAGATACTTTAAGAATAACTTAGAACCAGTTATTGCACCTAATAAAGGCATAATAAAATGAAATATACCAACGGTTATACTTAATATAATTTTTTTCTTTAGAGATATTTTTTTAGTTCCATATACTAACGCTAGAGAGAATGCATCCATACTTAAGCTTATAGCAATAAAAAAATATATAAGGTTTTCATACATAATATCACCTTATATATTCTATTATAAATATTTATCTATTATTTCTTTTACAAATGATTTATATTCAATATTTTCCGGTTTTTCTTTAGTATCTAAAAGACATAGTGGAGGAAATAATACGCACCAAAAGTTTTCTCCTTTGCCATCTCCTAGTGTTATGACAAGAGACTCATACTCTCCTGCTTCATAGACTATTCCTTGATATTCCTTTTGGGGAAAATAATTCATGCCATATTTAACAAAGAATTTATTATTAGCATTTAATCTATTTAAAGTATTGTTTACTATTGTTTTTACCTTAGGAATACTTTCTTTGATATTTGTTCTAGTTGTTTCTAAAGTGTTATTTTTAAAAGATAAATTCTTAATTTCTGTATTTAAATCTTTTACAACTTGTCTTTTTATGTATTGATCATTTTCTGTATTACTACTGGCAATCACTCTAAAGCGAATTGCTTCTTTAGGTATTATGATTTTATCTTCCTTATTTAAGGATAAAATTGTAATAAAAATAGTTAATGCGACTAGTAGTTTTTTCATATAATTCTTCCTTTCATACTAATTATGGAAGAATTTTTACTTTTTTATTCACTTAAATTATAGAAAATAAAACACATTCTATCTCGACCAGATAAATCTTTTTTTATTTCTACTTTAACATCTTTTAAATATGATGTTACTAACTCTTTGATGTCATTTGCTTGTGTACACCCTATTTCAAAGGCAATTAATGCTTTATCTTTCATATTTTTTGAGGCTTCTTTTAATATTTTTCTGTAACAGTCAAGACCATCTTCACCAGCATATAAAGCTAAATGAGGTTCATTATTTTTCACTATATCTTCAATTTCCTCATTAGTTTTTATATATGGAGGATTACTAATTATTACATCATACTTTTTTTCAACAGATGATAACATATCGCTTTCTATAAGATTGGCTTTTGAGTTAAGTTTTTCACAGTTTTTGTGGGTAACTTCTAAGGCTTCTTTACTAATATCAACTAAATCCACAGAATTTGTGGATACTTTTTGTTCTAATGTAAGTCCTATTACACCACTTCCACATCCTAAATCAATTATATCCACAGGTTTTGTGAAAAACTTTTTTATATAATTTATCGTATTTTCAACTAATTCTTCTGTTTCAAATCGTGGTATTAAAACTCGTTTATCGACATAGAACTCATTACCATAAAAATTTACTTTTCCTAGAACATATTGTAAGGGTTCATTTTTTTCTAGGGCTTCTATTTCCTTTTTTAGTAATTTAACTTTTTCTTCTGAGACATAATCATCTAAATGGTTTAATAATTCAAGAGGATTACAATTTACTAATTCTGCGACAAGTATTTTAGCATGATCTGAATGAATGTGACCTTTAGCAAAAAACAGAAGATCTTCTACGGTCATTATTCTTCTGTTTCTCCTTGTAATTTTCGTTTTTGGTCTTCTTGAATTAGAGCATTAATAATGTCATCTAAATCTCCATCCATTACACGATCTAAGTTTTTAGTAGTAAATCCAATTCTATGGTCTGTTACACGATTTTGTGGATAATTATAAGTTCTAATTTTTTCAGCTCTATCACCTGTACCTATTTTACTTCTTCTTTCGGCACCTAATTCCTCTTGTTGTTCACGAAGTTGCATTTCATAAAGACGAGTTTTTAATACTTTCATAGCTTGTTCTTTGTTTTGAATTTGACTACGTTCATTTTGACATGTTACAACTGTATTAGTAGGTAAGTGAGTAATTCTTACAGCAGAGTCTGTAGTATTAACACCTTGTCCACCACAACCACTTGAACGGTAGATATCTATTCTTAAATCACTTGGATTTATTTCTATTTCTATATCTTCATCTGCCTCTGGCATTACTAAAACTGTAGCTGTTGAAGTTTGTAGTCTACCATTAGCTTCTGTTACAGGGACACGTTGAACTCTATGAGAACCGCTTTCATATTTTAATAAAGAATAAGCATTTTGTCCTTTAACAATGAACTCTATTTGACTATATCCACCAGCAGTACCTTCTACAGAATTATATACCTGACAGGTAAAACCTTTTTTCTCGGCATAGCGTGTATACATTCTATATAAGTCTCCTGCAAAGATATTTGCTTCATCTCCACCGGCAGCACCACGAATTTCAATAACAACATTTTTGTCATCGTTTGGATCCTTAGGAATTAATAAAATCTCTAGTTCTTTATCAAGAGCTGCTTTTTCTTCTTCTAAAGATTTTAATTCTTCTTTAGCCATTTCTCCTATTTCTGGATCTTTAGCCATTTCTTTTGCTTCTTCCATGTCAGATAAAACCTTTTTATATTTTTTGTAGCAATTTACAACATCTTCAAGTGATGACATTTCTTTAGAATATTCTCTTGTCTTTTTAATATCACTTAGAACTTCTGGTTTAGTAAGTTCTTCTTCAAGTTTATTATATTTTTCAAGTGTTGCCTCAAGTCTTTCTATCATGCTTTTCACCCTTTCTTGGTAATCATTGGTATTATAACATAATTTTATGAAGAAAAAAACTAGATTATTGTTCTAGTTCTAATTCATCTTCATCAATTACGACTAAATCTTTTAATTCTTCAGTTGCACTTTCATCGTATTCTTCGTCTGTATCATCATAGCTATCTTCTTCTATTTCTTCAATAGCCTCTTCTTCTTGTTCTTTATCAGAATCATTATCTTCCTCTTCTTCATCTTCGTCTGTCACTTTAACAACTTTATCTGAAGTATGACGACTTCTTAAATCCCATTTTCCATCATCTAATAAAATAAAACGTTTGTCTGTAGATAAGGCAGTATAATAATCTCCTATTTTCTTTTCAAAAATACTTTCTGGTAATTCTAGTAAACTTATTATTTTTTTGAATAAGTCTGCAGTATTTAAAGGTTTTTTATTTTCTTCTAATATTAAGTTAGTAATATCTTTATTCGATAATAATTCTAATTCTTCTTTTTTCATTTTTTTAAGACTCATAGTGCCCTCCTATATGTTCAAAACATTATATGCATAAATTTCAAATTTGTTATGGTAAAAAAATTACCAATAAACTTATAACATATATCGCTTATACATGCAACACTTTTTTTACATTTTTTCTGGAACTTTGATTGCTAAAGTGTTTAAGAGTAACATATTAATATCGTAAACAATTTTAGTTAGTGTTAACCAAGATGTTTGTAATTCTTTATCTTCTTCTATTAATATCTTGTTTTCAGAATAAAATTTATTGTATAGAGAAGTTAATTTATATATATATTCAGTAATATCATTTAAACTTCTTGAATCCAATGCTTTATTTAAAACAATTGGTAAACGTAAAATAGTTAACGCTATATCTCTTTCAGTTTCAGTTTTAAATTTTGTAATCTTTCCAAGTTCTAGATTTTGTCCTTTAGTTAATAAAGATTTCATACGAATTGTTGAATATAATAGGTATGGTCCTGTTTTTCCTTCTAAATCTGCAAACTTTTCTGGATCAAATATATAGTCTGTACCTCTAAATGGTAAAAGGTCTGCGTATTTCAAAGCTGCGATTGCGACTGTTTTAGCAACTTCTTCTTTATGCTCTTCATCTACCGTTTCAGGATTTATTCTTTTTCTTGTTTCGTTTTCTACTTGTTCTATTAAAGCTTTTAAACTCATAACTCCACCATCACGAGTTTTAAATGGTTTTCCATCTTTTCCATTCATTGTTCCAAAACCAATGTGTTCTAATCCTACTCTATCTTCTACTAATTTAACTTTTCTGGCAGCACGGAAGACTTGGTCAAAATGCAAGCTTTGTCTAGCATCTACACAATACCAAATTTCATCAGGGTTTTCTTCTTTTCTTCTTTGAAGAATTGTTGCAAGATCTGTTGTTTCATAAGATACTGTACCATTTGAACGTCTATATAGTAATGGTGGCATTGGAGAATTATCACTTTCTTCTTTTACTTCAATAATTTCTGCTCCTTCACTCTCTGTTAAAACATTACTATTTTTATATATTTCATCAAGTTCGTCTAAATATTCAGCAGCATCACTTTCACCTAGCCATAATTCAAAATTAACATTTAACTCATCATATACTTTTTTGATATCATTTTTAGATATTTCCACAACTTTTTTCCATATATCATAATAGCCACGTTCATGGTTTTGAATTTTAAATGTTATTTCTCTAGCTTCTTCTAAGTATGCTTCATCTTCTTTTGATTTATTTGAAGCATAAGGATAAATCTCCTCTAAATCTTCATTTGTAACTGGTAAGTTAACATCATGATAATCTCCTTGATATGATTCGTCAAAGTAAGCTAAATCTGGAAAACGTTTCTTTATTTCTAATACTACTAGTCCTAAAGGTCTTCCATAGTCCCCTAGGTGTGCATCACCTACAACATCATAACCTAGTAATATTGCTAATCTTTTTAGTGCTTCTCCAATATTAGCACTTCTTAAATGCCCTACATGTAGAGCTTTAGCAACGTTTGCACCACCATAATCTAAGATTATTTTTCTTTTTTCTCTTTTATCTATATTTTTACTTTTATCAAGATAAATTTCAGTTAATAATTTACCTAAATATTCATCTTTTAAAGTTATATTAATAAATCCAGGTCCAGCAATATTTAGATTTGTAAATCTACCATCTTCTTCAAGTACCTTAACAATATCTTCAGCAATCATTCTTGGTGCTTTATGATATGTTTTCGCTAGCGTCATAGCATCATTTAACTGAAACTGTCCTAAATCTCTTCTTCCTGATGGTTGCAACACTAAATTTTCAATTTCATATCCTGCTTTCGCAACTATTTTTTGCATTTCCTCATTTAATTCTTTAATAATACTCATTTACAACACCTCTATCTTATATTTATATATTTCATTTTCTAATTCATATTCAATTTCTAAATTGTTAGTATTTTGCTTTATTTTTTTAGTATTTATTTTTAATTCTATTTTTTTAGAAAAATCCTTCAAAAAAACTTTTCCTACTGTTGTACTGTTTTCTACAAATTTATATTCCATTATTAATTTTTCATTTTCTCGTCGGAGTTTTAATGCTTTAGTATTTATTTTTGTTTTTGTATCATCTTTTTCTTTATATGTTATTTCGTTTTGGTCAGGATGGAAAATAGCATTATATTGATCTACATAGTTTATCTCTGGTGTTAACAGTGTAACTTTAACTTGTATTTTAGACATTTTTCCACCTCCAATTAATTTCTAGTTTAGATTATAACATATAAGATATTATTTTACTAATTATAATTACATACTTTATTAAATATTTTCTAATACTAGTAAAGAAAGGTGATGTTTATGAAAATTTTTAAAATACTAAGAAAAATTATTTTTGTTTTTATAATACTTGGACTAATAGGTTATTTAGGTATTAAAATTTATGTAAAAATGTCACCTAATGTACTAATTAATACAGCAAACAGTGTGTTTTTGTATGATAAAGATGAGAATGTCTTTTTTCAAGGCAATGATGAAAAGGAATGGATTTCTTTGGATGATATTTCACAATATGTAATAGATGCTACTATTTATACTGAAGATAAAAATTTTTATAAACATCATGGATTTGATTTTTTAAGAATAATAAAAGCTTTATACATTAATATTATAAATGGTAAAACGGTACAAGGTGCTTCTACTATAACACAACAGTATGCTAAAAATTTATTTTTGTCTTTTGATAAGACTTGGAAAAGAAAATGGGATGAAATGTGGTATACCATAAAAATAGAAAATAATTATTCAAAAGAAGAGATTTTAGAAGGATATTTAAATACTATTAATTATGGACATGGTATGTATGGAATTGAGAATGCGAGTAAATATTATTTTGGAAAAAGCGCTAGTGAACTGGATTTAGCTGAGGCAACAATGCTTACGGGCATTCCAAAATCTCCTTCTAATTATTCCCCTTTAATTGATTATGAAGCTGCGAAAAAAAGGCAAAAAAATATTCTTAATTTAATGGTAGAAAATGGTGTGATTACGGAAAAAGAAAAAAACAAAGCTTATCAAGAAGAATTAAATTTTGTGGGTGAAAAAGATCGAGAAGAGTTAACTACTCTTATGTATTATCACGATGCCGTAATGGATGAGTTAAAAAGCATTGATAGCATACC
Source organism: uncultured Bacilli bacterium (assembly GCA_944332465.1). Taxonomy (GTDB): domain Bacteria; phylum Bacillota_I; class Bacilli_A; order RF39; family UBA660; genus Faecimonas. The sequence continues at coordinate 6,235 of CALVJZ010000012.1, read as the reverse complement.
TAAATCATATTCTGATACATCAGGGTTAAAAATATATACAAGTTTAGATTTAGACTTACAAAAGAAAGTGGAAAAAATAATGGAAGAAGAAATTCCTAAAGAATCAGATATTCAAACAGCTATTGTTCTTATGAATCCTGAAACAGGAGGAGTTGAAGCTCTTATTGGGGGAAGAGATTACAATAAATCATCTTTTAATAGAGCTACTATTTCTAAAAGACAAGTTGGTTCGACAATGAAACCATATTTATATTATGCTGCTTTAGAAAATGGATTTACATCTAGTTCAGCATTTACGAGTGAAGCTACCACTTTTGTATTTAATAATCAAGAAGAATATAGTCCACAAAACAATAATAAAACATATGGTAACAAACCTATTTCCATGGGAACAGCAATAGCATATTCTGAAAACATTTATGCTGTAAAGACTCATCTTTTTTTAGGTGAAGAAGCATTAATCAATGTTGCAAGAAGAGTTGGAATTAGTTCTAAATTAGAAAAAGTACCATCTCTTCCTCTTGGAACAAACGAAATAAACATTTTAGAAATGGCGGCAGGATATTCAGCGTTTGCTAACGAAGGATATAAAGTAAAGTCTCATTTTATAGAAAGAGTTGAAGATAAAAATGGAAAAGTGTTATATGAAGCAAAGAATTCTAAAGAAGCTGTTTTAAATCCTAGTATAACATTTATTTTAAACAATCTTTTAACAGCTACATATGATTCTGACTATATTGATTATAATTATCCTACAGCTATTAGTCTTGCTTCCAAACTTACTCATAAATATGCTTTAAAAAGTGGAACAACAGAAACTGATAACTGGGATATTGGTTTTAATAAAAATGTTGTTTGCGCTGTCTGGGTAGGATATGACGACAATAAGGCTTTAATTCCTAGTGAATATAAATATGCTCAAAATATATGGTATAAATCTATAGAGTATCATGAACGTGGAACTAAAAACGATGAAGGATGGTATGAAATGCCTAAGAATGTATCTGCTGTATTAGTAGAACCAATTTCTGGTAGACTAGCAACCAACAACGATAAAAAAAAGAAAATGATGTATTTTATTAAAGGAACGGAACCAAGTAATTCTGAGCAAGAAGTTTTTGACTCAAAGGTAGAAAGTATACATCCTAGTTAGTTGACCGAATATCTATTTTATGGTATAATAAGCAGCAATTTAAGGGGGAAAGTTTATGAGCTATTTACCTATGCTACAACAATATACCAAAAATCCTTTAGATGATGAAGAAGTAGTACAAAGAATTATTAATGCATATGCAGCGTCTTTTCATTTTGATCAAAATTTTTATAACGCTTTGTTTAGCCAGTATTCTAATGGCGGTGCTTTTTTCTCACCAAGGGATATTGATTTATTTTATTCCACATTGTTTAATATTTGGAAAAACAATGTAGAAGAACCTTATCATACGTTTTTAGAAGATGTTTCCGATGTTAAATCTTTAAACGAGGTTTTTAAAGAACTTTCTTCAAGCAAATTAAGAAAGAAATTTCAACCTTTTTTAGAAAACAAAAGAGATTCTTTGACAATTATAAATTCTTCTTTAGTTCATCCTGAACAAGGAAAGAAAATACCTTTTCCTTTACAACATCAATTATTTATAAATATTGATTATAAACATATTCATAAACTTGCAACATTATATTTAAAAGAGTCCGAAGAAAAAGGATTACCATATTTTTTCAAAATGTTTTCTAGATATGAACAAGATGATTCTTTCGTTGCTTTTGCTGATGATGAACACTTTGATCAAGTATTTGAAACATTAAATTCTATTATTGAAAATAATCCTGAATTACGTAGCAATATTGCTACACCTCCTATACTTTCTGGAAAAATAACTCCTTATATAGGATACACAACAGGAGGAAGTAGAAATAAAGTACCTTTAAATACTTTAAAATCTCAAATTATTCATGATGTTTGTTCTAGATTTTACTTCCGAATATTAGAAACTGCTCCAAATTTTCCAATTAAAGATGAGAATGGACAAAGTATTGCATTAGTTGATCAAATATGTTGGAATATTTTAAATAACAAAATTGATTATATGTTGAATTTAAATAAAGATAGTTTAATGGCTTATTATGGTATTAGTAGAGCTAATTTAAAAGAAAAAGCTTTCTTAGGAGAATTCTTTTCTAGTATTAAAAGTCATTTACTTGAAAATATACCTAACTTAAAGGAAAAAGTAGAACTTTTAGAATTTTCTTATTCAAATAAAAAAGAAAGTTATAGAGATTTTCCTATTGATGAAAGTGATTTTTATAGAGGGGTTTTTCAAACTTTTCCACAACTTGTAAATAGTAGTTCTAAAGTTAAAACAACCCTAGTACAATCTTTAAAATCAGCACTAAAAGATAATGGTTTTGATCCAAATAACATAGCGTTTGATTTTGTATCTGAACAGAGAATACTAGGACGAGATACTAGTGAAATGGCAGATGGAAAAAGTGCTAGAACAAAACAATTTTAAAAAGAACAAATTATGTTCTTTTTTTGTGCTTATATTTCTTTTTTATTGTTTGTTTGATATAATGATATTGTCTGGGGTGATACAATGTTAGAAATAATTATAGGATGTATTGTTTTAATAGCGTTATTAGGAATTATTATTATTATTTATCATAATAAATTTAAAATTTCTATTGTTAAAATAGAAGAAGCCGAAAATAATATTGATTTGTTTTTGCAGAAAAAACTAGAATCATTGAAAAGAGCAAGTAAAATTATCAAAAAAGAACTAAAAATGGACGAATTTTTAGATGAAATTGATAATGAAATGGTTGCTGAATTAAATAACTTTGAATTAAATGAGCTTTTAACCAGAACTTATAACGAGTTTTTTAAAACATTGGATGACAATGAAAAATTGTTTAAAAGCGAATCTTTAATACATATTATTGAAGAGTTAAATAATAATGAGATTGACTTAGTAGCGTCTATTAAATTTTATAATGATACTGTTGTTACTTTTAATCAATTAATTGTATCTTTCCCTTCTAATATTTTCCGTTTGTTCTTCGGATATAGAAAGAAAGAATTTTATACTCATGAAAAAAGAGAAATTTATGAAATTTTAAAAGAAAATTAGAAAGAAGGTTTTTTATGTCATTTATTGAAACAATTAAAGAACGTGCTAAAAGAGATAAAAAAACTATTGTTCTTCCAGAAACAATGGACCGTAGAGTTTTGGAAGCAGCAAGTATAATATTAAAAGAAGATATTGCTAATATCATATTGATTGGTAAAGAGGAAGATATTGAAAATACTAGTCAAGGTTTAGATATAAGTAAGGCTACTATAATAAATCCATTTAATTATGAAAAAACAGAAGAATTAATTCAAAAACTTGTAGAAATTAGAAAAAACAAAGGTCTTACTTATGATGAAGCTAAGAGACTTTTACTTGAAGATTATATGTATTATGCTTGTATGCTAGTAAAAGTTGGAGATGCTGATGGTGTTGTTAGTGGGGCATGTCATTCTACAGCAAACACCTTGCGTCCAGCTTTACAAATTATTAAGACTAAACCTGGAACTTTATTAGTTTCAGCATTCTTCTTAATGGTAGTTCCTAATTGTGAATATGGTTCTCATGGTACTTTTATCTTTGCAGACAGTGGTCTTGAACAAAATCCAACTCCTGAAAGACTAGCTGCAATAGCTGCTTCTTCGGCAGAAACATTTAAATTATTAGTTCAAGAAGAACCTATTGTAGCGATGCTTTCACATTCTACTATGGGAAGTGCTAAGCATGCTGATGTTGATAAAGTTGTTGAAGGGGTTAAGATTGCTAAAGAAAAATATCCTCAATATAAAATTGATGGAGAATTACAATTAGATGCAGCGATTGTTCCTGAGGTTGCTCGTTCTAAAGCTCCAAACAGTGAGGTTGCTGGTCATGCTAATGTATTAGTTTTTCCTGATTTAGATGCAGGTAATATTGGATATAAACTTGTTCAAAGACTTGCGAAAGCAGAAGCTTATGGTCCTGTTACACAAGGAATCGCAGCTCCAGTTAACGATTTATCTAGAGGATGTAGTGCACAAGATATTGTTGGTGTAGTTGCTATTACAGCTGTACAAGCTCAAAATAAATAAAAAAGAAGATTTTAATTGATTATTCAATTATTATCTTCTTTTTTGTTGGTATGTTCCAATTTTTTTCTGAGCTGCTCTTATTTCTTCTTCTGTCATTCCGCCCGTAAATGTTTGCTCTCTTGTTGAGTTGATTGGTAAGTCTTGAATGATTTGATTTCTTGTTAAGCTGTATGGTTGGGATCCTCTTACTACTTTATATGGTTTATCTTCTATATCTGGTTCAATGAATCCTAGCTTGATTTGTGACTCTCTTATTTCTTCGTCAGTCATTCCACCCATAAATGTTTGTTCTTTTGTTGAGTTGATTGGTAAGTCTTGAATAATTTCATCCCTTGTTAAACTATATGATTGGGGTCCTCTCACTACTTTATATGGTTTGTCTTCTATATCTGGTTTAATAAATCCTAGCTTGATTTGTGACTCTCTTATTTCTTCTTCTGTCATTCCACCCATAAATGTTTGTTCTTTTGTTGAGTTGATTGGTAAGTCTTGAATAATTTCATCCCTTGTTAAGCTATATGATTGGGGTCCTCTTACTACTTTATATGGTTTGTCTTCTATATCCGGTTTAATAAATCCTAGCTTGATTTGTGACTGTCTTATTTCTTCTTCTGTCATACCCTTAATTGGTTCTGTTTTAGCCTGTTTGGATATTGGGTGTTTTGTTTCTGCTTTTTGACATTTTTTACTATATTGAGTCAAATAGTCTTTATAAGCAAATATTGATTCAAATGGCTTTCGCTCTCTTGGTTTTGAAAGTTTTTTTCTTGTTGCTAGTTGTGATAATTCATTATAGAAACTATTTACTGTTTGAATTTGATTATCCATTGCCGCAAAATTTTGACGAGTATCAAAATCAAAACAATATTTTGATAAATCTACACCCTCTTTATGAGACTCTTTTTTTATTCTAGCTAATACATTTCTTCTAAAAGTTAAATCTTCTTTTATTATAATTGGAATTATTTCATTAAATGGCATAACGATAGTACTTAAATATATTGTACGTGTCTTTCCGTTTCTTAAGTCAATGAAAGCATTTCCCGGCTCTTGACCATTTATTCCGGCTTTTTCATCAGCATAGTTCCTTGCTTGTTTTAATATAGCAGCATACATTTTATCGTATAATTTTTTACTTGCAAGAATTCTCTGATTATATCCCAAATAATCTTCAGCTTCTTTTCTTCCTCGTTTTTTTATTTGAGCTGTTAAATCTCTTGCCATTATTTCAATTTGTTTTTTTGCAGCTTGTGAAGCAACATATTCTTCTATACTACATAATTTGCCATCTATATTTAACTTTCTATATCGATTGTTTTGCAACCATTTATCAAATTCTTCAGAAAATGCATCATTAATACATTTAACCCTAACTTCATTAAATGATCTTGATTTCCCATCTTTACGTGAAGGCTCCGAACCATATCCAATCCATTTGTCTACTCTTCCAGTTAGTATAGGTGGTTTACCACTTCTTTCTACAATATCAGGATTTTCTTGTTCTATTTCTTTTAAAATATCTATATACCATGGTAACTTTTCAGTGTCACAATAAAGTACTAAACTATCATCTCGGTCACATAATGGTGAAAATTTAAAATAATATGGTAAATCTCGATCATTACATTTCTTTATGATTTCATTTGCTACTTTATGAACGTCAATTGCTTCTACATTAAGATATAATCTATGTTTTACTTGTTGTCGTCCATATAATCTAGCGGTTACATATTCTGAGTCTACATGAACCCAAAAAGAATCATGTCCTAATCTTTTCCAACTAAAATCCTTTAGAGCGGAAGAAACATCTTCATTAGCTGAAGCTTTTCTTAAAACCTCTTCATATTCTTCTTTTGTTTTTATATCAGGAATAGTTTCTAAGAAATCCCTTAAAGCAAAGAAACGTTCATCATATACTTCACTATATTTAAATCTATCATATATAGCGTCTGTTATTGCAACAATACCATTTTTCCATGTGTTAAAGGCATCTATATAAAACTTATCTTTTTCTTGAGTATTTTCTTCACCAACATAATATTTGGGTGTTGTTTCTGTTAATTTACTGTATAGTCCTCCAAATAATGTTTTGTTAGC
>CALVJZ010000011.1 GCA_944332465.1 uncultured Bacilli bacterium | reverse complement strand
TTTGCTTGTTATCAAGATATGACCTATATCTTAGATATACCAAGTAAAATAGATGCGATAGACTCCTCTAAATTATTTGACTATTTGATGATTACAGGTTATAAAGCTAAAGATTTACCAACTATTGAAAAACAAGAACCAAGTATCATGAAAAATATATTAATTAGTAAGGAAGGATAGTAGTATGGATACATTTATCAGATTTTTATATGAATTTATGTCTGTCTTTTTTAATGGACTATTTACAATATTTAAAGGCATTGTATCTGGATTTATGCAAATGTTTGATTTCAGTGAATATCTATACATTATCCAGTTTTATAAAAATGACTTTAAAATGTCAGAATGGGTCTTAGTAATTATTGCTATTGTCGTTTTAGCAATCTTACTTGCCTTAATATTAGCTTTGTTATATTTAATCATTAGAAAATATATAAGATTTAGAAAAACCCTAGTAGAACAAGAATCAATGTTAAATGAAATAGGTGAACTAAATAACAAAGTAGCAAGTCTTGTAAAAGAAAAAGAAGATATCTTAGCTATGAAAGTTTCTCAATTAGGATTAAAACCTGATGAAGCAAATGTTATTAGTGAAGAAGAAAATAAAGAAGCTCCAAAAGAAGGAGAAGATCCTGCTTTAGATGAAGATGATAGTAAATATCGTTTTTCTAAATTACATGCTATTGATTTACAATATAGGGACTATAAAGTTCAAAACTACAACAACAACTTTACCCTAGAAGAATTAGTAGAGGATTTTAGAAACTTTGCTGCTTCAAAATTAAAACTATATTACACAACTAAAATGATACGACTATTTATCTCGGCTTTATCGGCAACGAAACTTGTTATCCTACAAGGTATCTCTGGTACTGGTAAGACCTCTCTTGCTTATGCCTGGGGTAAATTTATTAAACGTGATGCTATTATCGCTTCCGTTCAACCCTCATGGAGAGACCGTACTGAATTATTTGGATACTTCAATGAATTCACAAAGAAGTTTAATGAAACAGACGTATTAAAAGGGTTATATATCGCTGGATATACCGATGATGTTTATGTAACAGTACTAGATGAAATGAACATTGCTCGTGTCGAATATTATTTTGCTGAAATGTTATCTATTCTAGAAATGCCAAGTCGTGACGAGTGGATTATTGAACTTGTACCAAGTAGTTGGGATAATGACCCTAAGAAATTAAAAAATGGAAAACTACAAATACCTGGAAACATGTGGTATATCGGTACCATCAATAACGACGACTCAACCTTTGCTGTAACAGATAAGGTATATGACCGTGCTATGCCAATAGATATTAATGATAAAGGACAACCATTTACACCAGAAGATAAAGAAGCTATGAATATTAATAGTTCTTACTTAGAAGGATTATTTGCTGATGCTAAGCAGAAACACCCATTATCTTCTGAAATGGAACAAAAAATATCTGAAATGGATGACTATGTAATTAAACATTTCCGTATCGCCTTTGGTAACCGTATTGTTAAACAAATGCGTGACTTTGTCGCAACCTATGTAGAATGTGGCGGTACAGAAGTAGATGGAGTAGATTACTACATTGCCAGAAAAATATTAAGAAAATTTGAACAATTAAATCTTGCTTATATTAGAGATGAAATTGATGGCTTTATCGATTTCCTTAATAAAGAATTTGGTAAAGAAAACTTTACAGAATGTAAAGATTACTTATTAAGACTTAAGAAATTAGTATAACAAAAAAGGAGGGGTACCATGAACGAAGAAGAACAAGAAACATTAGAACAATCACTAAATCAAGATGAGTTCTTTCAAAATATGAATTCACTTTTATCAGTCACAACAGACTTTGAAAAAAGAGAATATGACTATGAGTGGATTGATATTATTGATGAGACCCTTCCATATTTAGATAATATTTTAAGAAACCCTAAAAGATTTATTATTAACGAAGAAGAAGTAGTACAAGTAGAAAAATCAAAGAAAGTAACAGTTGAAAGTATTATTCACTTATCACAACACACAAACTATATTCAAAAAATAGAAGATAATGGTGATGTGAAACCATCAAAAATATTAAATATAAATAAAGAAGAAAGTTTAGATACTTATGAAAATAGATTTATTTATACTTTAATAAATAATACAAGAACATTCTTTGAAAAAAGAAAAAGTGAAACTGGAGAATATTCTTATTTTAAAGATAAAAAACATTTAAAATATGAAGCAAATACAATTTTAAATACTGAAGAAGTTCAATTATCTTTAGAACTATCTTCTAAAAATGAAGCAAAACTTGATACAAAAAAACATGCTGGAGAAGAAAGCGTTGCGGATAGATTAAAAAGAATAAAAATTCAACTAGATGGTTTTTCGTCAACTGAATTAATGCAAACACTATCAAAATTACATGTACCACCTGTACGTTCTCCTATTAGAAAAACAAATGTTATTTTAAAAAATCCAAACTTCCAAAAAGCAGAAGCATTATGGAATTATATGCAGTCATATGAACAAAAAGACATCAATGAAAATGATCATCAAAGCTACTATGATACAGGAAACTTAAAAAAGGAATATAATCAAGCTTTTCTAAGTTTATATATGGCTAATAAAATACTAGACCATGAAAATAAAACTGCATCAGAGTCTAAACTACTTTCACAAACTATAAACAGATTAATAGAAAATATTTTAGATAGTAATTATGAAATAACTGAACAAGAAATAAAGGATTTATTTGATAAACAAATTAAACTTATAAAAACAGCAAATGAAATGAAACGCAAAAGAATTAAAAAACTATTACTAGATAAATTGGAAGAAGAAGAAAAGTCTTATACAAATGATTGGAAAATACTAGAGGAGACGACGATATGTTAAGAAAAGTATTAGATAGTAAGTATTTTAGAATACCATATAACATAATAAAAACTATAATTTTTACTATCTTAATTATCTATTTAGTATTTATACTATGTCAAAGATTATCTGGTAACAAAAGTATTTGTGGTTATCGATTATTTGCTGTCGCAACAGGTAGTATGGTACCTGATTACCAAATTAATGATGTCCTAGCTATAAAAGAAGTATCACACGATGAATTAGAAGTAGGAGATGATATAACTTATCTAGGAACAAAACATGATGTTAATGGTAGAATAGTTACCCATAGAATTGTAAAAATTATAAAAAAAGATGGTGTTAAACAATATATTACCAAAGGTATTAACAATGAAGTAGAAGATCCTGTAATTGATGATGGCCAAATATATGGTAAAGTAGTAGGGAAAGTTCCTATTATAAGTGAAATTAATCACATCGTAAAAAATCAATATGGCTTTTTCTTTTTAATATTTTTACCTATCGTTTTAGTAGTCTTTTTAGAAATTGCTGATACTATAACAGACATAAAAAAAGATAAACTAGTATACGAGGGAAAAGAGGAGGAAAATAAAGATGAGACGGAGGAAATTATCTGAAGTAGAAGATAAAAGAAAAATTCGTAAACGAATAGTTATACGAAGTTTAATTCTTATTGCTTTTCTTTTGACAATTAATACATTCGCTTGGTTTACTTATATTTCTAAAGTAGGAGTAACTTTAAATGCTAGTGTCGTAAATTGGGATGTTACCTTTTTAGAAGAAACTAACGTTGTTAAAGAAATAGTAATTAATGTTACTGATATGAAACCAGGAATGTTACCTGTAGAAAAAGAAGTAATAATAAAAAATGGTGGAGAAGTACCTGCTGGACTATCATATGTTCTAGAAAGTGTTACACTTCTAGGAAAAGATATTAAACTAGATAAAACAGTAGAAGAAATAAAGACATCACTTGCAAATGATTATCCTTTTAAATTAAGTTTAACCCTTGACAAAACAATAATTCCTCCTAAAGATAGTGGTAGCTTTAAAATGTCTATTAACTGGGAATATGAAGCAACTGAATATTACAAATTAAATGATTTTTATACTTATGATGAAGCAGTATACTATTACACACTACATAATGGTACTTATCAAGTAGATAACTCTGTAACAGCTACAAACTTTAATGATAAAGTAACATCAGGATTATACTTAGAAAAAGATGATGCTGATAGTTTCTGGGGCTATACCTGTGGTAAATATGAAAATGAAACTGGAAAACCATGTTTAAAATTAGTATTTAAATTAAATGCTTATCAAGCAGAATAAAAGCACTCACCAAGAGTGCTTATTTTATTTGTTCAAAATGTAATCTAACATTCATCAAAGCTTTACTATTATCATTAATACCTACTTCTGTATCTTGGGCATTATCCATAGTTCCATTAGTATCATCCCAGACAACATAAATTCTAAAATCATTAGTTTTACTATTTCTTGCGATATCATATACGATACCATTATCATTATTATAAAGTTCTCTAGAATTATAATCAGTAGGAGGGGTTAATTTTGAATTGTATTCATAAGTATAAGTCTTTAAATCACTAACACTAGAATTTTCTGCAACCTCTGAAAATATAGTTACTCTAAAAGGAACATCTACGTTACTAGCATCAATTGATATAGTGTAATATCCTTCAACTCCTGGAGCAATAACATCTTCAGCATGAGTTTCATCCTCAGGAAAAAATGGAGTAATCGTAGTATTTAAAGTTTTCTTATTCATAATATCTTCACCATTAACTTTAATCTGCCAACTAGCAATATCTCCATTAACACTACCACTAACAGCTCTTCTATATTTTGCATAAGAAGCTTGGAATAAATACAGTAAACAAACTCCTACAACAACAATAAATAAAAGAACAAACCAAATATCTTTCTTTTTACTTTCTTCCTTCATAGGTACACCTACCTTATAACAAGATTTTAACATAAAAAACTAGTAAAATAAATTGTTAATTTAGATAATTTCTTTTGTTTTAGTTTATTTACAAATAAAAATATGATATATTCATAATAGAGGATGTGACGATATGAAAAAAATTATACTTTTATTTGGTATTGTATTAGGAACATTATTATTAACTGGTTGTGATGGTAATGTAACAAGAGATATTAGACACGCTGGCTTTGGTCTTTCTCAAGAAGATTTTGTTTGTACAACCTTAATGCCTGCTGATGAAGAAACACCAGCTCAAGAAAATATTTTATTTTCAAACGGTTCTTTTGCGATAACAGAATCAGGAAGACTTTACGAATTATCATTATCTCAACCTTATAGTAACAATGAAAACTGTCGAAAGATTTCTTTTTCAATAGATATTATCGCTTATATGGATAGTACTATTTTAAAAGGTATGGATAATAAGTTCTACTATGCCCCAGGAGCTAATAATAATTCACCACTTAGTGAAGTTCCCCAAACAGAAGATGAATATCAAATATATAATATAGTTTTAGGAAATGCTAATGTCAAAAAAGCTATAACTGTAAATTCAAGTCAAGGTATCTATTATGTTTTAGAAAATGATGGTAATGTATACCAATATACAGTTACAAAACAAAATAATGATTCACCATATAAACTTCAAGCAAAAACACCAGTTTATTCTAGTAGTGAATATGGAAAAATAGTTGACTTTAACTACGCGGGAGATAGCGCCACAACATATATTAAAACTGAAGATACAATCTATCGTATGAGAGCAACTAATGAAGAAGAATGTACAAAATATGCTGATGTTCCATGTAACTATAAAATGCAAAAAGATGAAACTTTAACTAAATACTATAAAGAAGAACCTAAAATACTATATTATGGACCTAGTATTTTAATAACTACATATGGAAAAGAGTTTACGCCAGCTTCGTAAGCTTTTTTTTGACTAATAAGCTGTTTTATGGTAAAATAAGCCTGATTTATTAAAAGGGGGAAAACCATGAAAAAGTCACTACTAGAATTATTAAAAATGTCTTTAGAGGAATTAAATACTTATTATCGGGAATTAAGAAAAGAAGCATATGAAAATAATGAACCAATTAAAGGTGTAGAAATTAGAAAAAAACTTCATGGATTAGTAAAAACAATTATTGGTATTGAGAAAAAATTAGAAGGATTTTCTACCGAAATACTAAGTGATGAAAGTATAAAAGGAGAAAGGCCACGTATTTATGCTGTTACTCATGTTGCGAGATTTGATATCGAATCAGCAGTAGAAGCAGCTAAAGAAGGAGCATATATTGTCTGGGGTGATCCTGGAGAATTATATCGTAATCCTGAACGTCTTTTCTTAGAGATGATAGGTATGTTATTTGTAGATACTGATAATAAAGAAGATAGACACATCTCTTTAGAAAATATGGTAAAACTTTTAAAACAAGGTGGAAATATAATTATCTTCCCTGAAGGTGCTTGGAATATTACCGAAAATGAAGTAGTGATGAAACTATTTACAGGTGTCATAGAAGCTGCCGTTAGAGGAAATGCTGATATAGTACCTGTTGCTGTAGAAAAGGATGAAAATAATAAATATTATGTAAAAGTTGGTAAAAATATTTCTCCCGATACTTTATCTTTAGAAAATAAAAGAGAAGGTGCTGATGACTTACGTGATGTTTTAGCAACCTTAAAATGGGATATCTGGGAACATATTGAACAAGAACATGGACTAACTAAAAGAAGTGAATTACCACATGATGCTAGCGAGCAGTTCCTAGAAAGTATTATGAAAGACTCCGATAACGGGTATACAACAGATGTTATTGATGCTTCAAGATTTATCGATAGAAAAGAAACATCTCCAGATGATGCCTTTGCTCATTTACAAGATATAAAAAGAAATGAAAACAATGCATTTTTATTTGAAAATATGACTGGAGAAGATAGAAAACGTCAAGGAAGAGTATTGATAAAAAGAATAGATAATGGTATCCTATAATAATAGGAGTGAGTGTTTATGAGTGGTATATGGTTACCTTTTGCAGCTGTCACAATTAGTATATTTTTAGCTGTTATATTCTTTATAAAACAAAATAATACAACAAATGAAGTAAGATTATATAAATGGACACTAGTAATTAATGTTATTTTTTCTCTTAACGCAACACTAGCATATATTATTGCTGAAACAACAACCCTAGTACCCTTAGTTTCATTTTTACAAAAAATACATTTAAGTTTATTACTAACAGTAGGTTGTTGTTTATTAGTCTATAACGTTATCATTAACAACTTTGGTGAAAAAAACTATCAGAAAATAAGAAATATCTTATCTATAATTAATACAATTATTGTAGCCTTAATCTTTATCTCTCCAATTGAGACAATTATTGATGGTGAAATATTAGATGTTGGTGGAATGTCTTATAAGATAATGATGACTTTTTTAATGATTTATTTTGTTATCTTAATTATCTTAAATATTAGATATATTATAACTGCTAAACAAGGTATCAAAAAATCTGTACCATTTATTATTTTAATTCTAATGTTTGTTTTTGGAATCGTCTTAAGAATCTATTTCCCAGAAGTAACAACTGAAACATATTGTATAGCATTCGCTTTATTAACAATGTATTTTACTATTGAAAATCCAGATATAAAAATGATTAATGAACTAAATATTGCTAAAGAAGAAGCAGAACGTGCTAATCGTGCAAAAAGTGACTTTCTATCAAGTATGTCCCATGAAATACGTACACCATTAAATGCTATTGTCGGTCTTTCAGAAGATGTAAGAGATAATAGTGCTTGTCCTGAAAGCATGAAAGAAGACCTAGACGATATAGTCTCCGCCTCAAAAACACTACTTGAAATTGTCGGAAATATAATGGATATTAACAAAATAGAAAGTAATAAACTAGAAATAACTGAAAACGCTTATGACTTAAAGAAAGAAGTAGAAACACTAGCACGAGTAGAAAAAACAAGAATAGGTGATAAGCCAATCGAGTATCGTGTAAATATTGCTGATGATATACCATATCGTTTAATTGGTGATAAATCACATGTAAAACAAGTAATAACTAATTTATTATCTAATGCTATTAAATATACTGAAAAAGGTTTTGTTGAACTAAATGTAAAATGTATTAATAAAGAAGATATATGTCTTTTAATTATAAGTGTTAGAGATAGTGGAAGAGGTATTAAAGCTGAAAATATTAATAAACTATTTACTAAGTTTGAACGACTTGGTATAGAAAAAAATACAACTACAGAAGGTACCGGACTAGGTCTTGCTATTACAAAGAAACTAGTTGAATTAATGCATGGAACTATTAATGTTGAAAGTAGGTATAAAGAAGGAACTATCTTTATGGTTCAACTTCCACAAAAAATAGATAAATTATCTAGACCACTTGCTAAAGGCATTGAAATTACTAGTGAGATTTTAACAACTAATTTAGATTTTCATAACAAAAAAATATTAGTAGTAGATGACAATAAATTAAATTTAAAAGTAGCACGAAGAACATTATCATCACTAAACATTGAAATGGATGAAGCAACAAGTGGTAACGAATGTTTAGATAAAATTAATTCAGGTAATAAATATGATGCTATTTTAATGGATATTATGATGCCAGGAATGAATGGTGAAGTTACATTGCGTGAATTAATGAAAATAGAAAACTTTAATACACCAGTTCTAGCTGTAACAGCAGATGCTATTCAAGGTGCTGAAGAAAAATATTTAAATGAGGGTTTTTATGGATATATATCTAAACCATTTACTAAAGAAGAAATGAATGAAAAATTAGCTAAAGTCTTAAAACAAGATGAAATATTGTAAGGGGGGACATAAAATATGCTTATCGCAAATAACTGGAAAGATTATGAATTAATTGCCACTTCTCGTGGTGAAAAATTAGAACGCTGGAAAGATATTTATTTACTAAGACCAGATCCACAAGTTATCTGGGATGAAGGTGATTTATTAGAAAAGTATCATTCTTTAATTAATGCTGTCTATCATCGTAGTAACAAAGGAGGAGGTTCCTGGGAAAATCTAAAAAAGGTGCCTTCATCTTGGAAAATAAATTACGAAAACTTAACTTTTAATATTAAACAAATGGGATTTAAACATACTGGACTATTTCCTGAACAAGCTGTAAACTGGGACTTTATGATCGATAAAATAAAAAAAGAAAACAGAAAAATAAAAGTTTTAAACTTATTTGCTTATACAGGAGGAGCAACCGTTGCTTGTCTTTCTGCCGGAGCTGCTGTAACACATGTAGATGCCTCACGTGGTATGGTAGACTGGTGCAAGGAAAATGTTAAAGACAGTGGTCATGAACAAAGTGAAATACGTTATCTTGTAGATGATGTTGTAAAATTTGTTAAAAGAGAAATAAGACGTGGTAATAAATATGATGCTATTATCATGGATCCACCTAGTTATGGAAGAGGAGCTAATAAAGAAGTCTGGGATATTGAAAAGAGTCTAAATTACTTAGTAACAATATGTACTGAAATATTATCTGATGATCCACTATTCTTTATTATTAATTCATATACTACAGGACTATCTTCAACTGTTTTAAAAAATATATTAACATTAACTGTGGATAAAAAGAAAAAAGGAAAAATCACCTGTGGAGAAATAGGTTTAAAAGGTACAAAAGATAATCTAGTATTACCATGTGGTATTTATGGAAGATGGGAAAAAGATGAAGATTAATATTTTATATGAAGATAATCATCTCTTAGTTGTTGAAAAACCTATTAATATGTTAAGTCAAAGTGATAACACTAAAGATGAAGATTTACATACACTTTTAAAAAAATATTTAAAAGAAAAATATCATAAACCTGGCAATGTCTATCTTGGCTTAGTACATAGACTAGATCGTCCTGTAGGGGGAGTTATGGTTTTTGCTAAAACATCTAAGGCCGCATCTCGCCTTTCAGAACAAGTAAGAACTCATAAATTGAAGAAAATATATCTTGCAATTACTGATGGAATAATTAAAAAAGATAGTGATACATGGACTGATAAAATAAAACGTTTAGATAATGGTAATAGCATAGTGTCAAGTGATGGTAAAGAAGCTATCCTAGACTTTACAGTTTTAGAAAGAAATTATGAGGCTAATATGACACTTGTTAAAGTCAATTTACACACAGGCAGACATCACCAAATAAGAGTTCAATTTGCCTCAAAAAATTATCCTTTAGCAGGTGATCAGCGTTATGGTAAAGGAAATAAAAAGCAAATAGCTTTGTTTGCTTATCACTTGGAATTTTATCATCCCACAACAAAAGAAAAAATGGACTTTACAGTTTGTCCCCCTAAAATAGATGACTGGACAAAATTTACAGTGTCAAGGTATGTACAATAAATAAAATGATTTGCAATTGCAAATTTTTTTTGTTATCATTAATATAGAATAAAGTAGAGGGAGTCGATATAATATGAATTTTAACTTAGAATGGTTTACATCAGTACCAGGTTTATTAATAACAACTGGTGTTATTGCTATACTAGCAGCTATTATAATTTTAATTGTTACAGGAAAGAAAAAGAAAAAAGGAGAAGAAGGACAAGCAGTACAAGAACAACAACCTGCCGCAGATCCTGCCGCAACACAAGCAGTTCCAGCACAAGTAACTCCTGTAGCTGCTCCAGCACCAGTAGAACAAGTGGCAACCCCTGATATGAATAGTATGCCACAACCTGAAGCAAACATTATGGATATACCAGCACCAGTCCAACCTGTAGTTGATCCTATGGCACAAGCTATGCCACAACCAGAGGCAGTACCAACAAATCCAATGCCTCAACCAGAAATGCCAACTCCAGTTATGGAACAAGCACCTGTTACTCCAGCAGTTGAACCAATTCAACCAGCAGCAATAAATGTTGAACAAGTGCCAAGTGCTGAACCAGTAGCTACCCCTCCAGTTGTTCCAGCAGTTGAACCAATTCAACCTGAACAACCAGTAGTAAACGTTGAACCTACTACACCAGTAGTAGAAACACCAGCTATTACAGAAGCACCACTAGAGCAATCAGTAGTAGAAGCTCCTGTTGTTGCCCCAAGTATTGAGCCAATTGCTCCAGCAGTTGAACCTATTGCTCCTGTAGTTGAAGCACCAGCACCTGAAACACCTGCACCAGTAGAACAACCAGCTCAAGTTGAACAAGGACCAGTTATTTATGGAGGAGCAAGTCCTATTGTTCCAGAAATTAATATAGAAGAACCTAAACACCAAATTTATGGTGGAGCAAATCCTCTAGAAAATACACAATCTATTCCAATTTCTAATTTAGTTAATGGAGAACAACAAGTTGTACAAACTCCTACAGCTGAACCAGCTATGGTAACACCAGAACAAACTCCAACAGTAGCACCTGTAGAACCAGTTGTACCTGTTGTTGAAGCACCAGCTACACCAAGTGTTGAACCTGTAGCGCCAGTTGTACCAAGTGTAGAACCAGTTGCTCCAGTACAACCAATAAATAATGGACAATAAAAAGCTTTTAGCTTTTTTTCTTTATTAAATGCTAAAAAAAATAGTACTATTTATCTATATCATAATAATTGGAATAGCTATAACTATAATTATTCTTTCAAATAGTGTTACAGAAACAGGTATTATCGCAATCAATAACAACGCCTTAGTAACTGTAGACAATAATCTTTTAAAACCAAAAATAGTAGCCGGTGACTTAGTAGTTGTTGATATAACAACAAATAAAGTAAAAGAAGACGATATTATTTCTTATGTAACACTAGATGAAGATAAAACCATTATTAGAACAAATAAAATTGTTGCGACAACAAAAGATGAAAACAATAATAAAATATATTCATTAAAAGTAGAAAATGGTGAAATAGAAAATATTGATGATTCATGTATCATCGGAAAAGTAAAAACAACCATTCCTTTTTTAGGAAACATATTAACTTATCTAATGACTACAAAAGGTTTCTTAACCGTAACCTTATTACCAGCAATAATAATATTAATTGGATATATTATAAGTTTTATCTTAAGTTTATCTAAAAGGAAGCGTATCATATAAGCTTTCTTTTATTTTGTCTAAATTAATGTTATAATGAAGATGGTGATGGTATGAAGAAAGTAACTATTCTATCCTTACATTTAGGTTACGGGGGTATAGAAAAATCAATCGCAGCACTTGCTAACATAATATGTGATAAATATGAAGTAGAAATAATAAGTATTTATAAACTATATGACAAGCCCGCATTCACAATAAATAAAAAAGTTAAAATAACTTATTTACTAGATACAGACTTACCTGTTAGATTAGCAAGTTATAAAGAATTAATCCAACAAAGAAACTTTTCAAAACTACTAAAAAAAATAGGTACAGACTATTTAAAGAAATTAAAATTTATTAGTTTAATAAAAGATACTAAAGATGGTTTTTCCATGTATAAAAAACGTTTTATGGTAACTAAAGAAAAACTTGAAACACTAGATACAGATATTTTGATTTCTACGAGAACATTCTTAAATGAATGGTCTACAACCTATGCCAAAAAAAATATTATAAAAATAGGTTGGGAACATAACCATTATCATAAGAGTGAAGAATACGCTAAAGAAGTAGTAGAAAGTGCTAAAGACTTAGATTACTTTGTTTTAGTTTCTAAAGATATAACTGCCTACTATAAAAAACAACTTGAAAACACTAAATGTAAATGTGTATATATACCAAATATGTTAGATAACATTCCTGAAAAAGTAGCACCTCTAGAAGGAAATAGACTAGTATCAGTTGGACGTCTATCTAAAGAAAAAGGTTATCTTGACTTAGTAAAAATATTTAATCTTATGGTAGAAAAACATCCAAAATGGCATCTTGATATTATTGGCGATGGACCAGAAAGAGATAATATTGAAGAATATATAAAAGAAAATAATTTAAAAGAAAAAATTACTCTTCACGGTTTTCAAAAGAAAAACTATATTGATAAAATTCTTCATCGAAGTACACTTTACTTAATGACTTCATACAGAGAGTCCTTCGGTATCGTTTTATTAGAAGCAATGTCCCATGGTATTCCTTGTATTGCCTTTTCATCAGCAGAAGGAGCAAGAGAAATAATCGAAAACGAAAAAAATGGATATTTAATAGAAGATAGAGATCCCTTCGCTATGATAAAAAAGACTGAAGAATTGATGAATGATACTAAAAAAAGAAAAAAAATGGGAGAAAAAGCTAGAAAAACTACTAATAATTATACAAAAGAAGTAGTTCAAAAATACTGGTATAAACTATTAGAAAAGAAGGTTAAATAATGAAAAGAAGTGTTTTATTTATCTCCTCAACTGGAGGACATTTAGATGAATTAATGCAACTTAAACCAATGTTTGAAAAATATGATTACCATATTATTACTGAAAAAACTAAATCAAATCTAAAACTAAAAGAACAATATAAAGATAAAATTGGCTATTTAGTATATGGTACTAAACTTCACAAATTTACTTATGTTTTTAAATTATTATATAACTGTTTTAAAAGTTTATATTACTATATTAAATTTCATCCAGACTATATCATAACAACTGGTACTCATACCGCAGGACCAATGTGTTGTATTGGTAAAATACTAGGAAGTAAAATAATATATATTGAAACTTTTGCTAATATAACTTCTAAAACTTCAACAGGTAAATTAATATATCACTTTGCTGACCACTTTATTGTTCAGTGGCCATCAATGAAAAAACTATATCCAAAGGCAATAGTAGGGGGCTGGATTTACTAATGATATTTGTAACACTAGGAACACAAGATAAAACATTTGAAAGACTTTTAATTGCTATCGATAAAGCAATTGAAAAAGGTGAAATCAAAGAAAAAGTAATTGTTCAAGCAGGTAACACTAAATATTCTTCAAAAAACATGGAAATTATGGATTTAATTACTCCAGATGAATTTAATAAATATGTTGAAGAATGTGATATCTTAATTACTCATGGAGGAACAGGAAGTATCTTAAATGGTATTAAAAAAGGAAAAATAGTAATTGCTGCTGCTAGATTAAAAAAATATAAAGAACATGTAAATGATCATCAAAAACAAATAATAAAAGAATTTGAAAAAGAAGGTTTTCTCATTGAATTAAAAGACTTTAACCAAGTAGGAAAAACATTAAAAAAAGCAAAAAGTTTTAAACCTAAAAAGTTTAAATCTAATACTCCAAATATGATAAATTTATTAGATAAAATTATAGAAGAAGATAACCACACTTCATGGTATAACAAAATAAAAGAAATATTATGGTATGCCTTCTTTGGACTACTAACAACACTAGTAAATATTATAAGTTTTTATCTATTAGATAAAACAGGAATGAATGTTTATCTAAATAACTTTATTGCTTGGCTTGTAGCAGTTTTATTTGCCTTTATAACTAATAAATTATATGTATTTAATTCTAAATCTATGGATAAAAAAGTAGTCTTAAAAGAAATACTTTCATTCTTTTTCTTTAGAATACTATCTTTAGGTATAGATATGGCAGGTATGTATATATGTTTAAGTATATTAAATTTAGGCAAAATGCTATCAAAAGTATTAATTAATATTATTGTCATTATCGCTAATTACATATTTAGTAAAATATTTATCTTTAAAAAGGACTTATCATAAGCCCTTTTAAATTGACATAAATTATTCGTTTAGATAGAATTATTTTAAAGAAGGTAGAAAAATGTTAGAAAGATTAGAAAAAAATTACTTAGTTTATACTTTATTTATATTTTTAATTATTTTATGTCTTAATAAAACAGGAATATACTTAATCATAAGTTTATTAGGTATAATTGCTACACTATTATGTTTTATAAAAAAAGAAAGTAAAATAAATAAAACTCTTCTTTACTTATTAATTATTTATAATACTTTCTGTATGATATCATCTTTTATAACTACCAAAGACCCTTTTACAGGTTATGTTGGAACACAACTAATATGTACTATAATTTTAATATTATTAGGTTTCTTATCAAATAAAGAAGAGCAACATCTAAAGAAACTATCAATAATATTTTCTCTAACTATATCAATACTAGGAATAATATTATTTTTTATAGATGGTTTTACAGGAAATGGTTTTAGACTAGACATATTATTTAATAATTCTAATGTATTAGGTATTTTTATGGTCATAACTTACTTTTTAATAAAAGATATAAATAATCAGAAACTAAAATTATTTACACCCTTAATAATTGTAACTCTCGCTCTTACATTATCTATAGGAAGTATTATTGCTTTAATAATAGGAGTTATTATTTTAACTCTTACAAAGTATAAAAAAGCTTCTTTTAAAAATAAAATATTTTATTTTCTAGAAGAATTATCTAATATTATAATTCCTTATATAATCGGTATTTTAATGTATATTTCTATAAATAAATTAAATTCTCTAACTTTTTCACTCATCTTAATTATTTACTTAATAATATATATCACTCAGTATAAAAAGATTATTAATTTTTTTAAGCTACATAAAAAACTAAATATAATTATCTTTATATTTTCACTATTTATGTTACTTATAATAATTACTTTAAGAAATAATTTTATTGCTACTTTTATTGAAAGAATAGAAATGATTATTACAGGAATAAATCTATCTTTACATAATCCCTTAGTAGGAATAGGACCATTATTTTTTAATATGACTAATGCTTTATCACAAACTAAATACTTTAATACTTATTATATTCATAATTTATGGATTCATAATTCCACAGAACTAGGTTTTTTAGCTGCTATATTATTAGTCATAATATTTATAAAAGTAATAAAAATAAAGAAATCACCAGAATCTCAAGCTGGACTTATCGCTACAACCATACACTATTTTATGGATGTAGGTTTTATGTATCTTGGTATCACAACATTACTAATGATTTTATTAAATAAAGAAGAAAAAGAAACTCTTTCTAATAAAGTAAAAAATAGAATTTTAATAATATATTTAATACTATTTATTACTATGTTAATAAAATGTATATAAAGGAGACAAAATGAAAGAAAAAAATAATTTAATGATATGGATAATGTTAATAATATTGCTATTGCTAGCAATTAGTATTGTTTTTGTATGGTATAAAGAAAATAAAAACTCTTCTTTATTAGAAAAAGAATTAACAAAACAAGAAAAAGTTAAAATAATATCAGAAAATAGTCCACTAACAAGTTATGTATATTTAACTAAAAATGCATCTTTTCCAAGGCAAAATAAAATAAAAAAAATAACTATACATCATATGGCAGCAGACTTATCATTAGAAGAAGTTGGTAAATTATTTTCCCTAAAAGAAAGAAAAACATCAGCTAACTATGCCATTGATAAAGAAGGAAAAATTGGCCTATACGTAGAAGAAAAAAATAGAGCTTGGACTTCAAGTAGTCCCCAAAATGATCATCAAGCAATAACTATTGAAGTTGCTAATGACGAAATAGGTGGTAACTGGCATATTAGTGATAAATCATATAATGCTTTAATCGAATTATGCATTGATATTTGTAAAAGAAATAATATTAAGAAACTAAACTATACTGGAGATAAAAAGGGAAATGTAACACTTCATAAGATGTTTAAAAAAGAAACAGAGTGTCCAGGACCATACCTAGAAAGTAGGATAAAAGACATTATAAAAGAAGTAAATAAAGGGTTGGATAATGTAAATAAGTAGTAAAGGATTATTGAAAAAAGTAAACATTTAATTTATACTATATGTAATAAGAATAGGAGGAGTACTATGAAAAATAAAATAAAATTATTAGGATTTATATTTTTGTTTGTAGCACTACTATCTATAACAGGCCTAACAGTATATGCTACAGGAGAAAATAATCAATTTGAAATCAATCCCGATACATATGGTTCAACTATTAAAATAGAAAAAGTTTGGAATGATAATGACAATAAAACAGGAAATAGACCAGAAAAAATTGATATAAAATATAAGTATACTTATACAAATGAAACAAAACACCTTGGGCAATCCGTTGTAACAGAAGAAGAAATAGAAGAAACTATCTCTCTAACTAAAGAAAATAATTGGACAACTATAATTGAAACACCAGCAAAAGGTTTTGGTGTATCTTTAAATAAAGATGTAAAATTAATAATCGAAGAAGTATCAGTTCCCGAAGGGTATAGTGTAAGTTATGATATGGTGGAAAACACTACTTTACCAAGAAATGCTAACTATACTTTAACAATAACAAACACTTATAAAGAAGAAATAGATGATAACTTAGAAGATGCTAAACTAATTAATGTTAATATAAATTCTGAAACATCTATTAATGAACTATTTAGTAATATAGATATACCTCCATCAATTTCTTGGAAAGTTGAAGATGAAAGTATAGCTAAAATAGAAAATGGTAAAATAGTTGCTTTAAAAGCAGGAACAACAACGATTATTGGAACAGGTGATAATATAAGTTTAAGAATAGATGTTGTTGTAAACCCTGAAACAGTAGAAGTACCAAATACTCTTCAAACAGTAACAACCTATACAATCATAGGAGTTATAACAGCTCTAATAGGTGTAGCAGTTATCTTAAAAGTAATAGATTTAAAAAAACAAAAAGTTAACTAAGCGAAGAAATTCGCTTTTTCTTATGGACAAAACCTAGACTAAAAAATATAAAAATGTTATGATTATAGAAGATAGGATAGGTGGTAACGTGGTAAAATCAGCAAAAATCCTTCTTATAGTAGGAATAACTTTAACAATAACAGGACTAATTACTAACTTTACCTTTGGACTTAAACAAGATAAACAAGAAGTAAAAAAAAGAATGAAAGTAGTAAATAGTACTTATGAAACATTTAAAGACAGTGCTAAAGAATTTAGTACTACTAGAGATAACTTATATGACAATGTCTTTTCTGAACTATACTTTGAAACTCTTAACTTAACTATTAGTAACTGCCTAACAGAACTTACAAAATATGAACAAAAATTAGATGAAATAACACCTGTTGCTGAAAAATTAAAAAAGAATTGCCAAGATATATATTTTCCATCAAGTGATACTAATACTAAATGTCAAACCTATGCACTATCATATGAAGAAATGGTAAATTACTTCGTAAATGATGTTAAACAAGTAAATGATAATATCGAAAAATATAATGAACATAATATAGAGAATAATACTGGTATTGCACCACTTCAAAAATATAATACTACTAAAAAATATATAGATTTTAATGAAGATAAAGAATATAGTGGAAAGGAAGACTTTTAATATGAGTAAACAACAAGTTGTTACACCATTATATAGTATTGATCCTAAAAACGATAAAAAGAAAAGAAATAAAAAAGAAAAGAAAAAATGGTCTTTAAAAAAGAAATGTTTAATCTTTGGAGGATCTACTTTTATAGTGGCTATTTCATGTTTTCTATTCTTATTTTATGGACCTTGGGCTGGTTTTCGTAACTTTTGGATTACAAGTGCCATGACTACTATGTCTCATCAGTATCTAGCAACTTGGTTTTATAGTGATGAAACAATTCAAGAAGTCTTAGAAGCAAATAAAATAATTGAAGTAGGAGAAGTAAGTGATCCTGATTTAATTAAGTTTAGAAAATATAATGGTAATATGTTAATATTTAAAAATAAATATGAAAAAGAAATATTAACTAAAGATCCAGGAAATGATTTATATAAAGTTATAAATGTTAGAGGACAAGGGTATCATGGTTTTTTAGTTGCTATATACGATCCTTCTAAAATATCTATCGCAACAACCCAATATCTTGGTAAAAGAGGAGAAGCAATTACCGATGTTGCTAAAAGAGAAAATGCTGTTATTGCTATGAACGCAGGGGGATTTTATGATCCAGATTGGAACTCAAATGGAGCACTTCCTCATGGAACCGTTATAAAAGATGGTAAAATAGTAAGTGATTATCAAGATGCCAATATGGGTGGAGGATTCATTGGCTTTACCAAAGATAATAAATTAGTACTAGGTAAAATGACTAAAGAAGAAGCGTTAAAAGTAGGATATCGCGATGCTATAGAATTTGGACCATTCTTAATTGTAAATGGTAAAAGTTCATTTATTAAAGGAAATGGTGGCTGGGGTATTGCTCCACGTACGGCAATAGGACAAAGAAAAGATGGAATTGTCTTATTCTTAGTAATTAATGGAAGAATACCATCAAGTATTGGTGCAGATATGGTAGACTTAACTGAAATAATGGAAAACTATGGAGCATATAATGCTGCTAACTTAGATGGTGGGAGTTCTTCTGAATTAGTTATAAATAATAAAATTATTAACACACCCGTAGCTGGTGGAAAAAATGGTCTACGAGATATGTCAACGTTTTGGATAGTAAAAGAATAAATAATATGATAAAATACCTCTAGGAAAGAAGGAATAATATGGAAACAATTAGTAGCGATATTATAGAATCATGTGGAAGTGTAGGTATTGCTGGAATACTAAGTATTACTAAAACAGTTTTAAATATAATCCAAATAGTAGGACCAATATTATCTATCGTTGGTCTAGCAGTATGTTTTGTAAAATTAACTGTAAATCCTGATGATAAAAAATATAAAGCAGGCCTAAAAAATAGTTTAATTTCTTTAGTAGTTTTATTTACAGTACCGTTTCTAGTTAATTTATCTATGTCTATGGCTGATGACTCTTTTGACCTAGCAACATGTTGGAATCATGCCGAAGAAGTAGCTAGTTTAGGAGAAGATAGCGAATATGTAGAAATCCATGAAGGAGAAAAAGAACATATTGTTAGAGATGATGCCTTAGGAGGAGAGGTGGAACCTAGCACTCCCTAGTTCGCCTTCCCAGGGAGGAAGTCATTCTAACAGTAGTAATAATATAAATAATTTAGTCTTTATTGGAGACTCTAGAACCGTAGGAATGCAATCTTCTGTAGGTGGTAATGATACTTGGAGTGGTAAAGTATCAGCAGGACTTGATTGGATGAAATCAACAGGAGTTCCTAATGTTGAAGGAAATATTCAAAATGGTTCAGCAGTAATAATATTAATGGGTGTAAACGATTTATATAGACCAGATAGTTATATATCATATATCAATCAAAAAGCTTCATCATGGTCAAGTAAAGGAGCACATACGTATTTTGTTTCAGTTAATCCTACAGAAGGAAGTTATAGTAATTTAAATAGTGATATTACAACATTTAATCAAAAACTAAAAAGTGGTTTATCTAACGTAACTTATATAGACACAAATACATATTTAAAACAAAATGGCTTTTCTACAACTGATGGCTTACACTATACAAGTGATACGTATAAAAAAATATATAACTATATAAAATCACACTTATAACTGTATAGAAACTATACAGTTTTTTAATGAAAAAGTCTTAGAAATGCGATATAATGAAAAAGTAAGGGAGGAAATAATATGAAAAAAATAATGGACGGAAATGAAGCTTGTAGCTATGTATCATATAATTTTACAGATGTAGCAGGAATTTATCCAATTACTCCAGCATCACCTATGGCCGAATTAACAGATAAATGGTCATCAGAAGGCAAAAAAAACTACTTTGGTATGCCTGTAAAAGTTGTTGAAATGGAGTCAGAAGCAGGAGCTGCAGGAATGGTACATGGTTCACTTCAAGCAGGATGTCTAACAACAACTTATACCGCTAGTCAAGGTTTATTATTAATGATTCCCAATATGTATAAAATAGCTGGAGAACTCCTACCATGTGTTATAAATGTTGCGGCTCGTTCTCTTGCCACTCATGCTTTATCAATCTTTGGAGATCATCAAGATATTTATGCAGTAAGAGGAACAGGTTTTGCTATGCTAGCATCTTCTTCTGTTCAACAAGTAATGGATTTAACAGGAGTAGCTCATTTATCTGCTATAAAAGGAAAAGTACCATTCGTAAACTTTTTCGATGGTTTTAGAACAAGTCATGAACTACAAAAAGTAGAAGTAATAGATACCGATAAATTAAAAGATTTAATCGATAACAAAGCCTTACAAGAATTTAGAGAAAGCGCCTTAAATCCAGCTTCCCCTGTAACTAGAGGAACATCTCAAAATGAAGACATTTATTTTCAAGCAACAGAAGCCAGAAACACATACTATGATAAAGTACCAGATATTGTAAATGACTATATGCAAGAGATTAATAAAATCACAGGTGAACACTATGCACCATTTAACTATTATGGAAGTGAAACTGCTAACAAAGTAATAGTTGCGATGGGTAGTGTTTGTGAAACAATAAAAGAAACTATTGAATATTTAGGTAAAAAAAGAAATGATTTAGGATTATTAGAAGTACACCTATATCGTCCATTTAGTGCAAAATACTTTTTAAGAGCTCTACCTAAATCAGTAAAGAAAATAGTTGTCCTAGACCGTACTAAAGAACCAGGATCCGCAGGAGAACCACTATATTTAGATGTCGTTAAAACTATAAAAGAAGTAGAAGGTAAAGTAAAAGTTCTAGGAGGTCGTTACGGATTATCAAGTAAAAATACAACACCAGCTATGATTAAAGGTATCTATGATTATATGGATAAAAAAGATGCCCATACAAACTTTACAGTAGGAATTAATGATGATGTAACTAATCTTTCAATTGACTATGATAAAGATTTTCGTCTACCATCACAAAATGTTGAATTTTTAATTTATGGTTACGGAAGCGATGGAATGGTTAGTGCTTGTAAAGATATTATGAAACTAACAGGTTCATATACTAGAGCTTATGTTCAAGGATATTTCCAATATGATTCTAAAAAGTCAGGTGGCATTACTATGTCACACTTAAGAATGGGAAATAAACCAATCAAAGCATCCTACTATGTAGAAAATCCAAGTATGGTTGTATGTACTAAAGAATCATATTTAACTAAATTAAAAATGCTAGACAAAATAAAAAAGAATGGTATTTTCTTACTAAATACAAGTAAAAACAAAGATGAAGTTTTAAAAGAAATGACTTCTCATGATAAAAAAATATTACAATCTCGAAACATTAAATTTTATATTGTAGATGCAACACGTATTGCTTCTGATAATGGTCTACCAGGTAAAATAAGTGCTATTATGGAAACATTAATCTTTAAACTAGGAAAGATTATGGATTTTGACTTTACAATTCAAAAAATAAAAGAATCACTTGCTTTAAAATTTGCTAATAAATCAGGTAATATTGTTGAAAAAAATATTAAAGCTATGGAATTTAGTGTAAACAGTCTAATTCAAGTAAAATTACCAGTTGTAGACTATGTTGAAGAATTTCCTAAGAAAAAAGATATGTTTGAAGTAATAAGTAGTATGGAAGGAGATAATCTTCCTGTAAGTAGTTTTATTAAAAATCCAGATGGGACTTTTGAAGCTGGAACAACAAAACGTGAAAAAAGAAATATTTCAGATATTGTTCCATGTTTTAATAGTGAAAATTGTATTTCATGTAACTTATGTTCACTAGTATGTCCACATGCAGTAATACGTCCATTCTTATTAGATGAAAAAGAAGTAATGGATGCTCCAGATAGTTTAAGAAAAAAACTAATACCAGCTAATATTAAAGACCAAAACTTAATGTATACTATTGGAATAAGTATTCCAGATTGTACTGGTTGTGGATTATGTGAAAACATCTGTCCTGGTAAGAAAGGTGCTAAAGCTTTAATCATGAAAATGAAAGAGTCTTTAGAAGAGGAAACTCTAAAAGAAGAATATAATTATTTATTTAATGAAGTAACTGAAAAAGATGTTATGCCAACAACTACCGTTAAAGGAAGTCAATTTAAAACACCAAAATTTGAATTTTCTGGTGCTTGTGCAGGATGTGGTGAAACACCTTATCTAAAACTATTAACACAACTATTTAAAGATAGAATGATTATTGCTAACGCAACAGGATGTTCTTCTATCTATGGAGCATCAACTCCATCAACACCATATTCAGTTCCTTGGGCAAACTCATTATTCGAAGA
>CALVJZ010000010.1 GCA_944332465.1 uncultured Bacilli bacterium | reverse complement strand
GAAAAAGAATAGTTTTACATTAATTGATGAAAATGGTAATGAAACAATTTATGATGTTTTATTTACTTTTGAGAGTGAAGAAACTCATAAAAATTATATTGTTTATACTGATAATACAAAAGATAGTGAAGGTAATATAGAGGTTTATGCTTCTACTTATGATCCTAATGATCCACATAGTAAGTTAGAGGCTATTGAGACTGATAAAGAATGGAAAGTTATTGAAACAATACTTTCTACATTACAAGAAGAAGTAAGAAAGAAAGCAAATCAAAACGTTGAGCAATAATAGCTCTTTGTTTTTTTGGAGGGGTATTTTATGGCAGTAAGAAGAAGACCAAAACCATTATTAATTTTCTTAGTTTTATTTGGTTCTTTCCTAATTTTACTTGCAGCAATTTATTTATTTTTATCTAGTCCTGTAGATAAGAATAACCATAAAGATATCGAAGTTGTTGTTCCAAGTGGTACTGGTGTTAGTGGAGTTGCGGAAATATTAAAAGAAAATAATTTGATACGTAGTGAAATTGTATTTACGATTGCAGTTAAGTCAAAAGGTGATTTGTATTTACAAGCATCAACTTATTTATTTAGACAAGATATGTCGATGGATGAAATTATCGAAGAGTTAATGAAAGGTAGTAAGTATAATCCTGATGCAGTAAATATTACTTTTAAAGAGGGAGAAAGAATTACTGATTATGTAGATGATATTGTTGAAAATACTAATCATTCTGAAGATGAAGTGATTTCTATTATTAATGATCGTAATTATTTATCAGATTTAATGAATAAATATTGGTTTTTAACAGATGATATTTTACAAGAAGGAATATATTATCCTTTAGAGGGTTATTTAGCACCTGATACTTATCAATTTAAAAACCGTGATGTTAGTGTTAATGAAATAATTGAAGTAATGCTAGACGAAATGGAAGAAGAATTAGAGCCATATCGTAGTCAAATAGAAGGTAGAGTTCATTACTATATAACAATGGCTTCTATGTTGGAATTAGAAGGTACTAATACCGAAAATCGTAAAATGATAGCAGGTATTTTTGAAAACAGAATAAAAAGTGGAATGAATTTAGGTAGTGATGTTACTACTTATTATGCTCTACAAGTTCCTATGACTAGTGATTTAACTACAGCTCAGTTTGCAACTATTAATCCTTATAATACAAGAGCTAGTAATATGGGTGGAAAGATGCCGTTAGGTCCTATTTGTAATCCTACGCTTTCTAGTTTAGAAGCAAGTATAGAACCAACTGATAGTACTTATTTATTCTTTGTTGCTGACAAAAATGGTAATATATTTTATACTAATACCTTGGCTGAGCATGATGCGAAAGTACAAGAAATAAAAGATAAAGGTGATTGGATATGGTAGATCAACATATGTTGATACGTGAAATAAAAGAATATGCAAATAGTAATAATATTCCTATTATGTTGGATGATGGTATTAATTTTCTAACTACATTTATATTAAAACATCATGTGAGACATGTTTTAGAAATTGGTAGTGCAATAGGGTATTCAGCTATTATGATGGCTTTAGTAGATCCTAATATAACTGTTACAACGGTAGAACGTGATGAAAAGAGATATTTAGAAGCTTTAAAAAATATTAAGAAGTTTAAATTAGAAGATAGAATTACTTTAATTTATGATGATGCTTTTAATGTTGATTTAGGTGACGATGAATATGATTTAATATTTATTGATGCTGCGAAAGCACAAAATATTCGTTTTTTTGAAAAGTTTGAAAGTAATTTGATACGTGGTGGGTATATTATTACTGATAACTTAAAATTTCATGGTCTTGTTGAGAAAGATGAAGATGAGATAAAAAGTAGAGATTTAAGGGGATTGGTTCGTAAAATCAAAAAATATATAAGTTATTTAAAAGATAATAAACAATATGATACAGAGTTTTATGATGTTGGTGATGGTATTTCAGTGAGTTGCAAAAAATAAGAGGTGGTAAAAATGAATCAGTTACTTCAAGTTTTAGATTGTAGTCAAGAACTTGGTACTTGTTGTACTGATTATGGGTTACTTACCGTTTTGGATGTTATGCGTCAAATTTTAGATTTAATTCAGTTAATTGCACCTATTATTTTAATGGTTGGACTTGGTATTCAGTTTACTCAATTATTAGTTAATCCAGATGATAAAAAGAAACAAAAAGCTTTACTTAATAAATTTATTGCTGCACTACTTTGCTTTTTTGTTCCTTTTTTAGTAAATTTATCTCTTAGTTTGGTACCAGAAGAAATTGGTAGTTTTCAATTAGGTGCTTGTTGGGATACAGCGCGTGTTTCGAGAGAAGTTTTAAAAAAAGAAAATAGTACTTATGTTGCGACAACAGATCGAGAGCCAAAGACTTTTGTTATTAGTCCCGATGAATATGATGATCCGGAAGTTACACATCAAGAGGGTGTTGGTTCTGGTAGTGCAACAGGAAGAGCAGTTGTTGCTTATGCTAAAGAGTTTTTAGGACAACCTTATGTCTGGGGTGGAACATGGAATGGTGAAAAACCTTATACTGGTACAGATTGTAGTGGATTTGTACAAGGTGTTTATCGACATTTTGGTATTAATTTAACGCGTACAACTTATACACAATGGGCAGATACATCTTCATATACTTTAGTAACTGGAACACCACAGGCAGGGGATGTTGTTATGTATGATGGGCATGTGGCGATACTAACAGGTAATGGTGAAGAAATTATTCATGCATCTAATCCTACCGATGGTATTAAATTATCACCTAGTTATAAATATCGTTCTATATTAGGTATTATGAGAATAAAAGGAGTTAATTAGGTATTATGTTTGGTATAAAATATGATAATACAAATTATAATAAGCGTCCTAAAAAAGCACATAATTTTTCTTTGCCTTCTAATTTTTTTAATAAAAAGTTTTTAATATATGGTGGAATTGTTTTACTTTCTATTTTGGTAATTATTTATTATTTTTATCAAGAAAATTATAGTAATTATAATTATTTAAAAGTTGATAAGAGTGAATATTTAGTTTATACTTTAGAAAGCTTTAATAATGGGAAAGGTCATGCTTGTGAAATTCCTTATATTAATATTGATAGTAATGATGCTAAACTTGTTAATGAAGCTATTAGTAATTTTAAAGAAGAATTTTTCTTAGGACAAAAAAATAATATTTTAGTTTATGATTCTAGTTTAAATGGTGATGTTTTATCTGTTTTACTTAGAATGACTGACTATAGTGCTGGTTATAGTTTCCCTGATGTTTATTTTCATACTTATAATTTTAATTTAGAGACAAGAACATTAATGAGTGATGAAGCAATACTTTCTTTGTTTTCAGTTACTGAAGAGGATGTAAGAAATAAGATAGAAAAAAAATTTCATGAATTTTACGAAGACGAAGTATATAAAGGATATTTAGTTAAACAAGAGTGTGATTATGAATGTTTTCTAGGATGGAGAGAAGTTGATGATTATTTAGATTCTGTTTCTTACTTTGTGAGAGATGGAAAACTTATTGCTTATCGACCATTTACTGTATACTCTGTTTATGGTGAGGAAGAATATTTTACAGATAAAGACTATGAATTTGTTATTGCGAAGGGATAAACAATATTTTCTATTGTTTTTTTCTTTTTTTTCTATTATATTTAAATAAGATAGGGTGTGATATTATGCTAAATCGTCGTGGCTTTACATTAGTTGAGTTGTTGGCAGTAATAACTATTTTAGGAATATTAATGGCTGTTGGTATAGCTTCTGTTTCATGGATTTTACAAAGAAATAAGGAAATGTTTTATGAAACCTCAGAGAAAAATATTATCACAACAGCAAAAGCATATTTTTCTGATCATCGTGCTTCACTACCTACTGTACCTGGTCAAAGAAGAAAACTATCCTTAAAGACTTTAGAGAGTACAGGATATTTTAAAAAGGGTGATATTGTTGATTATGGTAAAAAAGCTTGTAATTTAAATACTAGTTTTGTATATGTCTTAAAAAAAGGCGATGACTATCAGTACATATTGCATTTAGATTGTCCAGCTGAAAAGATTTATAGGGATGATGAAGTGTTGAAGGAGAATAGTTCTTTAACAAATTCATCTTCATTTTCTGGTAGTAATTTATCTTTTAATTTTTCATCTAATTCTATTAAATTAGCCGGTTATCAATTTACTTTATTTGATGCTTCTGGTAACATCATTTATAATTCAGATGGAGCTAGTATATCTGGTACTAGTTATAATAATTCTATTAGTTTGGAACCTTATATGGATAGAGGTATAAAAAAAATAGTTGTAACTGTCTATGATGAATATGGTAATTATAAAACTGTTAGCTTAGGGTGACCTAAGTTTTTTTCTTTATTTTTAATATTTTTTGCATTATAATAAAGAAAAGAAGAGGTGACATATGAAGATTCTAGTTGAACCTAATAAAAAAGATATTTCTTGTTATGTTTCTAATTGTGATGCACTATTGTTGGGCTTAAAGAATTTTTCTGTGTTAAATACGGTTTCTTTTAGTTTAGAAGAGATTAAAGATATAGTTAATAAATACAGTGATTTAGAAATTTTTGTTAAGATAGATAAGAATTTATTTGATAATGATTTAGACTTAGTAAAAGACATTTTACTTCAACTTGATAAACTTAGAATAGCTGGTGTTTTTTTCTATGATTTAGCGATACTACAGTTTAAGCAAGAACTTTCTTTAAAACTTTCTTTAGTGTGGAGTCAAACTCATATGGTAACTAATATGAAAACATGTGATTATTATTATGACCAAGGTGTATCTTTTGCATTGTTATCTAAAGAAATTACTTTGGAAGAAATTGTTGATATTAGTAAAAAATCTAAAATTAAATCTATTGTTGAAGTGGTTAGTTTACCAAGTGTTGGCTATAGCAGAAGAAAACTTGTTCATAATTATTATGAGGATTTAGGTGAAGAAGAAGTAAGTCCTGTTTTAAGTGTGTTAGAAAAAATAACTAATAAAAAGTATTTAGTTAAAGAAGAAGATTTTGGTACTGGTTTTTATTTAGATGAAGTGTTAAATGGTACAGGTGTTATTAAATCTTTATATGAAGCAGGAGTTGAATATATTTTATTTAGAGAAGAAGGAGTTAGTGATTTCCTTTTACTTATTGAAGATAGTAAAAAATATATAAATGGTGGATGCTTAGATACATCTTTTGTTGAAAAATATAAAAAGTTAGGGGATAGTACAGGATTCTTTTTTAAGAAGACTATCTATAGGGTGAAGAAATGAAAAGAATAGAATTACTTTCTCCTGCTGGAGATATAGAGCGTTTAAAAGTTACGTTATTATATGGAGCTGATGCTGTTTATATAGGTGGAGAAAAATATGGACTTAGAGCTAATGCGACAAACTTTACTTTAGATGAAATTAAAGAAGGGTGTAGTTTTGCACATAAATTGGGAAAAAAAGTTTATTTAACTTTGAATATTGTTTTTCATAATGAAGATATGGAAGGAGTATATGACTATATTTCGGCGGTTGTAGATGCGGGGATAGATGCATTTATTGTTAGTGATCCTTTTATTATTTCTTATATAAAAAATAATCATCCAAATGTTGAAGTGCATTTATCTACACAGAACTCTACTACAAATTATAAGACTGTAGAATTCTTTCAAAAACAAGGTGTTGATAGAGTTGTTTTAGCAAGAGAAGTTTCTCTTGAAGAGATGAGAGAAATTTATAATAAGACTAAAATAGATTTAGAAGTATTTATACATGGAGCAATGTGTACTTGTTTTAGTGGAAGATGTGCATTATCTAATTATGTTACTAATAGGGATGCTAATCGTGGAGGATGTGCACAAGTTTGTAGATTTACTTTTGGGGTTGAAGGAAAAAAAGATTTTACTTTTGCGACTAAAGATAATAATTTAGCAGCTTATATTGGTAATTTAATAGAAGCTGGTGTTACTAGTTTAAAAGTAGAGGGTAGAATGCGTTCTTTATATTATCTTGCGACTGTAATTGGTACTTATCGTGAAATTATTGATAGATATTATGATTCTACTTTAAATGATGATATTTTAAAAGTTTTAGAAGAAAGATTAGCAAGAGTTAGCAATCGTGAAGTATCTACGCATTATTTACTTGGTGAAGCAAGTGCAAAAGATCAGTATTATACAGGTAGAAATGAAGCTAGTAATCAAGATTATTTAGGACAAGTAATCTCTTATGATAAATCTAATAAATTAGTAAAAATTTATGAAAGAAATTATTTTATAGTAGGAGATACTGTTGAATTATTTACACCTAAAGGTGATAGACTTTCTTTTATGGTAAAAAAGTTGTATGATGAAGATATGAATTTGATTGATGTTGCGAGACATCCAGATAATATCTATTATATATATTTAGATACAGAGGTAGAGATAGAAGAATATTCTATGATTCGACTACTTCATCATTAAGAGGAGGGATACTATGAACAAAAAGAATTTTATTGAGGAAATGGAGAAAGATGTAGGTAGAGTAAAAGAATATATTCCACCAATTGCAATTTTAATAACTGCAGATGCTGGAGCAGGAAAATTTCAATTAGCTAGGAAATTGTCTAGTGGACTTGCAATTTATTTACTTAGTAATGATTATGTACGTAATTATTTCTATCAACTATCTACTGATAAGAGTGAAGATGTTGGGTTAGAAATGCAAGATAAAGTTTCAGAAGTTAATGATGAGAGAGTTGAGTTTTTAATTTCACATCGTATTTCTTTTGTATATGATCATAATATTCATAATATGGATTGTTACGAAGAAATACATAAGAAATTACATAATAATTCTTTTAAGATATTTAAAATACGTATTCATTCTGATGATAATTATAATATTAAAGCTATTCGTGAGAGAAAGATGGACTATGATAAAAAAGATAAAGCTGTTATAGGAGATAATGTTTTTTATGCTAGTAGCTTTAGTGAAGATGTTTATTGGCAAATTAAGAAGAAAAAAAATATTACTTTAAATGATGATTGGTTTGATTTTGTAATTAATCGTACTGATGATGAGGAAAAGTTTAAAGAAGATATACATGATGTAGTAGAAAAAATTAGAAATTATATGGAGAGTTGATATTATGGATTCTTTGGAAAAGATGAAGAAAAACTTTTTAAAAATTGAAGATACCTATTCTCCTTATGCTACTAAGAGTAGTGAGGCAGCTCGCTTTCATCCGATTGATGATGATATTAGAGCTCCTTTTTTTAGGGATGTTGATAGAATTATTCATGCACTTAGTTATACAAGATATGCTGATAAGACCCAGGTTTATTCTTTTAAGCAAAATGATCATATTAGTGAGAGAATGTTACATGTACAGTTGGTTAGTAAAGTAGCTAGAACAATTGGTAGAGCTTTAAATTTAAATTGTGATTTAATAGAAGCAATTGCTTTAGGGCATGATGTAGGACATACACCTTTAGGTCATACAGGAGAAGCTTTACTTAATGAAATTTCTTTAAGTGAACTAGGTGAATATTTTGCACATAATATTCAAGGTGTAAGACATTATATGGAAGTTGAAAATCATGGTGAAGGTCTTAATCTTACTGTGCAAGTGTTAGATGGGATTATGTGTCATAATGGAGAAATGTTGTCTAATATTTATACTCCTGTTATCAAGACTAAGGAAGAATTTTTAAAAGAGTATCATGAAGCGTATCATGATTTAAAGTCTTCTAGTCATAATCACCCTATGACTTTAGAGGGATGTGTAGTTCGTATTAGTGATATTATTGGATATATTGGACGTGATATCGAAGATGCGATAGAGTTGGGACTTTTTAAAAGAAGTGAACTACCTAAAGAAATAACTGATGTAGTTGGTAATACTAATAGTGAAATTATGAATACTATTATTTTAGATATTATAAAAAATAGTATGGATAAACCGTATATTGCATTAAGTGATAGCGTTTATAAGGCGTTATTTAGTTTAAAAAAGTTTAATGGTGAACATATATATAGTAAAAGTATAACGAAAGAAGATTTACAATATTATCGTAAGGGTATGAATAAGTTATATCATACATATTTAGATGATATAAAAGAGAAAAGACCAAGTATTATTTTTGATATATTTTTAAATAGTCAGTCTACGAGGTATTTAGATAGTACTAAAGATGAGCGAAAAGTAATAGATTTTATTGCTGGAATGACTGATGATTTATTTATTAGAGAGGTTAAGCGAGTACAATAAGTACTTGCTTTTTTTGGTGTTTTGTGTTATACTTTTCCTACTTTATAAATGAGGGGGATTATTATGAAGGATTATACTAATATTACAGGTTTAGATAAAGATACATTTATGACGGATGTTTCTGGTTTAGATACTGAGGATGGAAAAAGATATCAAGTTAGTTATGCTAATGGTGATGTTGAGTCTAATGTTGAGTTTACTAGAGAAAACGAAGCAGCAATTGAAAAGAGGTTAGCTCATCAGGCGGAAGAAGCTATTGCTAATAAGGGTGTTTTAGTTAAAAAACAAAGAACAGGTTTCTTTGGTTCTATTGCGGCTGGGGCACTTACTGGTGTAACAGCAATGGCATCATCTTTTTATATTCCTGAAGAGATGCGAGTTCCAGTTATTGCAATTGGTGCTGGATTATTAGCTATTGGTGGAATTATAGGTTGTGCATACAAAAAACATATGCAATCTTATGTTGATGAAGTTTCTAGTTTAGAAGAACGTAAAGCTGAAAAAGATAAAATATTAGATTATTTAACTACTTCACCTAATGCTTATTTGGCACTTGCTGGTGCTAATGATGAAGAAAAAATAACTCGTGCAGGGCAGATTGCGGATATGATAAGTGAAGGAAGAGATCCATTAAGTTATCTTGCTTTGGAGACTGGTGAAGGTGTAACTTTAGAAGAAGGTAAACAATTAATTAAGCGTGATAAAAGAGAGGAAGAATTAGGCTTAACATATACTGATGGTTATAGTATAGGAACTGCTGCTTCTCATAAATAATAATTTTATTGTTTGTGCTTGCATATATTTTTTAAATGTGATATATTATTGCAAGTTGAGTTTTAAAAATTACACAATGAGGTGATTTGTTATGAAAAATAAAAATACAGTTTATTTAACACAAGAGGGTTTGGATAATTTAAAAAAGGAATTAGATGAGTTAATTAATGTTCGTCGTCCTGAAAATGTTCAAGCTATTAAAGAAGCTCGTGCCTTGGGTGATTTATCAGAAAATGCTGAATATGATGCAGCACGTAATGAACAAGCAGTGATTGAAGCTAGAATTAAACAATTAGAAAAAATGCTTGAAAATGCATCTATTATTACAGAAGTATCTACTGATACAGTTGGTATTGGAAACACAGTAAAGATAAAATATATTGATGACGATGAAGAGGATGAATATCAAATTGTTGGTAGTCAAGAAGCTGATCCTTTTGAAAGTCGTATTTCTAATGAAAGTCCAATAGCTCAAGCTTTATTTGATCATAAGGTTGGAGATATTGTGACAGTTGATAGCCCTAATGGTGCTTATCAAGTAGAAATTACAGCAATTCAATA
Organism: uncultured Bacilli bacterium; assembly: GCA_944332465.1. GTDB lineage: Bacteria > Bacillota_I > Bacilli_A > RF39 > UBA660 > Faecimonas. The sequence continues at coordinate 14,485 of CALVJZ010000010.1, read as the reverse complement.
AATAGAGATTTATCTCTATTTTTTTTGTGCCTTTTTTGTGAAAATCTATTTAAAAAAAACTAAAAATAAGTTATACTTGTAGAGAATAAGGATAGAGGGTGCTTGTATGATTATTAGAAAACCATATGCATTTTTAATTAAGCATTTTAAACGTATTCATATTTTTATGCTTATATTGTGCTGCTACGTATATTATAAAACTATGCAAACACGTTCATTTATTACGGAGTTTTTAGAGTTAGAAAGTTATGATGCTTATTATGAACCTGTAACTAAGTATGCAAGTCTACTTGCGATTATTGCAATTATTGTTCTTATATTTTTATCAGGAACACTTATTGTTTTATTAAGACATAAGAAAAAGCCTTGGAAATTGTATATTATTCCATTCTTTTCTTATATCTTTTTATTTATATCTTTTGTTTTAGCTATTACTCTTTTTGCAAGTTATGATAGAGATGCTGGAACGACAGGTATTCGAGCGATTAACGATTTGACTTTTATGTCAACTATACCACAGTATGTTATTGTTGTTATTTTATTGATACGTGTTTTTGGACTTGATTTAAATAAGTTTGATTTTAAAGCAGATCAGGAGTTTTTAGAGTTAAGTAAAGATGATAGAGAAGAAATAGAAATTAGTGTTAATGTTGATAAAGAAAGTTTTAGAAGATTATATAAAAAGCTTTTACGTAATATTAATTATTTTTATCAAGAACATAAATTTATTTGTAACGTTATTATTACTATATTAGTAGTTGTTTTGGTTATCCTTATTTATAGATTTATTTTTATAACACACAAGTCATATAAACAGGGTGATGTTATAGAGACTAATGGTTATACAGTTACTATTCATCATAGTTATTTTACGGATAAAGATTATCATGGAAAAGTTATTTCAAAAGCAAGTGATTTTGTTGTATTAGATGTTACTATTAAAAATAATGCACAAAGTCGTGAAGTTAATTTAAATCGTTTTCATGTTATGAATAGGACAGAAAATTATACACAGACTTATGCAACATATGGAACTGATTTTCAAGATTTAGGTGAACCAGTTGATAAACTTACACTTGCTAATGATGAATCTGAGAGAATACTTTTAATCTTTAAAGTTGATAAAGATTTAAATCCAAATAAATTTGTTTTATATTATCAAGAGATAAATAATAATAAACCATATTTAAGAAAGATTAAATTAGATATTGAAGATTGTAGTGAAATAAAAAGACTAGAGACTAAAGTAATAGGTGAAGAAGAAACTATAAAAATGGGTGATGATGAGATATATTTTTCTATTGAAGAAGCAAAATTATTACCTTCTACAACGTATAATACTTGGAATTGTGCAAGTAGAAATGATTGCTTTTCTCAACCTAATCAGTTAGCTGCTAGAAATGGTAATTTGATATTACAGATTTTCTTTGCTTCCACTGGTTTTTCAGGTAAAGAATTCGTTGACTTTTCTTTGGAATATGGTAAAATTGTTTATATAGATAATAAAGGTAAGCGACGTGAGACTTCAATAAGTGATGCTGTTCGTGGAAAGAAATATATTGGTAATTATATGTATTTTGAAGTTCCACAAAAATTACAAGATGCTAATAAGATTCGGTTGGAATATACAGTAAGAAATCGGGAATATGTTTATAGGGTTAAATAAGGAGAAATATTATGAATAAGAAGGTTATTAAGTATTTAAAAATAGCAGTTGTTATAGTAGTTGTTGCTTTGTTATTATGGGTATTTGTTATTAATCCTTTATTAACATTTAAAGGTTATGAAAGTCAAACTATTGAAGCTGCTAAAAGATATTATGAAATTAATGCTAGAGAATTACCAACTGGAACAAGAGTTAAAACTTTAAGTGTCCAAGAATTATTTGATCAAAAGTATTTAAAAGAAGATTTTTATATTCCTTTTTCAAAGAAACCTTGTTCTATTACAGAAAGTTGGGTAAAGGTTCGTAAAGAAGATAATGAATATAAATATTATACTTATTTGAAATGTGGTATTATTTCTTCAACTGTTGATCATAGAGGACCTGATATTTCTTTAAGCGGTGAAGAAAAAATGACATTAGAGGTTGGAGAAAAATATAAAGAACCTGGTGTTAGTAGTGTTGTTGATAATACTGATGGAAAAATGGATGTTAAAGATGTAGAAATAGATTCTAGTGAAGTTGATACTAATACTCCTGGTACTTATGAAGTTACTTATACTGCATATGATAGTTTAAATAATAAGACAGAAGTAGTTAGAACTGTTGAAGTAGTAGCAACATTAAAAAATACAGTTAAGAAAGCTACAAATAAGACTGGTGTATATACAGGATTGAATCCTAATAACTATATTTATTTTTCTAATATGTTATTTAGAATTGTTGATATAGATGGTGATGATGTTAGAATTGTTTCTGCTCAAGATATTAGTAGTGTTAACTATTCTGGTATTGATGAGTGGTTAGAATATTTTTATGATAATTTAACAGCTAATTCTAAGAAGTATGTTGTTAAAAATAAATATTGTAAAGATAGTTTGAATGATAAAAATATTGAAACTAAAACAAAATGTAAATCTTATACTGATAATATAAATGCTTATATTATTTCGGCTACAGATATTAATAATTCCGTTGATAAAGAAAAAAATTCTTATTTATATCCTGGAAGTATTAATTGGTTAGCAAATAGTGCTAATAAAAATGAAGCTTATGCTTATTACCATTGGTTCTTTACTACTTTAAATACATTTAAGACTTTTGATAAAGATGTTAATTTAGGTATATCTCCTATACTTACAATTAAAGGTGATACATTATTAATTGATGGTGATGGAAGTGTAGAAAACCCATATTCCATCGGTGATGTTGAACCTGCAGAAACTGGTGCTAAAGTTAATACAAGATATGTTGGAGAATATCTTTCTATGAATGGTAGAATGTATAGAATTATTGGTAAAGACGGTAGAAATACAAAAGTTATTGCTCTTAGTTCTGTATATGATACAAATGGTAATGCAGTAAAAGTTGCTTACGATACAGATAGTACAGCTAAAGTTTATAACCCTAAAGAAAAAGGAAACATTGGATACTATATTAGTAATAATGCATCACAATATATTAATGATGAATATTTTGTTACTCATACAATAGAAGTTCCAATATATAAAAATAAGATTAAATATGGTAAAGAAGTTGATACAAAAGAATATAAAGTTAAATTCTCTGCACCAAATCTTTATGAAATGTTTAGTGCAGGTGATGCTCATCAAGCAGTAGGAAGTTCTTATTGGTATATCAATTCTAGTAGAACAGCAAATGTTAAAGCGGCAATGTCAGATGTTGGAACAATGTTTTATGATTTGATTTCTGATTATACAGCAAATGGTGTAAGAGTTGTTGGATATCTTGATGAAGATTGTTCTGTTGTACGTGGTAGTGGTGTTTATGATGATCCATATGTTATTACAAAGTAAGTAGGTGATTGGCATGAGAAAGAGGAGTAAGTTATTGATAAAACACAAAAAGACAGTTTTCTTACTTGTAGGAATTCTTTCTTTTTTGTGTCTACTGGTAGCAGTATTATTACTTGTGTTTTATGATTATTATCCAGTAGAGTCAAGAATAAATAAATTAAATAAATATAGTGAAAATCACGATAATGAAGATTATACAACAACGGGTTGGATTAGAGTTCAGGGAACAGATATTGATTATCCGGTATTGTATGCGCCTGGTTATAATTTTGATGTTAATGTAGGAAATTTTGCTTGGAATGAAGTTAATCCAGACCATTTGTTAAACAAGATGACAATTAATGGTCACAACATTTTAAATTTATCAACTAATCCAAAGGTTACTGATCCTAATCATGGTCGATTTGAACAGTTGATGAGCTTTATATATTTAGATTTTGTTAAAGAAAATAAATATATTCAGTTTACATATCAAGGAAAAGATTATTTATATAAAATATTTTCTGTTTCGACTCCTTCTTTAGGAGATACTAATGCGTTTTTGGATGAAGACCTTTCAAAAGATGAGTTGAAGGATTATATAAAGCAATCCCTTGAAGATAGTATCTTTGAGTTTAATATAGATGTAAATGAAGATGATAAAATTATTTCTTTACTTACTTGTACCAGAATGTATGATGTAATACCTAATGCTGGAACGCATAATTTTAGAGTAGATGCTAGATTGGTGAGAGATGGCGAACTTAAAACAAATTATGGTGTTAAGAAAACTGATAAGTATAAAGAAATTGATGATATCATGAAAGGCGGGGAAAATAATGATAAAGCGTAAAAAGTTTATAAAAGGGGCTTTACTAGTGCTTTTAGCTTTTGTAGCTGTTTTAGGAATTTCCGTAACTTGGTCTTCGTTTGTTAATGCAAATAAGGCGGATGTTTCTAAATCAGTTAAAAGTAATAATTCTGATGGTGAGTCATGTAAAAATACGGCTCTTTTGGAAGATTACTTTGCTCAGTCAAGTGATTTTAGTTTAAAAAATCATCAATTGACTATTAAAGTAAAACATGGAAAATTTAAAGTTGTTTCTGTTAGTGTAGTTCAAGAAAATAATGAAACTGGTGCTGTTTCTAACGCAGCAACTTCTGCACTTTTCTCAACTAATCCAGTTGGTAGGGAAGTTTCAGAAGGTCAACCTTTAGTTTTAGATGTTAAGAAACAGACAACTGCAACTTCAACAGCAACTATTCGTTTTGTTTTATCAGAACCTATTCATGGTTGTGATAGTTATGATAGTGCTGAAGTAAATGATGATGGTAAAAAGGCAAATACATATTATTTTGATATTATTTCTGAAATTAATCCAGAAGTTAATAATAGTGTAGAAAATAGTAATTATAACGGTGTTTGTGCTGTGTTTAGAACTGGTAATGGTTATAGTAACTATGCTGAAGCTTTTGGAAATAAAGTATCTGAAGAAGATATTCAAAAATACAATGCTAGTGTTGTTGGACAAGAGTATTATAGAGATATTATTCCATATTGTTTTAACGATATGGTTGAATATAACTTTAGCCAAGATTTAACTGTTGATATGATTAAAACTGCTATTTCTCTTAAGAAAAATGATAGTTTAATTGCTGATATGAATGCTGATAAAGACTTTATGAATGAATTTAATCGTATTTGGAATTTAGCAGGTGAAGCACATGATTATAGTAAATATGTTAAAGATGGAAGTATTGAAACAAAAAGAATTGGTTTAACATGTGATGCTAATAAACTTGTGGATGAGAATAATCCTGATGATTATTATGTTAACAAAGGATATTATCGTGCAGAAGAGACTACAACTTCTCCAGTAAAAGAAAATTACAAGTATAATTGGAGTTCTGGCGAGACAACTACTGAAAGTCCTGGTCAATGTGTTCGTACATGTAAAGAAGCTACTATGGTAGAGTATGGTCCTCCTGTTGCTTCTAAAGCAGGATTATGTTTTGAATATAAAATTCGTGTAACAAGTCGTGTTGTTTGTGAATCAAAGGCTAATGTTCAACCTCCAAAACAACCTTCTGTTAATACACCTGTTCCACATTGTAATAATACAACAACATATAGAAATGATGCTGGTCCAAATGATGACTATGTTGCTTGTATTCAAGAATGTGATGGTGGAAAATATTCAGAAAGCTGTAGTAATAAGTGTTTTAAAGAAGTTTATGGAGAAGATAATTTAACACAAGGTATGTCTGTTACTAATGCAGGTAGTACAATATTAAAACTTAGATATTATTCTTCTGCTAGTGCTGCTTGTGGAACTCCTTTCCCTGGATATGACGGAAAATACGTTTGGAATTCTGGAAGTAATAGAGTTCTATGGCAGAGTGCTTCTCATACTGATGAGGGTGGTACTTATGGACGTTGGTATGGATTAGTTAAACCTGGTGTTGTTCAATCTACTCATAATCGTACATATTGTGTTTATAATAATTTTGAAGTTCCATTCCAGGAAGGATTTAGACGTTCATTCCGTAATGGTATTTGTAAACAAGATTGTAAATGGGAATACAATAGTTTAAAAGAATATTGGAACCCTGAAGATGCTCAAAAAGATGCAGCTGCAAATATTCAGATATATAATACTGCTCAAGCTTCATGTGAGGCGGCAGCAAGTTGTACTACCAAAACAGCTGAGTTTGATATTAGTGTAGATTATAAAGATAAAGATAATGTTAAACATACTATAAGTTTCCCTTATACTACTTCAAAAGTTGATAAGGCAACTGTTACTAGTCATGGTAAAAATGATGTAGAAAGTCCATCTGGAACAGAAATATTTATTCCAGAATTAACAATTGAACCTGATAATCAAAATGGTTATGCTGGATGTTATGAAGATACTAATGCAAGAAATTGGTATCAAGTGGCTTGGAGTTTCCCAGGAAGTTGGATCAATAATAAGACTGGTGAAATTTCATACGAACTTAATAAAGATAACGGATGGCAACAACAAAAAGATAAATTCTGTATTCCACTTGATGCTAAGAGTGTAAATGTTGGATGGTGGGAAAAGACTGTTCTTGGTAGTAGTTGTTATACAGAAAAACAAATAACAGAAGAACTTAAAGGAAATATGAATATTCATGCAAGTACAACAGATTTTGGATATTTTGGATGGAATTTTGATTTCGAATGTTTCTATGCGTTGAAGAATGAAGCTTATCAATTAGATGAAAATGATAAAATAGTTTGTCCACCTTGTACTGATGATTGTGATACATCAACATTTGAAGATTACACATTTAGAGTAGTTGATTTGAATAAGTTGTTCCCTGATGCTAAGAATGAAACTGATAACAATTCAGTTAAACTTGATAGTGAAACAGCTAGTAGCTTGAATTTAGGTCGTCAACCTGGATTTAACTGGACACTTGGTTCTGATAATCAAGAAGAATCAGGAGATATGGAATTTAACTTAAATATTAAAAATGAAGGATATAAAGTTAATCCATTACAATTAATTGAAGATATTCAAGAAAAAGGTAATAGTATTTATAGTGGTGATAGTTATCTAGATTACTTAATAGTTTTAGATAGAGATACACTAAGCAAAATACGTGAGTTTAATAGAAAAGATGATAAATCATATAGTGACTATACTGGTTCAATTGAATGTCCAGATGGTAAATGTAATGATGATGTTAAATTTACATATTATCATAGTGATTTATTAGATAAACTTGGTGGTGCTGTAGAACAACGTGGTACTGCTGGTAAAAATAGAGAAGAAGGGAGATAGATATTATGAATAAAGCGATGTTAACTGTTGGTATTATCATTTTGAGTTTAGCAGCCTTACTTATGATTAATATTATTTCCAATTATTCATCAGGTAGTGAGTTAGATTACTACCTGGTGAAAGAAACTTCTGAAGCTGCTATGGTTGATGCACTTGATGTTAAATATTATCGTCAAACTGGTATGTTAAGAATTGATAAAGAGAAGTTTGTTGAAAGTTTTGTAAGAAGATTTGCTGATTCTGTTGATATGACAAGAAATTATAGATTATCTTTTTATGATATTAACGAAGTTCCACCTAAGGTTAGTGTAAAAGCTGATTCTTCAACTGTATTAAGTTTTGAAGAAGAAAACTTAGAGATGACTACACAAATTGATGCGATTCTTGAAAATACTTATCAAAATGATGTTTATACTGAAAACGAATTAAAAGATCCAGATAGTGATTTGGGTAAAATTAATATGACTAAATAAAAGAATAAAAGGGAAGGAGATATTATATGGGTAATTTAGGTACGGGTTTTAAGAAATTCTTATCTAATAAGAATACAGTTACTGTAGTTGGTGTGGTTGCAGCAGTTCTTATCTTATATATAGCGTATAACATGCGTGTACAAGCTGCTGTTAACCCTATATCTGTTCCTTATGCTAAAGAGCAGATAGAACCAGGTGTTCAAATAACTGAAGCAATGGTAGGAACTAGAGAAATTCCTCCTTCTATGCTTGAAGGTGATGTTATTACTAATCAAGCAGATGTTATTGATAAGTATTCTAATGCCGATACATTAATTCCTCAGGGTAGTTTATTTTATACTAGACAGGTTGTTGAAAAAGAACAATTACCTGCGAATATTATTTTAGATTATCCTAAGGGTTATGTACTTTATAATATGCCTGTTGATACTGAGTCTACTTATGGTAACTCTATTTATCCAGGAAATTATATTGATATTTATTTAAGAATTACAAGAACTCAAGATGCTGCTGAAGCAGAAGCTAATACTAGTGGACCTGAGTTAATGCAATATGGAAGATTTTTAAAGAATGTTAAAGTTTTAGCTGTTAAAGATTCTTCTGGTCAACCAGTATTTTCTAATTTAGATGAACAACGTACTCCATCAATGATTGTATTTGCTTTACCTGAAGATTATTATATCTTATTAAAGAAAGCAAGTTATTTACAATCATATGATTCAGAGTTAGTACCTGTTCCTACTAATGAGAGTTTAAAAGATAATCCAAATGATTTGGAACTAGATAGTGATAGTTTACGTAGTTGGATTGAATCTGTTACATACTGGGAAGAAAGTATGGGATAAGAATAAGGAGATGGGTTAGATGAATGAAAACATTTTTGATAAATTAGACTTTGGTCCTTTACGACCTTTACTTGATAATGATGATATTACTGATATTTCTTTTGATAATAATGGACAAACTTGGATTCGTTCTCTAACTCAAGGATCTCTTAGAGTAGAAGTTCAAGGACTTACTCCAGAGTTTATTGAAAAGTTAGCTTTTCAATGTTCTAATGTTATGGGAACAACATTTAATAATGCTAAACCATTTTTGGATGCTGAATCTGCTGAGTTACGTTTGAACTTCGTTCATCCTTCCATTGCAACTAATGGTATTGCAATGGTTATTCGTAAAACTCCTGCTAAAATTCGTCTTGAAAAAGAAAAATTACTTAAAGATGATTATTTTACGCAGGATATTCATGATATTTTAATTAAGTGTGTTGAAGGTCATTGTAATATTATTGTTTGTGGAGAAACTGGTTCTGGTAAGACTGAGTTTGTTAAATATTTAGCTAGTCATACTAAAACTGAAGAAAAGTTAATTACAATTGAAGATACTTTGGAACTTCACTTAGATAAAATTTTTCCACAACGTGATATTGTTGCGATGAAGACAAATAATGTAGCAAGTTATACTGATGTTTTGGTAACTTGTATGCGTCAAAATCCTAAATGGATTTTACTTTCAGAGGTTCGTAGTGCAGAAGCTGTTTCTGCTGTACGTAACTCTATTTCATCAGGACATAATATTTTGTCTACTATTCATGCTGATAAAGCTACGGCTATACCTTATCGTATGTATAGTTTGATGGAAACTGATTTGGATGTTAATCAATTTTTAAATACTATTTATCGTTATATTCAAATTGGTGTTCATATTAAAGCATATTACAGTAAGAAACTTGGTAAATTTCATCGTGAAGTTGATGAAGTATGTGAGTTTTATGTTGATGAAAATAATAAACCACAGTCTAGAATTATTTATCAAAAATTATTTGGTAAAGAACCTGTTATGCGTAAACCAAGTCCACATTTAATTGAATATTTAGAAAATCAAAATATTGATATTAATGCTATTACGGAGCATTTGAGTGATGATTTACCATTTACTGATGATGCTTCAAAAGAAGCATTTATGGAAAATAAAGATACTGATCAGGTTGTTAATACTCCTAATGTTAGCGAAGTTAAACCTGTTGTTACATCTGTTGCTGATAGTAGTAGTCCTATAACTTTAACAGTAGAAGATAGTGAGCCTACTATTAGTACAACTACTACAAGCGAGGCTACTATTAATGTTACACCTGTAAGTAGTGTTGCTACTGGTAATGTTGTAACTAATCCTGATAATGGTGTTAGTACAACCGAAGGTTCAACAACAAGTGGTGCTAACGTTGATTTTTCACAACTTGGTAGTTTAGGTTAAAAGGGGTGATTTTATGTATTTAGAAGAATTGCTTTTTATCATTTTTATTGTACTTGTTATATTTTTGTATCGTAATTATAAAGGGCAAAATGTTGGTAAATTTGTTACTTCACAAGTACAAGGTATGTATGATAAATTTGCACCTTATTCTTTTAAAGTTGTTCGTGAAAAGACAAAGGAATTAGGACAAGAATATACCCCTAGACAATATTTAATACAAATAATAGTTATTGGTGTTTTTACTGGTGTAGTTAGTTATTTGTATTTTTATAACTTGTTCATTTCTTTAGTATATATTGTGGTTGCAATATCATTTGTACCATATTTATCATATTTACGTTGTAAACGTGTTTATAGTGAGTTTATTTTTGAACAAATTCAAGTATATACTTCTAATACTATTATGGAATTTGCAACAACACAATCTTTTGTTAAGGCTTTAGAGGGTGTTCGTAATTCAGGTATTTTAGAAGATCCTGTTAAAAGTGATGTTGATCATATGATTGAACTAGCTTATCAGGATGGTAGTATTGATGAAGCACTTAATTATATGAGTCAGCTATATCCATATTATATTGTTAAAAACATGCACCAATTATTTTTACAAATTACTAAAGAAGGTGCAAGAGATGCTAATGATTCTTTAGATAATATGCAACTTGATATTGATATGTTAGTTGAGAGTGTATATCGTGATAGAATTGAGCGTGCAACCTTCCACAAATCCTTTTTACAATTTGGTATTATGCTTTATTTGTTAGTAATGTTAACACAGTATTTATTAGGGCGTGAAACATATTTAGTTATGCTTGATAGATGGTATGTTAAGTTGTTATTACATGGTGTTTTAATTGTTAATACTTATTTCTTGTTGAAGGGTGAAAAATATTATAATGAGAATGTGGGTGCTGAATAATGGTAGAAATTGTTGTTGTTGGTGCAATTATCATTTTTATTTTAGTATATAATAATACAATTGATAAGGATAAGTTTATTGCTGATAATGAAAAGTATTTTAATATATTACGTGAAGATGATTATGACTTTTTAGTATATGCTAGATATGGGGAAGAAGTTGATCCTAATCAATTATTTAGAAAAAGAATTTGGTATGCTATTTTGGTTGCAATTGTTTTTCTATTTATATTTTTAAGTCAATTATCATTTCTTAATATAGTATTTTGTATAGTTGTTGCTGTATTGGTGTTTAAGATGCCATATACAAATTTAAAATCTTTTTATAAAGCACATTTGCATGATATTGATGTAATGTTGCCATACTATTTAAAGAGTTTAGAGATTTTGATTCAACATTATACAGTTCCAGTTGCTTTGGGTAAGTCTATTGATGATGCTCCAGATATATTTAAACCTGGTCTTAGAAGATTAATTGAACGTATTAATGCTGGAGATTCTTCTATTGATCCTTATATGGAATTTGCTAATACTTATCCAGTACGTGATTCGATGCGTATGATGCGTTTGTTATATCGTCTTGGTCTTGGTTCTCAAGAGAGAAAACAAGAAAGATTGATGATGTTTTCTAGAACAGTATCTAATCTTCAAAATAAGGCTCGTGAGACTAAATATAAAGAAAGATTAGGTCATATGGAAAGTCAAACTATGATTATGTTAGTAGTTACTGGTGCTGGAACAATGATAATTATTTTGATTTCAATGATGATGATGTTTCAAATGTAAACTCAATTAAATGTGTTGTAAAAATAAATTTATATTGTTATAATATTTATTGTATAGAATAGGAAAGGATGTGTTTTTTTAATGAAAGCAGCTACAGGAGAATTAAATTTAACAGTTATTACTCTTATTGCTATTGCAGCAGTAATTGGATTTTTCTGGTTAATGTGGCCTAGTATTCAAAATGCTATTAATACACAATGGGGTAATATTTCTTCAGGTAATACTGATGTTGGTTATGTAATTGTAGATCATTTAAATAAATAAAAAGAATTGAAAGGTAGTGTAGAAGATGCGGGATGCTTTTGGTGGAGTTGTAAACTTAGCTATGATTGTTGTATTCTTAGTTCTTGTTACAGGTTATTTGGCATTTAATGTTAATTATACTAAAGCATTTCGTGTCAAAAACTACATTATTACTAAATTTGAACAATATGAGGGTAATTGTGGTACTAATACTACATGTAATGATGAAATACAATCATATATGAAGACTGTAGGTTATCATCAGCCTAGTGATATAAAAGTAGATGGTTTTAATTGTGATCCAGGATATTGTTTTAAAGAATTTGAAGTAAAAAAAGATTCTGGTAGTGTAAAGGAAAATAATGAACAAAAGTATTATCGTATTGTTACACAAATTATAATTGATATTCCTATTGTTAATAAGATTATGCCTAATTTAAAGATTTTCCAAATTGCTGGAGATACTAAGTTAATAACTGTATTTGAATAGGTAGGTGATTCTATGAACGTTATAGTAAGTAATGAACAGCGTGATCTCTTATTAAATTTAGATGTTGATGTTATTAAAAGTATTTCTGGTGAGTATGAAGTTACCGAACTAATTGAGATGTTTAAGAATTTCTTTTATAATAAGATGATTCTTGATGTTACGGCTTTGAAAAATTTTCATAATATAAAAACATTTCAAACATTGGCTATGGGACTTGATGTTGAGAAAATAGTTTTTTTCTTGCCTGAAGGTAGTGATGTTTGTACTCCTAGTTTTTTATCTAGACTTATTTCGTTAGGAATTTATAATTTTACAACAAATATTGATGGGGTGAGATATTTATTGGATCATCCCAATTCATATAAACAAGTTGCTAAAATACAACAGATGGGTGGAGGAACACCTAGAGATGATGAGTTATCTAATCTATCTACCTCAAGGAAAGCTACTAGGATAATAGGAGTTAGAAATGTAACTACTCATGCTGGAGCTACAACCTTAGTTTATATGTTAAAAAGAGAGCTTAAGATTCATTATGGTGATAATATTATAGCTATTGAGATTAATAAAAATGATTTTAAATTTTTTAATGATAAAAATATGATTTCGACATCTATTGATTTAATTAATAGTTTGTTGTCTCAGTATTCGGCTGCACCTGTAATTTTGATTGATTTAAATGATTGTAATGATGATTCTTTTTGTACTGATGTTTTATACTTAATTGAACCATCTATTATTAAGTTAAATAAATTGATGAAAAAGAATCGTAATATTTTTTCTAGACTTCAAGATAAAACTATTGTTTTGAATAAAAGTTTGTTAACAAATAAAGATATTGGTGATTTTGAATATGAGGCTCGTACAAGAATTTTTTATAATTTACCACCTTTAGACGAAAGAAAAAGAAACCCTATTTTGGATGATTTTCTAGCTAGAATGAGATTATTAGTTAAGAAGGATAATAAAAAAGACTCAAATAGAATATTTGGCTTATTTCGTAGGTAATATTGACAAATATTTTGTTTTAAGATAAGATTAATTTGTTGAAGGAGAGTTGTATATGTTAAATTTATTTCAAATTGGAGTTGTTGGAAGTATCAATGATAACTGTGGTGGATTAGGACCAATTGTTAGAATTATTAAAAAAGGTGTATTCCCAATTGTACAAATTGGTATTCCAATTTTATTAATTGTATTTGGTACTATTGATTTAGGTAAAGCAGTTATTTCAAGTGATGAAAAAGAAGTTAAACAAGCACAAAGCCGTTTGATTAAAAGATGTATCTATGCTGTGGCTATCTTCTTTATTACAACTTTAGTTACTTTGATTATGTCTTTAGTAGCTACTGGTGCTGAAAATGGAGATGGTGAAACAGATACTAATAGTTGGGCTAACTGTTGGAATAGTATTGACTAAAATTTATAAACAATTAAATAGCAAATTAATTGCTATTTTTTTTTTATTTTGTTATACTTATTCTGTATGATTGTATATATGGAGTGGTGACAGTGAAAATTTTTAAAAACTTTGTATTTATATTTATTGTCGGAATATTATTTTTGCTTCCATATAGTACCAATGCTTTGAATAATAAGGTTGCTAGTTGTGAATATAAGTTTGAAATTTCTAATGGTAAACTTATAGAGTTAAAGTATGATATATATAGTAATGGTGATGTTAAAACGCCATTTAGTGATGGAACTTTATATGCTAGAGATGGTAAATCTTGGTATCATTCTGATAATTTTAACAAACAGTTTTATAATGCGTCTAAAATTAATAGTTCTACTATATCTTGTCCAACGATAGGTGTACAAGATAGTAATTTAGGTGTTACAGTATATGCATATCCTATTTATCGTGATTCATGTAGTGGTCATTGCTATAACATTTCAGTAGGTAATATGAAATTAACTAATTGGGCAGAGGATAAGAGTGTAAAGTCTCGTGCTGTAGTTTCAACTTGTGCAGCACCAAGTATGGGATTTTTTAACAGTAAGAGTTATATTATGCCTTATTTTAGACTTTTAGATAATGGTACAAAACA